>JAHDXY010000320.1:3843-4767 GCA_023384005.1 Burkholderiaceae bacterium | reverse complement strand
TGGCGGCGTTCTCCTGCGCCCACTTGTCGTAGGCCGAACCGCGGTTGAGCGAGATGGTCTTGCCTTTGAGCTGTTCGAGCGAACTGATGTCCGCCGACTTGGCCGGCACGACGAAGGCGTAGTAGGTGTTCAGGTAGCCTTCGGTGAAGAGCAGGTTCTGCGACCGCTCGGGTGTCACCGTCGTGGGCGCGCCGACGAAACTGATCTGGCCGGAATTCATCGCCGGGATCAGGCCGGAGAACTGCCCGGCGAAGATCTCGATCGGGCGACCGAGCTGCTTGCCGATCTCGTTGATCATGTCGACGTTGAAGCCTTCGACCCCGCCACCGAGCTTGGGCATCGCGTGCGGGGCAAAGGTGCCGTCGACGCCCGCGATCAGCTTGTCCTGCGCTGGCGCGGATGCGGCGACCAGAAATGCTGCGGCGAGTACTGCGAACTGAAGTCTCATGTTTCCTCCCTGGCGATCGAACGAACGATTACAGCACGTTTCCCGGCGCGCTGTCAGCATCGCGGCGCGCGCCGCGGTGCGCTGCGCGGATCGCGACGCTGGAATTAAACGGTCAACCGTTCAATTCCAGCGTATGATGCCGCCATGGCCAGAACCGCGGGATCGGACGGCACGCGCACCGAGGAGGCGATCCGCGCCGCCGCGGTGGCGCTGATCTCGGCGCGCGGATTCGAGGCGATGACCATGCGCCAGCTCGCCGAGAAGGTGGGCGTGCAGCCCGGGACGATCTATCGCTATTTCCCCGGCAAGTCCAAACTCCTGGTCGCGTTGCTGGTCGAGCATCTGGAGTTCCTGCTCTCGCGCTGGGAATCCGAGGCGCCGCGCACGGCCGATCCGGTGGCGCGGCTGCGCGCTTTCGTCGACTTCCACGTGCGCTTTCACACCCTTCGCCGGCAGGAGGCCTTCGTCGCGAACAT
>JAHDXY010000320.1:0-3784 GCA_023384005.1 Burkholderiaceae bacterium | reverse complement strand
AACTGCGCAGCCTGAACGGCGCCGAACGCCGCGGCGTCGTGGCGCTGCGGCGCAGGTACGAGGACGTCCTCGCCAGGATCCTCGCCGACGGAACGCGCGAGCGATGCTTCAGCGTGCCCGAGCCGCGGATCACCGCGTTCGCGATCCTCGCGATGCTCACCGGCGTGGGCGCCTGGTACAACGAGAGCGGGCGCCTCGCCAAGCGCGAACTGATCGACCTCCACACCCAACTGGTGATGCAGTGCGTCGGAGCGCGTGTCGCGCCGCCCAGGAACCGCGCGGCGCGCACCGGCGCCATGGCCGGATAGATCCGGCCCGCGCACGACAACCACACTACGGAGAAGCGCTTGAAACGCCTCGAAACCAACCTGAACACCCGCGACGCGCAGTTTCAGAGCAACGCGCAGGCGATGCGCCTGCTGGTGGGCGAATTGCGCGAGCGCAGCGCCGCCGCAGCGCTGGGAGGCGGGGAGACGGCGCGCGCCAAGCACGTCGGCCGCGGCAAGCTGCTGCCGCGCGAACGCGTCGAGAACCTGCTCGACGCAGGCACTCCGTTCCTCGAACTCTCCCCGCTCGCGGGCGAAGGCTTGTACGACGGCGATGCGCCGGGCGGAGGGGTGATCACCGGAATCGGGCGCGTGTCGGGTTGCGAGTGCGTGGTCGTGTGCAACGACGCCACGGTCAAGGGCGGCACCTACTTCCCGATCACGGTGAAAAAGCACCTGCGCGCGCAGGAGATCGCGCGCGAGAACCGCCTGCCGTGCATCTACCTGGTCGACTCGGGCGGCGCCAACCTCCCGACGCAGGACGACGTGTTTCCGGATCGCGAGCACTTCGGCCGCATCTTCTACAACCAGGCCACGATGTCCGCGATGGGCATCCCGCAGATCGCCGTCGTGATGGGTTCGTGCACCGCGGGCGGCGCGTACATGCCGGCGATGAGCGACGAATCGATCATCGTGCGCAACCAGGGGACGATCTTCCTCGGCGGCCCGCCGCTGGTGAAGGCAGCGATCGGCGAGGTGGTCACCGCCGAGGAACTCGGCGGCGGCGACGTGCACACGCGCCTCTCGGGCGTTGCCGATCACCTCGCGCACAACGACGCGCACGCGCTGGCAATCGCGCGCCGCATCGTCGGCAACCTGAACCGCACGAAGCCGCAGCCCTTCGCCCTGCGCGACCCGCTCGATCCGGCCTACGACCCGCACGAACTCTACGGCGTGATCCCCACCGACACGCGCAAGCCCTACGACGTGCGCGAGGTGATCGCGCGCATCGTCGACGGCTCCGAGTTCGACGAGTTCAAGGCGCGATTCGGCACGACGCTGATCACCGGATTCGCGCGCGTGTTCGGCATGCCGGTGGGAATCGTCGCGAACAACGGCATCCTGTTCTCCGAGTCGGCCAACAAGGGCGCGCACTTCATCGAACTGTGCTGCCAGCGAAAGATCCCGCTGGTGTTCCTGCAGAACATCACCGGCTTCATGGTCGGAAAGAAGTACGAGAACGAGGGCATCGCGCGCCACGGCGCGAAGATGGTCACCGCGGTGTCGTGCGCGCAGGTGCCGAAGTTCACTGTCATCATCGGCGGCAGCTTCGGCGCGGGCAACTACGGGATGTGCGGTCGCGCCTTCGGCCCGAGGTTCCTGTGGATGTGGCCCAACGCGCGAATCAGCGTGATGGGCGGCGAGCAGGCCGCATCGGTTCTCGCCACGGTGCGGCGCGACGGAATCGAGGGCCGCGGCGGCAAGTGGAGCGACGAGGACGAGCAGGCCTTCAGGAAGCCGATCCTCGAGCAGTACGAACACCAGGGCAATCCCTATTACGCCACCGCACGGCTCTGGGACGACGGCGTGATCGACCCGGCGGACACGCGGATGGTGCTCGGGCTGGGTTTGTCGGCGGCGATGAACGCGCCGATCCCGGAGACGAAATTCGGCGTGTTCAGGATCTGACACCGGGGAACGAGATGACTTATACGACGATCGAGATCGAAACCGCGGCTGGGGTCGCGCGGCTCTGGCTGAACCGGCCGGAGCTGCGCAATGCGATGAACGACGTGCTGATCGGCGAGTTGAACGACGCGCTGGCGGGACTGGTAGCGGACGACGCGGTGCGCGTGATCGTGCTCGGCGGGCGCGGCAAGGCCTTTTGCGCGGGAGGCGACCTCGCGTGGATGAAGACCGCGCGCGACATGACGCCGGAGGAGGCGCGCAAGGACTCGGGCAAGCTCGCGCGCGTCCTGCGCCTGTTGTACGAATCGCCCAAGCCCACGGTGGCGCGGGTCCACGGCGCGGCGTTCGCGGGCGGCATGGGGCTGGTGTCGGCGTGCGACATCTCGGTGGCGTCGGCCGACACGAAGTTCTGCCTGTCCGAGGTCAAGCTCGGGCTGATTCCGGCGATGATCAGCCCCTACGTGATCCGCGCGATGGGCGAGCGACGCGCGCGCCGCTACTTCCTCAGCGCCGAGGTATTCGATGCGACCGAGGCGCACCGGATCGGCTTCGTGCACGAACTCGCCGCGCCCGAGTCGCTCGACACGGCTCTCGACGCGCTGCTCGCGCAACTCGTGCAGGGCGGGCCGAAGGCGCTGGACGAGGCCAAGCGACTGATCCGCGACGTTGCCGGGCGAGCGATCGACGATGCGCTGGGCGACGAAACCGCGGCGCGAATCGCGCGCGTGCGCGCGTCGGACGAAGCGCAGGAAGGGATCGCCGCGTTCTTCGGCAAGCGCAAGCCGGACTGGGTCGCGAAGGCCGGCGAGTGAATCCCGGGCACCTGGTGGCCGCCCGCCTGCGCGAGCCGGCGGCGCCCGAGTGCATCGACCGTCGCTCGCGCGCCGTCCCCGCCGCCTGGTCGGAGTCCTGTTCATCACACTGGCGGCGCGACTCGCGTTCGAGCCGCGATCCTCAACGGAGACCATGATGTTCTCGAAGATCCTGATTGCGAACCGCGGCGAGATCGCGTGCCGCGTCGCCGCGACCGCGCGTCGCATGGGCGTCGCCACCGTCGCCGTGTATTCGGACGCCGACGCGCAGGCGGCGCACGTCGCGGCCTGCGACGAGGCGTGGCGGCTCGGCCCGCCCGCGGCACGCGAGTCGTACCTGCGTGCCGACCTGATCGTCGAGATCGCGTTGCGCACCGGGGCGCAGGCGATCCACCCCGGCTACGGATTTCTCTCCGAGAACGAGGCATTCGCGCGCACCGTGCACGACGCCGGTCTGCTCTTCATCGGCCCCCCCGCCGCGGCGATCGCCGCGATGGGCAGCAAGTCGGCAGCCAAGACGCTGATGGCGGCGGCCGGCGTACCGCTCGTTCCCGGTTACCACGGCGCGAACCAGGAGCCCGCTTACCTGAAGGGGCAGGCCGACGCGATCGGCTACCCGGTGCTGATCAAGGCGAGCGCGGGAGGCGGCGGCAAGGGCATGCGCATCGTCACGAAGTCCGGCGAGTTCGACGCCGCGCTCGCGTCGTGCAAGCGCGAAGCCTCCAGCGCGTTCTCGGACGACACGGTGCTGATCGAGCGCTACCTGCAGCGGCCGCGCCACATCGAGATCCAGGTGTTCGCCGACACGCACGGCGGCTGTGTCTACCTGTTCGAGCGCGACTGCTCGGTGCAGCGCCGCCACCAGAAGGTGATCGAGGAAGCCCCGGCGCCCGGCATGACGGCCGAACGTCGCGGCGCGATGGGCCAGGCCGCCGTGTCCGCGGCGCGCGCGGTCGGCTACGTCGGCGCCGGCACGGTCGAGTTCATCGCCGAACCCGAGGGGCGCTTCTATTTCAT
>JAHDXY010000319.1 GCA_023384005.1 Burkholderiaceae bacterium | reverse complement strand
TGAGCGTCACCGGCGAGCCCGATCGCGCGCCGGTCTTCGCCGGCGATTCGATCGGCGACACCGTGTCGGGTCTGTTCGCCGCCTGGGCGATCTGCGCGGCGCTCTTTCAGCGCGAGCGCACAGGTCGTGGCCGGCGGATCGACGTCGCAATGTTCGATTCGCTGTTCGCGTTGCTGCCCACCGCGCTCGCCGCGTTCGCGAGCACCGGCGAGGCACCCGGGCGACAGGGCAGGCGCCATCCGTATTCGGCGCCCTTCGGGGTATTCCGGGCGAGCGACGGCGACTTCGTCCTGGCGGTGGCCAACGACACCCTGTTCCGCCAACTCGCGAAAGCGATCGATCGTGCCGATCTGCTCGCCGACCCGCGCTTCGCGCGCGATTCGCAACGCGGGGCGAACGAGGCTGCGTTGCGCGCCGAGATCGAACGCTGGTCGCGCCGGATGACGGTCGCCCAGGTGGTCGATGCCCTGCTCGCGGGCGGAGTTCCGGCGGCGCCGGTGCAGTCGGTGAAGGAGGCGGCGCAGAGCGCGCATGCGCGCCATCGCGGGCTCTTCCCCGAGGTCGCGCACCCGACGCTGGGCAGCTTGCCGCTGCCCGAGCAGCCGGTGCATTTCGCCGGAGCGGCCAGGGGAGCGCTGCGCCCGGCGCCGGCACTGGGCGCGGACAGCGACGCGATCCTCGCCGAGGTGCTCGAACTCGACACGGCGCGGATTTCGCGCCTGCGTTCCGACGGGGTGATCTAGCGGCATGGACCTGCGATTCTCGTCCGAGGACATCGCATTTCGTCACGAGGTGCGCGAGTTCCTGCGCGCGTCGCTGCCGCCGGACATCGCCGCCAAGGTACGGGCGAATCAGTGCCTGGACCGCGCCGGGATCATGCGCTGGCAGGACATCCTCGCGGCCCGGGGCTGGCTCGCGACAGGCTGGCCGAAGGAATACGGGGGTCCGGGCTTCTCCGCGACCCAACGCTACCTGTTCGAACAGGAGTACGGGGCCTTGCCCTGCCCGCCACCGGTGCAGTTCGGCATCACGATGGCCGGGCCGGTCATCTATACCTACGGCAGCGAAGCGCAAAAGGCGCGCTTCCTGCCCCCGATCCGCGAGAACAAGGTCTGGTGGTGCCAGGGGTATTCGGAACCCGGCGCCGGCTCCGATCTGGCGGCGCTGCGCACGCGCGCAGTCCGCGACCGCGAGGGCTTCGTCGTCACCGGCCAGAAGATCTGGACCACCGGCGCGAACTGGGCCGACTGGATGTTCTGCCTGGTCAAGACCGACATCGCCGCCAAGCCGCAGGCCGCGATCTCGTTCCTGCTGATCGACATGCGCTCGCCCGGCATCGTCGTGCGCCCGATCAGGACGCTCGACGGCGACTGCGAGATCAACGAGGTGTTCCTGGACGAAGTCCGCGTGCCCGAAGCCAACCTCGTCGGCGAAGAGGGCCGGGGCTGGACCTACGCGAAGTTCCTGCTCGAGCATGAACGCTTCTCGATGTCGGGCGCGGCGCGTTCGCGTCGCCAGCTCGGCGAACTGCGCGACTTCGTCGCCGCCCGCGGCGATCGGGCCGGTGCAGTCGCGAGGCTGGCGGCGATCGATATCGAACTGCGCGCGCTCGAAATGATCGAACTGCGCCTTCTGAGCCGTTTGAACGCCGGAGGCAACCCGGGTCCGGAAACCTCGAAACTCAAGATCCGCGGAACCGAGATCGCGCAAGCGATCGCCCGCCTGCGCCTGGACCTCTGCGGGTCGTCGGCACTGCGCTGGGATCGGGCGGCGATCGCCGGCGAACAACCGGTCGCGCCTGGCGCGCAGACCTCGGCGACGGCACTGACGACCTGGCTGAACCTTCGCAAGTTGACGATTTGGGGCGGGTCGAACGAAATCCAGCGAAACGTGCTGGCCAGGGCGGTGCTCGGCCTCTAGGCAGGCCGCGGCAGACGACGGCGCGCGGGAGAACCGATGGATCTCGAGTACAGCGAAGACGAACACCGGATCGCGGACAGCCTGCAGCGTGCGCTCGCCGGCGAAGATCGCGTCGCCGTCGCGCGCCGCGCCGCCGCGACCGATGTCGGCTTCGAAGAAGCCGAACGGCTGGCGCTTGCCCGGGGCGGCTGGCTTCGGCTCGCATTCGACACCGAGCGCGGCGGCATCGGCCCGGGCGGTGTCGGCACGATGCTGCTGGGCGAAGCCTGCGGGCGCAACCTGGTGACGAGCCCGTGGTTGCCCGATGCGATCATGGCCGGCGGCGTACTGGCCGAGGCGCGTCGCTGCGCCGGCGAAGCGGCGAGCGAGCGGCTCGAAGCGATTCTCGACGGAGCCGAGCGGATCGCGCTCGCGACCTTCGAGGGCGACGACGACCTGTCCGATCGACTCGCGACCGAAGCGGTCGCGCTCGCAGGGGGCGGCTTCAGGATCGATGGAACGAAGTCGCGCGTGCTGGCGGCAGCGGGCGTGAACGCGCTGATCGTATCGGCGACGGTGCGCGCCGAAGGCGGATCGACCGCTCTGTTCCTGGTTGCCGCCGACTCGCCGGGGCTGGAAGTCGCGCACGAACGAATGATCGACGGGCGCACCCTGTCGCGCGTCGTACTGTCCGATGTCAAGGTACCGCGGTCGGCCCGGGTCGATGATGGCGCCAACGGCGCCGCGCTGCTGTCGATCGCACGCGATCGCGCGCTGCTGGCTGCCGCTGCGGAGAACCTCGGCGCGATGCAGGTCCTGTTCGATGCCACCTTGGGACACGTCCGGACACGCGAGCAGTTCGGCCAGCCGATCGGACGCTTCCAGGCGCTGCAGCACCGCCTGGTCGATCTGTCGATCCGGCTGGACGAGGCGCGTGCGCTCGTGACAGCCGCCGCGATCGCTGTCGACGAGTCGCTCGCGCCGGGCGCTTCGCCGCCCGAGGCGTCGGGCGCCGTCGCCGCTGCGTGGGTCCAGAGCCTTTGGTCGGGCCGGCAGATCGTCGAAGAGTCGATACAGATGCACGGGGCGATCGGCATGACCGACGAGTACGCGCTCGGCCACTATGCGAAGCGGATCGTCCTGAACGAAGCCTTCTTCGGCGGGGCCGAGTCGCACCTGACGCGATTCGCCGCGCTGACGGCGCCACCATCCGCAGCCCGCGCCGTGGGCTGCCAGCCAGGCAATTGCGAGCAAACGTGAACGAATTCGACCTCGTCGTGACCGGCAACATCGTGCCCGATGCCCGCACTGTCATCGCCAGCGGCTTCCTCGCGATCCGCGACGGCAAGGTCGCGATGGTCGGGGGCGGCACGCCGCCCGGAGCGTCCGAGCGGATCGACGCGAGAGGCAGGTGGGTGATCCCTGGGGTGATCGACGGCCAGGTCCACAGCGGCAGCCAGGCCGGCTTCGAGGGCATGGGAATCACCTCGCGCGCCGCTGCCGCGGGTGGCGTCACCGTGATGGTCGACATGCCCTACGACTCGCCCGCGCCGGTCACGAACGCGGCGCTGTTCAACGAGAAGCGCTCGGTCGCGGCGCGGGTCTGTCATGTCGATCACGCGCTGATCGCGACGATCGCGCCGAACGACGCGGGGCTCGACGAGATCGCGGGACTGGTCGCGGCCGGCGCGATTTCGTTCAAGTTCTCGACCTACGAGGCGAACAGGACCCGATTCCCGCGGATCGACGAAGACCTGCTGCTCGCGGCGATGACGAAGATCGCGCCATCGGGCCTGCTTTGCGGCGTGCACAACCAGGACCAGGAGCTGTCGTCGAAGAACATCGCACGCAGCATCGAGTCCGGCCGGGTCGGCGCGCAGGACTTCTGCGACGCGCACACGCCGCTGGTCGAGAACCTCGCCAGCGCGATCATCTACGAACTCGGCGCCGAGAGCGCAGCGCGCGCCCATGTCGTGCACTGCTCGCTGGCGCGCGGGTTCGAGATCTGCAACATGTACCGGCGTGCGGGCCATCGCGCGAGCATCGAGACCTGCGTTCAATACCTGATGCTCGACGCCGACGAGCACGTGGCGCGCTTCGGCAATCGCACCAAGCACTATCCGCCGATGCGCCCGAAGGCGGAAACCGAACGGCTGTGGCGGCACGTCGCGGCGGGCGATTGCGATTTCGTCTCGTCGGATCACGTCGCCTGGGGGCTGGAGCGAAAGTCCGACCCGGATGTGTTCAAGTGCTCGGCCGGCGGACCGGGAATCGAGGTGCTGTTGCCGGCGATGTGGACCGGTTGCGAAGAGCATCGCCTGCCGCCGACACTGGCGGTCGATCTGCTGTGCGCCGGTCCGGCGCGCGCTTTCGGCCTGGACGACCGCAAGGGCAGCCTGGCCCCGGGCAAGGACGCGGATTTCGTGATCCTCGAGACGGGCGAGTTCGCCTACGATCCGGCGACCAGCCTCAGCGGCGCCACGTGGAGCTCGTTCGAAGGTCGCCGTTTGACGGTACGCGTCGAGTCGACCTTCGTTCGCGGGCGCCAGGCCTTCGACGGCAAGCGTGTCGTGAATTCGGCCGGCGACGGCCGCTTTCTCGCGCCGACGCGACGATGAGCGGAATCGATCGGGATCGCCTGTGGTCCTCGCTCGAGAGCCTGGCCATGCGGACCGAGCCGGCGCAGCCGTGGACGCGGCGCTCGTTTACCCTGCGCTACACCGAGGCGCGCGAGTGGATCGCCGGGCAGATGCGTGACGCCGGGCTGGACGTGGCGATGGATCGCGGCGGAAACCTGATCGGTCGCCGGCCGGGACGCGCGGTCTCGCTGCCCCCGCTCGTGACCGGCTCGCACAGCGACACGGTGCCGGGAGGCGGTCGCTACGA
>JAHDXY010000005.1 GCA_023384005.1 Burkholderiaceae bacterium | reverse complement strand
GTAGTCGAAGGCCACGAGCCCTTCGACGATCACGCGCCCGGCGTCGACGCGCCCGCCGCTCGCCGCATGGCGCCACGCGGCTTCGAGGTCCCCGGGAGCGTCCACTTTCGATTGCCCCTTGCCCGACGAGGACATGACCGGCTTGACGATGCAGGGATAACCGATCGGCGCGGCCCCGGGTTCGCCCTCGACGGCGGCGCGCAGCTGGGCCAGGGTGCTCGCGAAGCGATACGCCGAAGTGGGCAAGCCGAGCTCCTCGGCGGCGAGGCGGCGAATGCCTTCGCGGTTCATTGTCAGTCGCGCCGCACGGGCGGTCGGAATTACCGTGACGACCCCCTCGCGCTCGAGTTCGACCAGAGTGTCGGTCGCGATCGCCTCGATCTCGGGCACGACGAGCTGAGGGCGCTCGCGCTCGATCAGCGCGCGCAGCTGCGCGCCGTCGGCCATGTTAATAACGTGCGAGCGATGCGCGACCTGTTGACCGGGCGCGTTTGCATACCGGTCGACCGCGATCACCTCGATTCCCAGCCGCTGCAGCGAGATGATCACTTCCTTGCCGAGTTCGCCTGCGCCCAGGAGCATGACGCGGGTCGCTCCCGCGCTCAGTGGGGTGCCGATCGATCGCATCTCGATTCTCCGCGGTGTCGCTGCGATCAGGCGCTGGGGACGAAATCGGGATCGTCCTGGTGCCTGCGTTCGAACTTGAGGAACTCGTAGTACCCGCACTTCGCGCGGTCGGGGTACTCGCGACAGACGCCCGGCCTGGCCTTGTAGATCGTGCAACGACGCGCATCGGTGTCGAAGAACCGGCAGATCGTCTTGTAGACGCTGTCCTTCTGGTGGCGCAGCACCCGCTCGAATCCCTCCTTCGAGCGCCATACACGCGTGAAGCGCTTCTCGGCGGCATCGACCTCGATCGAGAAGTGCCTGGCGAGGCGCTTGAGGTCGGCGTCGCTGACTTCGATCCGTGGGTAGCTGCAGCAGTACCCGGGGCACTTCGAGCAGTCGTATTGCGGTCGCGGTGAATCGGCAGGCATGAGGGCGAGATTCCTTTAGAAGGCGCAAGTGTAGCCGCTCGCGCGCTCCCGGCCGCGTGCTCGCACGGATCGACGGCTGCGTGATCTCAGAGCCGCGCGCGGCGCACGGCGCGGCGAAGAAACCGGGCCGGGTCGATCGAAGCGAGCAGGTCGCGCTCCAGCGGGACCGGCTCGCCATCGAGGGTCGCGCCGAGGACCTCGGCGGCCAGACGCGCCCAGAGCAGTCCGCGCGAGCCGAACGCGAAGGCGCCGTAGAGGCCCTCGTGCAGCGCGAACCCGATCCGGTCGTCGCGCATGTGCGACGCGAGCCGCGCGCGTGTCGCCGCTTCGTCCGGCAGCGCGCCGATCATTGGCAGGCGGTCGGCGCAGACCCAGCGATACCCGACCGACCCTGACCGGCTGGCTGGCGCGGAGCACGCGCCGCGCTGCGATCCCTCGCGGGATCGTGCCGCGATCGCGGCGAGCGCCTCGGCCAGTGGCAACGGAATCGGTTCGAAGGCCTGGGCGATCCGGCTCAGGTTGCCGTGGTCGGCCGAGATCGAGGGCTCGAGCGAATCGCCCTCGTCGAAGGTCGACCCGACGACCACCCGGCCGTCGGGCAACGGGCAGGCGAATGCGTCCGCGCCGACCACGGTACGGAGTCCGGCGAGGACACCCGGATCGAGAATCGTGCTCTGGCCGCGCAGGCGCCGAAGGCCAGGTTGCGCCTGCCGGCCCAGACGCGGCGCGTCGCCTGCATTTGCGAGGATCACCACCGGCGCCTGCGCGAGCGTCGACCCGTTCGCGTCGAACGCGATCCAGCGATCGTCGCGCCGCTGCAGGCTCGCGACCGCCGCGTCGGTGCGCAGCGTGATCGCCGCGCCCGCCCGGTCGATCCAGTCCCTGCACTGAATCGCCGGGTCCGCAGCGCGGCATCCCGGATACCAGAGCCCGCCCGCGGCGAGCCGGACTCCGGCGAGCGAGGATGCGCGCTCGCGGTCCAGATGGCCAACGAAGGACTGCGGAAACCGCAGTCCTTCGAGCGCCGCTTGCTGGCGTTCGCAGGCCTGTTCGTCGGCGGCGAGCACGAGGCGCCCGATCGCTGCGCCCGCGGCGCCGGCAGGAGCGCCAGCCAGCGGCCCGGGCGGGGCGCCGCCGGCCTCGTGCGCGTCGAGATCGTGGGCGCGCGACAGCGAAAGCGCGCTTCGGCTCAGGCGCGCCAGGCGATTGTCGTCGGGCGAGAGGTGGGGGTGATCGACGAGCACCGGCTGCCTCGAACCGCCGGCTGCGATCGTGCGCTCGCTCTCGAGCAGTTGTACCTCCCATCCGCGCGCACCGAGCGCACCGGACACCGCGCAGCCGGCGAGCCCGGCGCCGATCACGATCGCCTGGCGGGGCCCTTCGGCCATTGCGGGCCGCGTCCTGGCGAAACCCTGGCCGGCGCCACGATGCGATACGAACCGCGCCGAGATCGTCGCCTGCCCCGATCGGGTCGGCGCGGCGGAATCGGGCTCGAACCCGGCCATCGCCAGGGATTCCCGCACCTGCCGCGAGCCCCTGTCGGCTGCCGCGAAGGCACCGGGCCGGGCGAGCCGCGCGAGGTTGCGCATGACCGTCGCGCTCCACATCTGCGGGTTCAGTGCGGGCTCGAACCCGTCGAGGTAGAAAGCGTCAGCGGGGGCGTCGAGTCCGGGAAGAAGTGTCTCGACGGAGCCGCAGGCGAGAAGCAGGATCACAGCGCCGCCGAAGAAGGCGATCCGGTGCACGCCCGGAGTGGCCACCGGCCAGCGCTCGCGCAGCGCAACGCAGTGCGCCGAAGCGAGTCCGAGCGCGTCGTGCGCACGCTCCAGATCGGCCGCCGAGAGCGGCTCGGCCTCGATCGAGACGAATACCAGTCGGTCGGGCCGCAGTGGGTCCCGCTCCCAGGCGTCGAGCGTGACAAGGAAGTTCACGCCCAGGCCGAAACCGAGTTCGACCACGGAGAACAGCGTGCGGCCGCGCCATCGAGCCTGCAACCGGGTGCCATCGACGAATGCCGAGCGCGCATCGTTCCAGGGGGAAATCGCCCGCTTGTATGGCGCGCGATGGCGAAGCGAGACCGGGCGACCGAGGTGATCGAAATCGAGCATCCCATGGAAATCCGGGTAGTGATAAATAAATAATACTACGTATTATGGTAAATTACTGAAGAACTGGGTTTCCCTGGAGGGCTCGAGGCATGTCCGATGCAGAGATCGCCACCGAGATCGAGAGCTTGCGTGCCAGGTTTCCGGAAACCCGGGAGCTGTATCGCGAGGTCTGCGCGCTCCTGTTCTTTCGATACGGCATCACGCCGACGGCGAACAGGCTCTACCAGTACGTCCGAAAGGGGAGCATGGCGACGCCCGCCCAGGTCCTGTCGAAGTTCTGGACCGACCTGCGCGAGCGCACCCGGATCCGGATCGACCACCCCGACCTCCCGGACGCACTGCGCGAAACAGCCGGTGAAATGACTGCCCGGCTCTGGGCGCAGGCGCAGCAGGAGGCGGCGAGGGGATTCGAGCACCAGAGCGCGCAGGCCGAGTCGCGGGTCGACGCAATGCGCGCGAAGCTTCGCGAGACCGAGGACGCGCTGGCCGATCGCGAGGCCCGGATCGCAGCGCTGGGCCCGGAACTTGCCGAGTCCAGGGCGCAGGTCCTCGACCTGGGCCGCCAGCTGGCGACGATCCAGGGGCGCCTGGCGTCGATGACCGAGATGCTGCGCGACCAGGGCGACGAGATGCGCGAGCTGCGCGGCGAACTCTCGGCCTCCAGGCGCGATGCCGCCCGCGCGGTCGGTGAGGCGAACGCAGTGCGCGTGCAGCTCGCGCTCGCCAAACGCCGTGGTTCGCGCAAGCCGATCGGTGGAGTTGGCACCGAGCACGAGACGGGCCAGGAGGACCTCGAACTCGAACGCCCATTGCCGGCGAACGATGATCCGCGCGAGGACCCCCGCAACGACTGACCCGAGCCGTGCGTGTGCGGCGCGCGTGTCGAGTGCCAGCGACGAGTCGGCCCGGCGCGCAACCTCGAACGCGCAGCAGGCGAGCGATCGCGTTACATTCGGTCACACACCGGCACGCGGTGTTGCAAGCTGGTGTGCACGGCACTGGTCCCTGATCCGTTGGATATATCTGGACCCATGAAAGGAGGACTCACGATGAAACGCTCGATCGCGCACTCGTTGTCTATCGCCAGCGCGGTGCTGCTAGGCGCCTGCGCGGTCGTGCCCGCCGAACCCTATGCGACGCAGTACCCGGCGAATCCCCCCGGCGTCGGCTACGGCGGCTACGGCGGCTACGGCGGCTACGAGTCGATCCACGGAGGCTACACGCCCGTCTACCCCACGCAGGCCCCCTACTACGGCGGCTACAGTCCGGGGTATGTCTATCCCGGCTATCCCCAACCGCAGGTGGGGGTCGGAGTGATCGTCCCGGCGCCCGTCATCGTTCCGCGTGCGCCGGTCATCGTACGTCCGGCGCCGATCGTCATCACGCCCGGACATCCACGCCACGACTATCGCGACGACGACCGTCAACGGGGCGACCGTCGACCCGGCGACAGGCGCGGTTCGAACGATCGGGAGCATCGCCCGACGGGGCCGGTCGTTCCGGCGCAACCCCCCGCTGTCAGGCCGCACGCCAATGTTCCGCGCCAGGAGGCCTTCGTGCCGCGTGACGAACGCGGCGAGCGGCCACGCGAGCGCGATTCATCGAGATCCCGCGGCGGCGAAGTCGACCGCCCCTGAACGGCGCCTCACTGCCCGGCGTCGTCCCAGGAGATCGCGCCCGGGTCGAAGTCGCGTTCGATCGGCGGCTTGACTATCCGGAAGTAGGGCGACACGTCGAAGTCGCGCGGAGCGAGCAGCCTGCGCCGGTAGTTTTCGGCACCGGGGGCGTCGGCAGCAGGCAGCGCGCCAGATCGACGACGTTCTTCAGGTCGTAGCGATCGCCGATTCGCGCCCCCGCATAGCTGGCGAACCTCGAGATGTCGGCGGCGGACAGCCCGACGGGCCGGCAGATGCGCAAGTGAAGCCCGTGAAAGGTCTCTAGCGCCACCGGCCGGACCCCCGTAACCACGTCGGCGTCGATCAGCCGGCAAGTCCTGCCGTCGCGATCGCTGCCGAGATCTTCGCCGACATGGAGCGCCGGGTGCGACCAGGTGGATTGAGTCAGTTACTCGATCGTCGTACTGATCGCGCAGGTTGCCCTCGACCAGCAACACGTCGCCCGGTAGAAGCTCGACTGCGTATGCCCCGAGACTGGCCGGCGTATTCGCGTAGGTGGCGCGCGACGGTCGCGTGAGATAGCGCGCGATCACGTCACCGCCCCAGCGCGCGAAACGTTGGCTGAGTTCCACCGGCCGGATCCTGGAGGGCGTTAGGCAGCTGCGAGCCGCGACCGCGCCGCTATCGGGGCCCGAGGCGCAGGAAATCGAAATCCACGCCCTGGTCCGCCTGGGTCACGTGCTCGACGAAGAGCTTGCGATAGCCGCGTGGCGCGTCGGGCACCCGCAGCGGCTGCTCGCGCGCCCGGCGCGCGATTTCGTCGTCGCCCACCAGCAGGCTCAGTTCGCGACGCGTGACGCTGATCCTGATCCGATCGCCGCTGCGCACATAGGCGAGCGGTCCGCCGATCGCCGCTTCGGGTGTGACGTGCAGGACGATCGTTCCCGAAGCGGTTCCGCTCATCCTGCCGTCGGAGATACGCACCATGTCGCGCACGCCCGCGCGTGCGAGCTTTCTAGGAATGGGGAGCATGCCGGCCTCGGGCATGCCGGGCGCACCGATCGGCCCGATGTTCTGCAGAACGAGGATGTCGTCGGCGTTGACGTCGAGCGCGTCGTCGTCGATGCGCTGCGCGAGATCGGCCAGACCGTCGAACACCACCGCGCGTCCTTCGTGCTCCAGGAGCTTTGCGGTCGCTGCCGACTGCTTGACGATCGCGCCGCGAGGAGCGAGGTTGCCGCGCAGCACTGCGATCCCGCCCTGCGGGTAGATCGGCCGGGCGAGCGGGCGGATCACTTCCTGCGGGAACCCGGGGCCGGAGCGATCGATTTCCTCACCAAGGGTCGCGCCGGTCACGGTGAGGGTGCTCAGGTCGAGCAGGGGCTTGAGCTCGCGCAGCAGCGCCGGCATTCCCCCCGCACGGTCGAAGTCTTCCATGTAGTGCTCGCCCGAGGGCTTGAGGTCGACCAGCACCGGCGTGTCGGCGCACATCGCGTCGAGCCGCGCCAGATCAAGCGCGATCCCGACTCGTCCGGCGATCGCGGTGAGGTGCAGGATCGCATTGGTCGAGCCGCCGATGGCGAGCAGCACGCGCAGCGCATTCTCGAACGCGCCGGCGGTCAGTATCCGCGACGGGGTGATTCCCGATCGGGCGAGCGCGACCGCCGCGGCGCCGCTGCGCTCGGCGACGCGCACGCGCTGCGCGGTCACGGCGGGCGCCGACGCGCTGCCCGGAAGGCCCATGCCCAGCGCCTCGACGACGCAGGCCATCGTGCTCGCGGTCCCCATCACCGAGCACGTGCCTACACTGGGAACCAGTTGTTCGTTGACCTGCGAGATCTCTTCCTCGTCGACCTCGCCGGCGCGGTGTCGCGCCCAGTAGCGCCTGCAGTCGGTGCACGCGCCGACGCGCGTTCCGCGATGCGAGCCGGTGAGCATCGAGCCGGTGACGAGCTGGATTGCCGGCACGTCGGCCGATGCCGCACCCATGAGCTGCGCCGGCACGGTCTTGTCGCAACCACCGATCAGGACCACCGCGTCCATCGGCTGCGCCCGGATCATCTCCTCGGTGTCGATCGACATCAGGTTGCGCAGGTACATGCTGGTCGGATTGGCGAAGCTCTCGTGCAGCGAGATCGTCGGAAAGCGCACCGGCAGGCCGCCCGCGAGCAGGACCCCGCGCGACACCGCCTCGACCAGCGCCGGCATGTTGCCGTGGCAGGGATTGAAGCCGCTTCCGGTATCGGCGATGCCGATCACCGCGCGATCGAGCGCGTCGTCGGTGAGTCCCGCCCCCTTGATGAAGGCTTTGCGCAGGAACAGCGAGAATCGTGCGTCGCCGTAGCTGGTCAGCCCCCTGCGCATTCCGGACGGTTTTCCCGATCGATCGTCATTCACCATCGCCTCCGATTGCGCGTCATCCGCGTCAGCGTCGTTCGAGGCTCGATCTTAGCCGACCGTCCGTCGGCCGCAGACTCCGCACATCTTCCGGGTGCGGCAGATGCACCATACCGAGGCGTCGCGAGACGGCGCGAGCTTGATCTCGGTGCGACCGTGCCGACATACTCGGCACGTCGCGCGCGCATGCGGGTGTCGAAGGGGCGCGTCGCGGCGTTTCGGTGATCTCGTGCGCATTGGCCGCGGCCCCGCAGCCACGCACCTTGAGATTCGGTCATGCCAGTGAACAAGCTCCCTGCAGGAACCACGCTCGGCGGCGCGTCGGATCGAGCGCGCGGCCTCGATCGACACGACGGCGACGCGCCTGCGCCTGCCTCGGAGCACGACGACGATGCGCCCGCTCGAGCGCGTGGCGCCGATGCGCCAGATCAGCTCGGCAATGCCGAAGATGCATCGATCACCTTCGCGCAGCACGCGGTGCGACGAGGCCGGATGTACGACGCTCTCGCGCGGATCAATGCCGGTGCGGCCGAGTTCGGCATGGCCAACGCGCTGTTCGTCGAGACGGCAGACACCCTGATCGCCGTGGCGGGGATGAGCGGCGTGCGCATTCGCGCTTACGACCGCGACGCAGGCACTTTGGCGGTGGTCGCGAATGCCGGTTCGGTGTCCGCGATCGGACCGGGCGTGCGGGCGGTGGCGGCCGTCGCTTCCGGTGCGATCATCGACCCCGCCTCGCGCGCGGTGCACGGCGCGTGCACTACCGTGTGCAACGACCACGGCACCGACCCCAGTGTCGCGCCCTGGCGCGAGGTCGCTGCATCGCTCGGCGTGCGCGCTTCGCTGCACGTTCCGATCGTCGTGGAGCACCAAGTCGGCTGGCTGCTCAGCCTGTACGCGCGCGACAAGGATTTCTTCGACGAGGAGATGAGCGAACTGGGCGAACGCGTGGCGAAGACGCTCGCGCTGGCCATCGCCGCGCACCAAATGCGCGAGCGCGCGCGCGATGTGTCGGGACGGCTCGCGCAGGCCGAGGCGATGTACCGCAACCTCACGCGACTGTCGTCGGACTGGATCTGGCAAACCGACGCGGAGCATCGCTTCGTCGATACCGGGGCGCACCTGCAGGTGCACCGGCGTGAGGCGATGCACCCGGCGGTTCCGCTGGGCAAGCGCCGGTGGGAATCGACCACGGTCGACCAGCTGACCGTCGACTGGGACGCGCATCGGACCCAGCTCATGGCGCGGCTACCGCTGCGCAACTTCGAGTATCGATGGCGCGCAGACGCTGGCCAATGGTGCTGGGTATCGGTGAGCGGCGATCCGGTGTACAGCGCGAGCGGAAGATTCACCGGCTATCGCGGCGTGGCGCGCGACATCACGGCGCGCAAGCGCGCCGAGGAGCAGGCGGCACGCATGTCTGCGATGTACGCCGCGCTGGCGGAGGTCGGCGACGTGATGCGCCAGGCCGACGATCGCTTGCAGGCCAAGCGCCTGACCTGCGAGGCGCTGCGACGGATGATCGGTTTCGTCCACATCGTGATCCGGGAATACGATCCGGCGAAGCGCGAACTGACCCCCGTGGCGATGGCAGGCGAGCAGCTTTTCAGATCGAAGCAGGTCCCGATTCCCAGGTCGCGTTCAGCCCAACTGCGTGGCCCGCCGTCTCTGCGCGCGTTCGTCGGCGCGCGCACGGTCGTGACGCACACGTTCCAGGACGATCCGAGCACGCGCAAGTACTGGTCGCGCGCGAAAGAGGTAGGAATCGCGTCGAGCCTGTCCGTGCCGCTGCGAAGCGCGGGACAGGTCATCGGAGAGCTCTCGGTCTACTCTGACGAATGCTGCTGGTTCAGCGAGCCGCTGGTCGAACTGGTCGAACGCACGGTCGCGACGCTGGGCTACGGTCTGGACGCGCTCGCGCAGCGCGAGGAGCTCGCGCGCGCTCTCACGCAACTCAGGCAAAGCGAGGCACGATACCGCCAGCTGGTCCTGACATCTTCCGATATCTCCTGGGAGGCCGACGAGGAGAACCGGATCACGTACCTGTCGAGCGAACTGCCCGGAATCGCCGGCGACGCATTCAACGCTCTGCTCGGGAATACGCCCGCCCAGCTTGGCATGACGATCAGCGGCGGCGACGGCGCCGCTCAGTTCGCACCGGCGGGAAAGCCGTTTCGCAATGCGCTGGTGAGCCTCGAAACGCCCCGCGGAAGAACCTGGCTCAGCGTCTCCGGAGACCCGATCAGGGACGACGAGAAGCGATTTCGCGGCTACCGCGGGACGGCGCTCGACGTCACCGATCGCAAGCGGGCCGAAGATCAGCTGCGCCAAAGCGAGGAACGCTACAAGCGGCTCAATGCGATCGCTTCGGACTGGTACTGGGAGCGTGACGGGAACCTGCTGCTGAGCTATCTCTCGCCATCGTTTTGCGAGATCACCGGATTGAAGACCGAGGGCATCATCGGGACCGGCATCTTGGACACGCCGCCCGTCGCCTGGGACCCCGAGGGCAGGAGCGCGTACTTGCGGGCGTTCGCCGAGCGCACTCCGTTTCGCGACTACGAGTACGCGCGCCTCGATGCTGACGGAACGCTTCGCTGGCGCTCGACGAGCGGCGATCCGATCTTCGGCGCGAACGGCGAGTTTCTCGGCTACAGGGGCGTGTGCAAGGACATCACCGAGCGCAAGCTGCACGAGGCCGAGTTGCTGCGCCAGGCGCAGTACGATCCGCTGACCGACCTGCCCAATCGGGCGCTGATGCGCGACCGCCTGACTCAGGCGATCGAGCGCGCGCGAGACAGCGGGCAACAGGTAGCGGTCCTGTTGCTCGACCTGGATCAGTTCAAGCACGTCAACGACAGCATCGGCCACGAGGCAGGCGACGCGCTGCTGCGCGCGATCGGAAACCGGATCGCACCTTGCGTGCGCGCTGGCGACACAGTGGCGCGGCTCGGTGGAGACGAGTTCGTCGCGATCGTGGAGAACGTCGGGCACGACGACGACGTGGCAATGGTGGCCACGAGCATCCTCGAGGCGGTCGCCGTTCCCTGGGAGTATCAGGGAGCCGAGTTGTTGCAGAGCACCAGCATCGGGATCAGCCTCTATCCGCGCGACGGCGAGGAACCGCGCGATCTTCTGCGCAACGCCGACGCGGCGATGTACGCGGCGAAACTAAAGGGTCGCAACACGCTGCATTTCTACACCAGCGAACTGAACGATCGAGCGAGGCGATTCGTCGAGTTGCGCGCCGGGCTGAGCCGCGCGATCGAGCGCGAGGAGTTCCTGCTTCACTACCAGCCGATCATCGATCTGCGCACCGGGCGCCTGGCGGGCGCGGAGGCGCTGCTGCGCTGGCAGGCGCGCGACGGTCGCCTGATCTCGCCGGCCGACTTCATCCCGGTCGCCGAGGAATCGGGCCAGATTCTCGCGATCGGCAAGTGGGTCCTGCGCGCGGCGTGCCGGCAGGCCTGCGAGTGGCGGGACGCGGGCCTGGCGGTGGTGCCGCTTTCGGTCAACCTCTCGCCGCGACAGTTTCATCAGGGCGAGCTGTTCGCGCTCGTCGAGCAGACGTTGCGCGAGACGAGGCTCGACCCGCAACTGCTCAAGCTCGAGATCACCGAGTCGGTGATGCTCGAGCGCCCGGACGACGTGGCGGCGACGCTGCGCCACCTGGCGGTGCTTGGCGTGCATGCGTCGATCGACGACTTCGGAACCGGATACTCTTCGCTGTCGTACCTGCGCCGGCTGCCGGTCGCCGACGTCAAGGTCGACCGCGCCTTCGTGCGCGAACTCACCTCGAGTTCCGAGGACGCGATGGTGGTCGACGCGGTGATCGGGCTCGCGCACGCACTGGGGCTCGAAGTCACGGCGGAGGGCGTCGAAACCGAAGCGCAGCTGCGACTTCTCGTCGAGCAGGACTGCGACCGGATACAGGGCTACTTCGTGTCGCGACCGGTTCCGGCCGACGAGTTCGAGCGATTCCTCGATCCCGGCTGGGCCATGCCGCTCTGAGCTCTCGCGCGAACACCGGCACCGCCAACCGGGTTCGCGGCACCCGGCGGCGCTCAGTTTCGCGCGTGAAGTCTGATGGCTTCCCAACCGCGACATGCGGCAACGTCCGCGAGCCTGTCATCCGGGTTCACCACCACCGCCGTGCGCACGGCCGACAGCAGCGGCAGATCGTTGATCGAGTCGCTGTAGAACCGGGATTCGCACTGCTCGAGCGAAAGAGAACGCGCCGCCAGGAAGGCGTCGAGCCGCTCGACCTTGCCGTCTCGCATGTTCGGTACGCCGATCGGGCGGCCGCTGTAGCGCTCGGCGCGCCGCTCCACCTCGGTCGCGATCAGGTGCGGGATTTCAAGGTGCGCAGCGGTGAGCTCGGTGATCACGCGATTGGTCGCGGTGCTGAGGACCACCAGATCGTCGGTGGCGAGGTGGCGCGCGACCAGTGCCCGTGCCGCGTCGGGGATGCGCGGCACGATCGACTCGCGAAGGAAGTCCCGCCTCAGAGAATCGACCTCGGGTACGGTGCGCCCCGCCAGCGTCGAGACGTAGAAGGCCGCGAACTCGTCCACGCCCACGGTCCCGAGGGCGTAACGCCGCTCCATGTCGGCGTTGCCGGCGAAGAAGTGCGCACGATCGAGCAGCCCGCGCTCGACCAGGAACTCGCACCAGAGCGTGTCGCTGTCGCCGTCGAGCAGCGTGTGGTCGAGGTCGAAGATCGTCAACCGGATCGGCCCGGGTGGCGCACCCGCGGCGCGCGGGGTCTCAGGCATTTCGCAGGTGCCAGGCTTTTGGTCGCGTGAAGGCCTGGATACCGTAACGCGACAGCGTGAGACCGATCCCGGAACGACCGATTCCGGACCAGGGCAGTCGCGGGCTCACCCGATCGCAGCAGTTCCAGTAGACCGACCCGGCGCTCACGCGCGAGAGCAGTGCGCGCGCGGCGGCCTCGTCGCGGGTGAAGACACCCGCCGTCAGGCCGTAACGCGTGTCGTTCATCAGCGCGACAGCCTGGTCATCGCTCGAGACCCTCTGGATGCCGATGATCGGGCCGAAGCTCTCCTCTACCATCAGCGCCATCTCGTGGTTCACTTCGGTGAACACCGTCGGCGGGTACCAGTTTCCTGGCCCTGGAAGGCGCGAGCCTCCGCAGCGAAGCGTCGCCCCCCTGTCGATGGCGTCGCGGGCCTGCGCGTCGAGCGTGTCGAGTTGCTGCGCGCGCGTGATCGCGCCGATGTAGGTGTCCTCCGCGCGCGGATCGCCGAGCACGAAGCCGTTGACGGTTTCCAGGAAATGCGCGACGAAGGCGTCGTGCAGGTCTTCGTGGACGTAGATCCGCTCGACCGAACAGCAGCTCTGCCCGGTGTTGTACATCGCTCCGTCGGCGAGCGAAGCGGCGGCCACGCGTGCGTCGGCGTCGGCGCGCACGTAGCTCGGGTCCTTGCCTCCCAGTTCGAGCTGCATGCGGATCATCCGCGGGCCGACCGCTGCCGCGATCCGTGCGCCGGTGTCGTGGCTGCCGGTGAAGTACACGCCGTCGACGTCCTGCGCGATCAGCGCCGCCCCGGCGTCGCCGGCTCCCACGATCGGCTGGAAAACGTCCGGGTCGACGCCCGAGGCATGCAGCAGCCGGGCGATCTCCAGTCCGGTGAGCGTCGCGTGTTCCGAAGGCTTGTAGAGCACCGCGTTTCCGGTGAGCAGCGCCGCAACGAAGACGTTCGCGCCGACGAAGTACGGGTAGTTCCAGGCAGAGACGTTCGCGATCACGCCCAGCGGCGGGTGCGTGATCTGTTCGCACAACCCGGGTTCCGCGTGGACCGTTTCATCGCCGATCGCCG
Organism: Burkholderiaceae bacterium; assembly: GCA_023384005.1. Lineage (GTDB taxonomy): Bacteria > Pseudomonadota > Gammaproteobacteria > Burkholderiales > Burkholderiaceae_E > Quisquiliibacterium. The sequence continues at coordinate 32,777 of JAHDXY010000005.1, read as the reverse complement.
AGGCGAGCTGGGACGTGAAGAAATCGATTCGCGCCAGCACGCCGGCGAGTTCGTTGCGCGACTGCCGGATCGGCTTTCCGACCTCGCGCGTGAGGGTGAGCGCGAGCGACTCCTGCTCGGCGAGCAGCATCGACCGGAACCGCTCGATCGCGGCGATGCGGCGTTCGAGCGGGGTGCCGGCCCACTTCGCTTGCGCTGCGCGGGCCTTGCGTACCTTGGCGGCGATCGACATCGCATCGTCGGCCGGTAGTTCGGCAATCGTTTCACCGGTGGCCGGATCGTCGATTCTGAGTGTGCTCATCGGGGGCCAGTCGTTTCGTCGCAAGGGGCGCGGTTCGCGCAGATCTACATCGCACGCGTGAACAGCTGTTCGAAATCGGCGGCGGTGCAGGGTCTGGGATTCGTCAGGTGGCAGATGTCGGCCGTGGCGATCGCGATCAGCCGGGGCAGGTGCTCCGCGCGCACTCCCCGGTCGCGAAGCCCCGGCGCGATGCCGACCGAGTCGCGAAGCTCGCGCAGCCAGGGAACGAAGCGGTCGGCACGCTCCAACCCGACGACGCGCGCGAGCTCGGCGAACTTCAAGCCGGCCGCCTCGAGGTTCCACTCGAGCACCGTGTCGATCATCAGCGCATTGGCCAGCCCGTGGTGCATGTCGAGCACCGCGCCGAGCGCATGCGCGCACGAGTGCACCGCACCGAGATCCTTCTGGAAGGCGATCGCACCCATCATCGACGACATCATCATGTCCGAGCGCGCGGCGAGGTTCGTCGGGTCGTTCACCGCGGTGCGCAGGGCGCGCGCGGCGATCCTGGTGCCTTCGAGCGCGATCCCGTCGCACAGCGGGTGGTACGCGGGCGAGAGGTAGCTCTCGATATTGTGCGTGAGCGCGTCGATTCCGGTGGCGGCGGTCACGGCGGGCGGCAGGCCCAGTGTGAGTTCAGGATCGGCGAACACCGCGCGCGCCAGGATCAGCGGACTGAAGACTGTGCGCTTGACGTGGCTGTCGTCTTCCGAGACGACGCTCGAGCGTCCCACCTCGGACCCGGTTCCGGAGGTCGTGGGCAGCGCGACGAAGTAGGGCAGCGGGAGTTCGATCGGTCGATGCTGCGGATGGTCCCAGACGTACTCGAGGATGTCGCCTTCGTGGGTCGCGGCGACGCCGATCACCTTGGATACGTCGAGCGCCGCACCGCCGCCAAAGCCGATCACGCAGTCGGCGCGATGCGCGCGAAAGGCGCGCGCACCGTCCATGACCTGGCTGCAGGTCGGGTTGCCGGTCACGCCGTCGAACAGTGCCACGTCGAGCCCCTGGAGCCGGTCGCGAAACTCGGCGGTGACCGCGAGGGGGGCGAGGGCCCGGTCGGTGACGAGCAACGGGCGCGAGCAGCCCGCCTCGAGCAGGTGCGCGGCGACGAGCCCGCGCGCCCCGGCGCCGAAGTGGATCGTGGTCGGAAAGGAAAAACGAACGATGCTCATGTCGTGTCAGATGATCTCGAAGTAACGCTTCATTTCCCAGTCGGTGACGGCATCCTGCCACTGCCGCCACTCCCATTCCCGGGTCGCGGCGAAGTGATCGACGAAAGCGTCGCCGAGCCAGTCGCGGGCGATCTGCGATTGGCGGAAGATCCGGGTCGTTTCGATCAGCGAGCGCGGCGCCCTCGGGATACCCTCCGCTCCCTGGTTGGTCCCGTGGATCGGCTTGGTCCGCAGTTTGAGGCCCTTCTCCACGCCGTGGATTCCTGCGGCGACCACCGCGGCCATCGCCAGATACGGGTTGATGTCGGCGCCGGGGCAGCGTGTCTCGAGACGGGTCGATTTCGGATTGCCCGAGATCACGCGAAAGCTCGCAGTGCGGTTGTCCACGCCCCAGGTCGGTTTGACCGGTGCCCAGAAGCCGTCGACCAGGCGCTTGTAGCTGTTGACCGTGGGCCAGAACATCGGCGCGAACTCCATCAGGCAGGCCAGTTGCCCCGCGAGGTAGCTCTCGAACAGCGGGCTCATCGAGTGACGGGCGGCCTGGTCGAAGAACAGGTTCTTCCTGCCGTCGGAAAGGCTCTGGTGGATGTGCCCGCTGCACCCTGGCAATTGCGCGTTCCACTTCGCCATGAAGCTGGGCATGATGCCGAAGCGCTTGCCGATCTCCTTCGCGCCGGTCTTGAAGAGGATCGCGCGATCCGCCGCCTCGAGCGCTTCGCTGAACGCGATCGCGACCTCGTAGACGCCGGGCCCGGTTTCGGTGTGCAGGCCCTCGATCGGCACGCCGAACGCTCCCATCTGGTCCATCAGCGCGTTGAAGAACTCGCGGCTGTCGGCCATCCGAAGCAGCGAGTAGCCGAACATTCCGGGAGTGATGGTCGTCGGCCCGACGCCGTTCTTGGCCGCCCAGCTGTGCGGGGTTTCGGCGAAGTTGAACCACTCGAATTCGACGCCGGCCATCGCTTCGAAGCCAAGTTCTCGCGCCCGCGCGAGCACGCGCTTGAGCGTCTGGCGCGGGCAGATCGGGTAGGGCGATCCATCGGGCGCGACGAACTCGCCAAGGAAGAACGGAACATCTCCATCCCAGGGAACGCGCCGCGCGGTGGCCGGGTCGAGCCTGGCGAGCGCGTCGGGGAATCCATGTTGCCAGCCCGTGACCTGCGTGTTGTCGTAGCAGGCATCGTGGCTGTCCCAGCCGAATACCACGTCGCAGAATCCGAACCCGGATTCTGCCGCGCCGAAGAACTTGTCGCGATGGATGTACTTCCCGCGCAGGATGCCGTCGATGTCGGACACGGCGACCTTCACCTTGAGGGTCGGATCGTCGCGCAACGCGGCGAACGCCGGGTGCATCGCGAGCGGTTTGGCCTTCACGAACTTCTCCTGGCTTCGTTGCTTCGATTCGCGCCGGCGTTCAAGACGCGCGCCCCATGCGCCGCAGCCCGATCGTGCGGACCACGTCGGCGACGGCTTCGACCGCCTGGCGCATCTCGTTCGGACCGATCGCGCCGATGCAGCCGACGCGAAAGGTTTCGAGTTGCGTCAGCTTGCCCGGATAGAGGATGAAACCGCGATCGCGCGCCATCTCGTAGAACCGGCGGAACTCGTAGTTCGGGTCGGCGGGAGCGTGAAAGGTCACGATGATCGGCGCCTGCAGTTCCTCGCGCAGGAACGGCTCGAAGCCCAAGTCTCGCATCGCGCCGATCAGCGTGGCACAGTTCGCGCTGTAGCGCGCGAGCCTGGCGGGTTGCCCTCCCTCGGCCTCGTACTGTGCGAGCGCCTCGTTCAGCGCGACCACGACGTGGGTCGGGGGCGTGAAGCGCCACTGGCCGGTTCGCTCCATGTACGCGTGCTGGTCGTGCAGGTCCATCGACAGCGACTGGCTGTTGGCGGCGCATCGCCGCAGCGCCTCCTCGCGCACCACGACGAAACCCATTCCGGGAACGCCCTCGAGGCATTTCCCGCTGGCAGCGACCAGTGCGTCGAAGCGCAGCGTTCGCGCGTCGATCGGCAACGCGCCGAAGGTGCTCATCGCGTCGACGATCAGTCCCTTGCCCGCCTTCTCGCAGGCCCGGGCCAGGGCCTCGAGCGGGTTGAGAACCCCGGTGCCGGTTTCGCAGTGCACGACCAGGACGTGCGTGACCGACGCGTCCGCCGCGAGCGCGGCTTCGAGCCGCGACACCGAAACCGCCTCGGCTTCGTCGAATTCGACCACCGTCGCGCGCCGGCCCATCAGTTGGGTGAGCTTCGCGGCGCGCTTGCAGTACGCGCCGTTGTCCAGCACCAGGACGTGGCCGTCGCGCGGCACCAGCGTGGCGACCGCGGCTTCTACCGCGAAGGTCCCGCTCCCCTGCAACGGCACGACCGTGTGCGTCTTGCCTGCGTGGACGATCTCGAGCAGGCGAGAGCGAAGCTGCGCGGTCACCGCGTTGAACTGGCTGTCCCAGGAACCCCAGTCGCGCAGCATTGCGAGCTTGGTGCGCAGCGTGGTCGTGAGCGGACCGGGCGTGAGAAGGATCTTGTCTCTGTCCATCGGTGTCATCCCGATACGGGTTTGCGCCACGCCTGGGTGCGTCGTTCGACCCAGCGCGACAGGAGCATGAACAGCAGCATCGCGATCGCGGAGGTGAACGCGATCAGCACGGCCATCGCCGCCGCCGCGCCGATTTCGCCGGCTTCATCGAGGTTCAGGATCGCGATCGCCGCCACCTTGGTATCGGGTGCGTAGATGAATACCACCGCCGAGATCGTCGTCATCGCGTTGATGAAGAAGTAGCGTGCGATGTCGACCAGGGCGGGCGTGCAGATCGGCAGCGTGACGCGCCAGAACGTCCGATAGAACGGAACCTTCAGCGATGAAGACACCGCTTCGAATTCCGCGTCGAGCGCCTTGAGCGCCGTGACGGCGGTGAGGTGGCCGGTGGTGTAGAAGTGCACGATCGTGCAAAGCGTCAACAGCGTGAGCGTGTGGTACAGGTTGTTGAACGGGTTGGCCGGCGCGTTGAAGAAGAAGATGTAGCCCAGTCCCAGGACCAGGCCAGGCACCGCCATCGGCAGCGTTGCGAGGAGCCGTACGAGTCCGCGCAGGGCTACTGGTGCGCGCGTCTTCTCGAGCAGGTACGCGCCGGTGAACACCAGCGCGGTGCCGAACACCGCCGTGCCGGCAGCCATCTTCAGGCTGTTCACGAAGGCCACGCCAACCTCCGCGTCGACCAGCCCGTGCACGTAGTGGCGCAGGCTCGGCGCGAGGTTGTACGGCCAGAAGGTCGCGAACGAGGCGAAGACCGCCATTCCGAGCATCGCGAGAATAAGCAACGCGATCGCCAGGCAATAGGCGCCCATCGCGGCATCGAAGCCGCGCGAAGGGCGCGGCGCGAGCGGCACCGCCCGTGCGGTGAGCATCGCGGTCTGGCGACGTTGCATCATGTGATCGACCGAAAAGGTGAACATCGCGGGGGCGAGCAGCAGCAGTCCGACGACTGCTCCGCGCTGGAAATCCTGTTGCCCGATCACGAGCTTGAACACGTCGGTGGCCAGCACGTTGAAGCTTCCGCCGATCACCTTCGGGATGCCGAAGTCGGTGATCACCAGCGTGAAGGTGACCGCACTCGCCGAGATCAGGCCGTACTTGGCGCCGGGCAGGGTGATCGTCCAGAACTTGCGGGATGCGCGCGTGCCCAGCGCGTCGGCCGCTTCGTACAGGCGCGCATCCGAGAGTGTGAGCGCGGTGATCAGGATCATCAGCGCGTGCGGAAAAACCGCGAAGATCTCCGCCAGCACGATGCCTGGCGCGCCATAGATCTGCTCGACTCCGACCGCCAGCATCAGCTGCCTGAGTGCGCCCTGGTTGCCGAACCAGTAGATCAGCGAGATCGCCGAGAGCAACGAGGGCGCGAGCAGCGGGATGAGCGTGATGCCGCGAAACAGCGCCTTCGCGGGCATGCAACTGCGCGTGAGCGCGTACGCGGCGGCGAACGCGAGCGGGATGACCACGAGCGTGACCACGCTCGACACCCACAGGCTGTTCCAGAGCGAGTCGAGCAGCGCCGGCGTGCGCGCGTAGGACACGAAGTTCGCAACGCCGACGAAGTGGCCCGCGCTGTCCTCGAACGACTGCAGCAGGATCGCGGCGAGCGGCGCGGCGAGAAAGACGAGCAGCACGAGTGCGACCGCGGCGAGTGCGACGTGGGCGATGCGCTCGGACCAGTGCGCGCGCAGACGCACCGGGCCGGCGATCGACTCGGCGGCTGCCGCGGGCATCAGAACACCCGCAGGCGGTCCGCGAGCAGCCGCAGGCGCAGCCGGGTTCCCGCCTCCAGGCGATGCTCGGAGAGCATGTTCGGCGACAGTGACGCGATCAGTGAATGGCCCCCGATTTGCGGACTGCTCACGTGCACCAGGCAGTGCGAGCCGAGGAACTCGATCTTGTCGATCGTCGTGTCGATCACGTTCGCGTCGGCGCCGGGTTCGAACTCGGCGAGCACGTCTTCCGGCCGGATGTACAGTGAAACGCCGGCGCGCGCGTTCGCCGGAACCGGCGCCTCGCACTCGAAGGTTTGCTCTCCCACCCGGACTCCGCCGCCGTCGGCCGCGACTGCGGGCAGCACGTTGACCCTGCCGACGAAATCGGCGACGAAGGGCGTGGCCGGGTCGCGGTAGATCTGCATCGGCGTCCCGACCTGCTCGATCACGCCGTGGTTCATCACGACGATTCGATCGGCGACCGACAGCGCTTCCTCCTGGTCGTGGGTGACCATGATCGTCGTCACGCCGAGCTGGCGCTGCAAAGCGCGGATTTCCTGGCGCAGGCGCACCCGCTCCAGGGCGTCGAGCGCCGAGAGCGGTTCGTCGAGAAGCAGCAAACCAGGAGCGGTGGCGAGGGCGCGCGCGAGCGCGATTCGCTGCTGCTGCCCGCCCGAGAGCTGGCTCGGATACTTCGGCTGCGCGCCCGCGAGCCCGACGAGTTCGAGCAACTCCCGCACGCGGGCACGGATCTCCTCCCTGGGCCTCCTGCGGTTGACCAGCCCGTAGCCGACGTTGTCGGCAACGCTCAGGTTCGGAAACAGCGCGTACGACTGGAACACGATCCCGTAGTCGCGCTGCGCCGCCGGCAGGGTGGAGACGTCGCGGCCGCCTTGCTCGACACGCCCCGCGGTCTGGGTTTCGAGCCCCGCGACGATTCGCAGGACGGTGGTCTTGCCGCAACCCGAGGGGCCGAGAAAGCACACGAACTCACCGGGTGCGATGTCGAGGGCGCCGCCCTCGAGCGCGACGAAGCTGCCGAACTCCTTGCGGATGCCCTGCAGACGAAGAAAAGGCGTTGAGGTCAATCGGGGATTTGCAGGATGAACAGCCGCCCGCGCGGGCGCGGGCGGCGGCGGACCGGGGTCAACGCTTCTCCGACTTGCTGTTGTAGCGCTTCGTCCACTCCGCGAGGATGCGTTCGCGATTCTCGGCGGCCCACGAGAAGTCCATCTTCACCAGGCGTGCCTCGTAGTCCTTCGGCACGTTCGCGAGCGGCGCCGCGACGCCCGGCTGCGCGGTGATCGCGAAGTTCTTCCCGTACAGGATCATCGCGTCCTTGCTCGATGCCCAGTCCGCGAGCTTCTTCGCCGCGTCGAGTTTCTTCGTTCCCTTGTGGATCGCGAAAGCCTCGAGGTCCCAGCCTAGCCCTTCCTTCGGGAACACCAGGTCGATCGGCGCACCCTTGGCCTTGTTGCTGTTGGCGCGGTACTCGAAAGAGATCCCGACCACGTACTCGCCGGCGGAGGCCATGTTGCATGGCTTGGAGCCGGAGTGCGTGTACTGGGCGATGTTCTCGTGCAGGCCATCCATGTACTTCCAGCCGCCACCCTTGCCGTTGTCGTCGCCCCAAAGCGACAGCCATGCGGTGACGTCGAAGAAGCCTGTGCCCGACGACGCCGGGTTCGGCATCACGACCTGCCCCTTGTAGGCGGGTTTGAGAAGGTCCTTCCAGGTCTCGGGTTTCGGGATGTTTCGCTTTTTCGCCTCGACCGTATTGAAACAGACGGTCGCGCCCCACACGTCCATGCCGAACCACGCCGGCGGGTTCTTCTTGTCGACGAACTTGCTCATCAGCGCGTCGTGGTTGAGCGGCTTGTAGGGCTCGAGCATCCCGTTCCTGTCCAGAAGGGCCAGGCTCGAAGCGGCCACGCCCATCACTGCGTCGGCTTGCGGATTGGACTTCTCGGCGAGCAGCTTCGCGGTGATCACTCCGGTGGAGTCGCGCACCCATTTCAGTTCGATGTCGGGGTAGTGCTTGTTGAAGCCTTCCTGATAGGCCTTGAGCTGATCGGTTTCGAGCGCCGTGTAGACGAGAAGTTGCGTCTTCTGGGCGGCTGCTGTCACCGCGAAACCCATCAGGGTGGCGAGCGCGAGCGCCCGGGCGTGTAGCCTGATCGTCATTTCTTTCTCCTCCGTTTTCGGCTTTTCGAGTGATCAGGTGCCATCGGCGGGCACCGCATCGCGATGATCGCGCCCGCTCGATGCGGGCGCGTCACGCAATCTAATCCGGGCGAGTCGCCCGCGTCAACGGTAGTTTGTCTATTGTTGACAATTACCGGCTTCTGCGATCCAATCGAGTGATGAGATCGGACGCCGAAGTCGCCGAAACGATCGAACTGCTACGCTCGCGTTCGCTCGTCACCGCAGTGCAACAGGCGATCGAGAGCGAGATCCTCTCGGGGCGGATCGACCCGGGAGCAAAACTCGTCGAGGCCGCGTTCGCCGAACGCCTCGGCGTTTCCCGCGGACCGGTGCGCGAGGCACTGCGGATGCTCGAGCAGGCCGGGCTGGTGCGACAGGAAAAGAACCGCGGCACTTACGTGCGCAACCTGGCACTGGGGGAGGCGCTGGAGATATTCGATCTGCGCGCGATGCTCGAGGAATCGGTGGGACGCGAACTGGCGCGCCGCGCATCGGACGATCTGCTCAAACCGGTACGTGCGCTGGTCGACGCGCTCGAGCGTGCGGCACGCGAGGAGCGGGCCGACCGATACCACGGCCTGAACCTGGAGTTCCACGACGCGCTGGTGCGCGCGCTGGGCAACGCCAGGCTCGCCGAGGTCTACCGCACGCTCACCAACGAACTCTCGCTGTTTCGGCGCCGCAACCTCGCGCAACCGCGACTTCTGGCCGCGTCTGCATCCGAGCATCGCGGAATCGTCGAGGCCATCGCCTCGGGCGACGTGGAGGCCGCGGGTCGCGCGATGCGCGCCCACGTTGAAGCGAGCCGCGAGCGCACCATTCGCAACCAGGGCGGCGCGTCGCCCGCGGCCTGAGCGCAGGGTTTCGCTCGTCCTCCAGGGAGTTCAGCGCCGATGATCGAAGTCAATCAGCGAAGCTATCGCCTGCCGCGTGTCGCGACCGTCGTCGTCTGCGTCGACGGTTGCGAACCGGACTACATCGCGCTCGCGGTTGCGGCCGGAGCGATGCCGTGGATGAAGAAGACGCTGCACAGCGGCACTGCCCTGGTGGCCGATTGCGTGATTCCGAGTTTCACCAACCCCAACAACCTGTCGATCGTGACCGGCGCGAGCCCGGCAGTGCACGGGATCTGCGGGAACTACCTCTACGACGCCGAGTCCGACTCGGAAGTGATGATGAACGACCCGAAGTGGCTGCGCGCCCCGACGGTGCTCGCCGCGCTCGCCGACGCCGGAAAGTCGATCGCGGTCGTGACGGCGAAGGACAAGCTGCGAAGCTTGCTGGGCCATCGGCTGCGCGGGATCTGCTTTTCCTCGGAGAAGGCCGACCTCGCGACGCAGGCCGAGAACGGCATCTCCGACGTGCTCGCGATGGTGCAGATGCCGGTACCGGAGGTCTACAGCGCCGAGCTCTCCGAGTTCGTGTTCGTGGCTGGCGTGAAACTGATGCAGACGCGCCGACCGGACCTGATGTACCTCTCCACGACCGACTACATCCAGCACAAGCACGCGCCCGGCACCGGGCAGGCGAACGCGTTCTACGCGATGATGGACCGCAACCTCGCCGCGCTCGACGCGCTGGGTTGCGTGATCGCGCTCACGGCCGACCACGGGATGAACGCGAAGACCCGGCTGGACGCGCGCCCGGACGTGATCTACCTCCAGGACCTGTTCGACGAGTGGTTCGGCGCCGGGCGAACGCGGGTGATCCTGCCGATCACGGACCCCTATGTCGTCCACCACGGTGCGCTGGGTTCCTTCGCCACCGCCTACCTGCCGCCGGACGTGGATCCGCTCGCCGTGTGCGCGCGGGTCGGCGCGTTGCGCGAGGTCGAGTCGGCGCTGACGCGCGCGCAGGCGGCCGAACGATTCGAGCTGCCGCCCGATCGCATCGGCGACGTCGTCGTGGTGTCGCGGCGTTCGACCGTGATCGGGACCTGCGAGAGCCGGCACGACCTCTCGGCGCTCGATGCGCCGCTGCGGTCTCACGGAGGGGTGTCCGAGCAGCGCGTGCCGCTGATCCTGAACCGCAGGATCGAGGGACTGGACCCGCAGAAACGCTGGCGCAACTTCGATGCCTTCGATCTTGCGCTGAACCATGCGCAGTGACGCGCCGGTGAACGGGGGACGACGATGAGCGAACCAATCCACGAGGCGCTTCGCATCGGGGGCGAACGCGTCGGTGCCGGGCGCAGCGCGCAGCGCGCGATCGCCGTGCTCAACCCTTTCAACGCGCAGCTGGTCGGGACCGTCCCGAAGGCGAGCGTCGACGAGGTGCGGCGCGCCTTCGAGGTGGCGAAGGCGTATCGCCCGACGTTGAGCCGGTCGCGCCGGGCGGAGATCCTCGGGCGCGCGGCTGCGCTGGTGCGCGAGCGCGTCGAAGCGATCGCGGCGCTGATCACCGCCGAATCGGGTTTGTGCCTGAAGGACGCGCGCTACGAGGCGGGCAGGGTGGCGGACGTGCTGCTGTTCGGCGCGACCGAGGCACTGCGCGACGACGGGCAGAGCTTCGCCTGCGACCTGACGCCGCACGGCAAGGACCGCCGCGTTCATACCCTGCGCGAGCCGCTGCTCGGCGTGATCAGCGCGATCACCCCGTTCAACCATCCGATGAACCAGGTCGCGCACAAGGTGGTGCCTTCGGTGGCGTCGAACAACCGGATGGTGCTCAAGCCCTCGGAGAAAGTTCCGCTGTCGGCGTTCCTGTTCGCCGACCTGCTGTACGAAGCAGGACTGCCACCGGAGATGCTCGCGGTGGTCACCGGCGACCCGCGCGAGATCGCCGACGAGATGCTGACGAACCCGCATGCGGAGCTGGTCACCTTCACCGGCGGCGTGCAGATCGGGAAGTACATCGCCGCGAAAGCCGGGTACAGGCGGATCGTGCTGGAACTCGGCGGCAACGACCCGTTGATCGTGATGGAAGACGCGGACCTCGACGAGGCGTCCACGCTCGCGGTACAGGGCTCGTACAAGAACTCCGGTCAGCGCTGCACCGCGATCAAGCGGATGCTGGTGCACGAAGCGGTGCTCGCGCAGTTCACCGAACAGGTGGTGGCCAAGACGCGCGCCTGGTCGTACGGCGACCCCTCGGAGCCCGGCATCGAGATGGGAACGGTGATCGACGAAACCGCGGCGCGGCTGTTCGAGCACCGCGTCAACGAAGCGCTCGCCGCGGGCGCGCGCCTGCTGGTCGGAAACCAGCGCCGTGGAGCGCTGTACTCGCCAACCGTCGTCGACCGGGTCGACCCTGCAATGACGCTGGTGCGCGAGGAGACCTTCGGCCCGGTCTCGCCGATCGTCGCGTTTCGCGACATCGACGATGCGATCCGGATCTCGAACGGCACCGCCTACGGGCTGTCCTCGGCGGTGTGCACGAACCGGCTCGACTACATCATGCGATTCGTGCGCGAACTGCACGTCGGAACGGTGAACGTGCGCGAGGTTCCCGGCTATCGGCTCGAGGTGACCCCGTTCGGCGGCATCAAGGACTCCGGACTGGGTTACAAGGAGGGCGTGCAGGAAGCGATCAAGAGCTTCACGAATCTCAAGACCTACTCGCTTCCCTGGTCCTGAGATGGGCAGATGACGCTCACATGGCCGGTCGTTCTGGCGGTCCTGGCAGGCGCGCTCCTACACGCATCGTGGAACGCGCTGGTCAAGTCGAGCGGCGACAAGGCGGTCGACGCCGCGCTGATGCATTTCCTCGTCTCGGTCGTCGCGTTGCCGGCGGTCGCGATCGTCGGCCTGCCGCGCCTCGAGGCCTGGCCTTTCCTGCTCGGATCGATGGCGATCCACGTCGGCTACTACTATGCGCTGGTCGGCGCTTACCGTTTCGGCGATCTCGGACTGACCTATCCGATCATGCGCGGTTCGGCTCCGCTGCTCGTCGCGCTCGCAAGCGGCACGCTGATCGGCGAGTCGCCGAGCACGCTGGGCTGGGCGGGGATCGCGGCGATCACGATCGGGGTGACGCTCGTTGGGCTGTCGCATCCCGGCGAGGCGCTGCACCATCGCAAGGCGGTCGCGTTCGCGCTCGCCAACGCGGTGATCATCGCGATGTATACGGTGGTCGACGGGCTCGGTGTGCGCACATCGGGCGACGTGGTGCGTTATGTTCTCGTGCTGGTCGTGCTCGACGGGCTGCCGTACCCGCTTCTGCTGTGGTGGCGCCGTGGCGCCAAGGGGCGGGTGGCGATCGTCGCGTACGCGAAGATGCGCTGGCGCGTGGCGATGCTCGGGGGGACCGCATCGATCGCCTCTTACGCGATCGCGCTCTGGGCGATGACGGTCGCACCGGTCGCGTCGATCGCGGCGCTGCGCGAGACCTCGGTTCTGTTCGCGGCGCTGATCGGCACCTTGCTGCTGGGTGAACGCTTTGGCGCACAGCGCGCGCTCGGCACGCTGGTGATCGTGTCGGGCGTGATGGCGCTTCGCCTTGGATGAGTCGCCGATGGAGCACGTGCGATGAACCTACCCACCGATGCCGAGATCGTGATCGTCGGCGGCGGCGCAGCGGGATGCTCGACCGCCTACCACCTCACCGCGATGGGCAAGCGCGACGTCCTGCTGCTCGAGCAGGGAAAGCTCACCTGCGGAACGACCTGGCACGCCGCGGGCTTGATCGGGCAGATGCGTCCGAACCGCAACATGACGCGAATGAGCCGCTACGGCATCGATCTGTACGCGAGGCTCGAGGCCGAGACCGGGCTCGCCACCGGCTGGAAGCAGTGCGGCAGCGTGAACGTCGCACGCACCGCGCAGCGAATGAAGGTGTTGCGCAAGCAGCTCGCGCTCGCGCGCGCTTTCGGCGTCGAGTGCGAGCTGATCTCTCCGGCGCAGGCCGGCGACCTCTGCCCGGTGATGCGCACCGACGACCTCCAGGGAGCGATGTGGATCCCGGGCGACGGGAAGGCGAATCCGGCCGATCTGACGATGTCGCTCGCCAAGGGCGCGCGCAACCGCGGCGCGCGCATCGTCGAAGGGGTCGAGGTGCTCGGGGTGGAGATCGTTCGTGGCGTCGTCAAGGGCGTGCGCGTGGCTACGCCCGAGGGCGAGCGGCGGATCGGCTGCGAGGTGCTGGTCAATTGCGCCGGACAGTGGGCGCGCCAGTTCGGAGCGATGGCCGGAGTGAACGTGCCGCTGTACTCGGCCGAGCACTTCTACATCGTGACCGGGAAGATCGAAGGCGTACACCCGATGCTCCCGGTGATGCGCGACCCCGACGGGTACATCTACTACAAGGAGGAAGTGGGCGGGCTGCTGATGGGCGGCTTCGAACCGGTGGCCAAGCCCTGGAAAGTCGACCCGATTCCGTCCACCTTCCAGTTCCAGCTTCTGGACGAGGACTGGGAGCAGTTCGAAATCCTGATGACCAACGCGATCCATCGCACGCCCGCGCTGGAGACCGCGCAGGTCAAGATGCTGCTCAACGGACCCGAGAGCTTCACCCCGGACGGCAATTTCCTGCTCGGCGAGGCGCCCGAGTTGCGCAACTACTTCGTCGCGGCCGGGTTCAACTCGGCCGGAATAGCCAACGCGGGAGGAGCGGGGCGGCTGATCGCCGAGTGGATCATCGGCGGCGAGGCGAGCACCGACCTGTGGGATGTCGATCTGCGCAGGTTTGGCAGTTTCGCGTCGAACCGGCGCGCGCTCTACGAGCGCACCGCGGAGACGCTCGGGCTGCACTACGCGATGCGCTGGCCGCGTCAGGAGCTGCATACCGCACGCCCGCTGCGCTGCTCGGCACTGTACGACACGCTGCTCGCCCGGGGCGCCGAGTTCGGCAGCAAGAACGGCTGGGAGCGTGCCAACTATTTCAGGCCGCCAGGGGAGGAAAAGCCGCCCGAGACGCTCGATCGGCCGGGCTGGCTCGACTGGGTCATCGCGGAGCAACGCGCGACGCGCGAAGAGGTGGCGGTATACGACCAATCGTCGTTCGCGAAGCTGATGCTCGTCGGGCGTGACGCGCTCGGCGTGTTGCAGCGGCTGTGCGCGAACGAGATCGACGTTGCACCCGATCGGATGGTCTACACCGCGATGCTCAATGCGCGGGGCGGTTTCGAGAGCGACCTGACGGTGATCCGGCTCGCCGAGGAGCGATTCATGATCGTCACGGGGTCGGCGCAGGCGGTGCGCGACCACGACTGGATCTCGCGTCACATCGAGGCTCGCGAGCACGCCTGGCTCAGCGACGTGACGTCGATGTACTCGGTGATCTCGGTGATGGGCCCGAGGGCGCGTGAATTGCTCGCCCGCGTGAGTCCCGACGACCTGGGCCCCGAGGCGCTGAAGTTCAGCACCACGCGCGAAATCGATCTGGGGTTCGCGCGTGTGCGCGCGGCGCGCATCAGCTACGTCGGGGGGCCCGGCTACGAGCTGTATGTTCCGGTCGAGATGACACGGCACGTCTATCGCGCGCTTCGGTCCGCGGGAGATGAGCTCGGACTGCGCGACGCCGGCTACTACGCGATCGACGCGCTACGCATCGAGATGGGGCGTCGCGCCTGGGGTGCGGAACTCGGGCCCGACGAGACACCCTTCGAGGCGGGCCTGGAGTTCGCGGTGGCGCTGGACAAGCCCAGCCCGTTCATCGGGCGCGAAGCGCTGCTGCGCGCGCGCGGTCTTGCGTTGAAGAAGAAGCTGGTGACGATCGTGTTCGACGAACCCGCTGCCTGGGCCTGGGGCGGCGAGCCGATCGTTCTCGAGGGCGAAGCCGCGGGCGAACTGTCGTCCGCGGGGTGGGGCCTGGCGAGCGGCAGGTGCGTGGCGATGGGCTATCTGCGTGGAGGCTGCGCCGCGCAGCCGCACGACGGCACGCCGGCGCAGGTCGGCATCTGGGGCACGCCGTCGCCGGTCAGGCTGTTCGAACGATGGCGGGCGCCATCGCGCTGAAAGCCGCCGGTGCCTCGCGCACATAGCGATACAGTTCGGCAATCCTTCCCGGGCGCGCCAGCAGGTAGCCCTGGAGCGCGTCGCACCTCTGGCGCCGCAGGAACGCCATCTGCTGTCCGGTCTCGACGCCTTCGGCGACGACCACGCGCACCGCCTCGTGCGAGTCGTCCACGACCGCGCGTTCCGTGATCTCGAGCTTGAGCAGGTGCGGCGCAAGAGCTTCGCCCATCAGTGTCCGCTCGACCTGCCGCACGAGATCGCGCTGCCGGAACTGCTTGGCCGAGAGGTTGCCCGCGACCGCCACGCCGGGCCGCGAGTGCGACCAGGCGCGCGCGCACGCTCATCGACGCGGGCAAGGAGGCGCCCGCGGGGAATCCCTTCACGAGGTCGACTGGCGAACCGGGACCACGCGGGTAGCGTTGCGGACCCCTTCGACTCCAGCGGGGAGGACTCCGGCGTATCCCTCGATTAGGCGAGGAAATCCGCCCGCTTCGTCCGATCGAAGGCCCCCGTGCTCCTGGCTCTCAGCCCTTGTGCCGCGTCACGGGAGCGCGGGCCGACTCGACGAAGTCCAGCGGCAGCGCGGTCGTGTACTTGAGCTGTTCCATCGCGAAGCTCGAACTGACGTCGGTCAGCTCGGCGACGCTGATCAGTTCCTTGTAGACGGCGTCGTAGCCGGCGATGTCGGGCACCACCACGCGCAGCAGGTAGTCGACGTCTCCGCTCATCCTGTAGATCTCGACCACCTGCGGAATTCGCGTGACCCCGCGCGCGAAGCGCTCGATCCATTCCGGATTGTGCTGGCTGGTCTTGACCGAGACGAAGACGGTCACGCCGACGTTTAGCTGCGCGGCGTCGAGCAATAGCACCTGCTTGCGGATCACTCCGGCGTCGCGCAGCTTCTGGATGCGCCTCCAGCACGGAGTCACCGACAGGTTGACGAGCGAAGCGAGCTCGGACACCGCGAGCGAAGCGTCTTCCTGCAGCAGCTGCAGCAGCTTGCGGTCGATCCTGTCGAGGGTCAGCATCGGGGTCTTTGCCATCTGCCTAGCTCGTGCAGTCGCCTGCGGTGGCGAGTTCCCAGGGAAGCGGCGCGCCGTGTTCCGCGCAGGCCCGGATCGCACGCAGTGCGGGTTCGATGACGAAGCCGCGCGCGGCGAGCCATTCGTCGCTGTAGTAACTGCCCAGGTAGCGTTCCCCGCTGTCGCAGAGGATCGCGACGATCGAACCGGACTCGCCGGCAGCGTGCATCGTGCGCGCAAGGTGCAGGGCCCCGATGAAGTTGGTTCCGGTCGAGCCGCCGCAACGCCGTCCGAGCACGCTCTCGAGATACCAGATCGCCGCCAGCGAGGCGATGTCGGGAACCTTGATCATCGCGTCGATCACGCTGGGCATGAACGAACTCTCCACGCGCGGCCTTCCGACGCCTTCGATCTTCGAGCCCGTCTCCAGGCGCAAGCTGCGGTCGCCGCTCGCGTACGCGTCGAAGAACACCGAGTTCTCCGGGTCGGTCGCGCAAACGCGCGTGTCGAAGCAGCGATAGCGGATGAAGCGCCCGATGGTCGCGGTCGTGCCGCCGGTGCCGCAACTGCACACCACCCAGGTCGGAACCGGGTGCGGTTCTTCGGCCATTTGCAGGAAGATCGATTCGGCGATGTTGTTGTTGCTGCGCCAGTCGGTGGCGCGTTCGGCGTAGGTGAACTGGTCCATGTTGTGGCCACCGGTCTCGCGGGCGAGGCGTTCAGCCTCGCTGTAGACCGCGTGAGGCAGTTCGACCAGGTGCGTTCGTCCGCCGTAGAACTCGATCGCGCTGATCTTCTCCGGCGAAGTGGACCTGGGCATCACCGCGATGAAGGGCAGCCCGATCAGGCGGGAGAAGTAGGCCTCGGACACCGCGGTCGAGCCGGAAGAGGCCTCGATGACCGGTCCGTCTTCGCGCAACCAGCCGTTGCACAGCGCGTACAGGAAGAGCGAGCGCGCAAGGCGGTGCTTGAGGCTGCCGGTCGGGTGGCTCGACTCGTCCTTCAGGTACAACTGAACGCCCGGGGTCGCCGGAAGCGGAACCGGGATCAGGTGAGTGTCGGCCGAGCGATTGAAGTCGGCCTCGATCGTGCGTACCGCGCGCGCCTCCCAGCTTCGGTGCTTTGCCGCCAGCCCGGCGCGCCGGGGTGGGACCGGATCGGGCGCGCGCGACATTCAGAGCGTTTCGCAGGTCTCGCGGATCGCGCGCAGCAGGTACCAGGGCGTCTGCGTCGGAACCGTGCAACCGGGCGAGAGGATGAAGCGCTCGCGTCCGATCTGCCCGATGCAATCGTGGATCTCGGCGCGCAGCTCGGGCAGCGACTTCTCGACGATCGTCGACTCGTCGATGCCGCCCATCAGCGGCTTGGGCGTCATCTTGCGCAGTTGCGCGAGCGAGGGGTTGCCGGGCAGGCGGTCGGACACGCTGATCACCTCGACCGGGTAGTCGATCACGCGCGAGACGTCGAGCTGCGTGCCGTGGATGTGCAGGATGCGGACCATTCCCTGCATCGCCTCGAGCATGCGCAACTCGAAGGGCCGGAAGAACTCCCTGAAGGTGGCGTCGTCGATGCCACGCGAATTCGGCGGCAGGATCGCGCTGTTGACCGAGAAGAACACCGAGTCGCACCCGGCGGCGCGCACCTCGTGCATGTACTCGACCATCGTCGAGCACACCGCGTCGAGCATCGACAGCGCCTCGCGCGGATGCGCGAACACGAGCCGCGCCTTCGTGTAGCCGACGCGGCGCATGACCTGCTGGAACGGATCGAAGGTCGTGAGCATGATCGGCATGTCCGGGCCGAATTCGGCGCGCAGCAGGCGAATGCACTTGAGTTCTTCGCTGAAGCTCGAAGCCGTCATCGGCTCGCGCTTGAAACGCAGCATGTCGGCCGGCCCCGCGATCGTTTCCAGCCCTTCGGGGGCAGGATAGCGGAAGTCGTTGACGATCTTGCACACGTCCCAGTCGTTGTCGCGCACGTAGCGCGCGTGGCGCATCGCGTGCTCGGTCCCGCCCAGTTCGTCGCTCGCGAAGTGCGACCACGACAGACAGGGTGGGCGATCGACCGGCGCGCCGCTGACGGCCGCCCTGAATCGCTGCATCCGGGTCATCGCAGGAACGGCGGTCGCCGCCTTGTCGGCGCTCATTGGATCGTCGCGCCGGAGAACTTGACCACTTCGGCCCACTTCTTGATCTCGGAATCGAGGTGCGTCGACAGTTGCGCCGGCGTTCCGCCGAGCGGCTCGAGCCCCATCTCCATCAGCCGCTTGCGCACCGGCGGATCGCTGAGGACCTCGTTCATCGTCGCGTTGAGCTTGGCGACGATCGTCGGCGGGGTTCCCTTGGGCATCAGCATCGCGAACCAGGTTTCCGATTCGACGCCGTCAAGACCGAGTTCGCGCATCGTCGGCACGTCCGGCAGGACCGAAGAGCGTTTGCCGGCGAGCAGTGCGAGCGCCTTGAGCTGTCCGGACTTGACGAAAGGAGCCGCGCCGGTCACCAGGTGAAACATCATCTGCGTCTGGTTCGAGACCAGGTCGGTGGTCGCCTGGCCCGCCGAGTTGTACGGAATGTGAACCATGTACGCGCCCGTTCTCTTCTTGAACAGTTCGCCCGCGAGGTGCATCGAACTGCCGTTTCCGGTCGAGCCGAAATTGTGCTTTCCCGGCTCCTTTTTCATCTTGGCAGTGAACGCCGCGAGCGAGTCGACGCCGAGCTCCTTGTTCACGACGAGGATGTTCGGGACCGCGCCGATCAGAATGACCGGATCGAAATCGTTCTTCGGGTGAAACGGGAGCTGCTTGTACAGGCTGATGTTGGTCGCGAGCGTGCCGGCCCAGGAGAACAGCACGGTGTAACCGTCGGGCGCCGATTTCGCGGCGGCGCTCGCGCCGATGTTTCCGTTGGCCCCGCCACGGTTCTCGACGACGAAGGCCTGGCCGAGGCGCTTGGACAGCGCTTCGGCGAGAACTCGCGAGATCGGATCGGCCGTTCCGCCGCCGCCGCCCGCGGGCACGATGATTCGCACCGGCTTGGTTGGCCATTCGGCCGCGGTCGCGGCCTGCGACGCGACCGCGAGCGAGGCCGCGCATGCGAGCGACGTGAGCGCCGATGCGAGGCGCGAATACTTCGTGGTGCTGGTCATTCTGGGCTCCTGAAATCCGATGTTTGTAGCGTAATTGTAGTCATTCCGAGTCGAAACGTAATAGTCAATTATGCGAGGAAAACAAGACAACAGAAAAGAAAAACCTATTACCACTCGATCTCGGTCGATTTTCTTGTGCGCATTCGACTCCCGCTGGAGAGAACCGTCGGTCAAGGCGCTTCGATCGTCCGGCCGCGCGATCGGGAGTGTTGAGCCGGCGAGCGAAGCCGCTACTTCGACCGTTCGGCTAGAGCTCGGGTTTCGGACCCTGGCGCCTCTGCGCGTCGATGTGCTCGAGCAGGACCGAAGTGTCGAAGGCCCCAAGCCCGGCGAGGCGAGCGGCGTGCAGCTGGTTGCGCACCAGCGCGCCGATCGGAGCCGGGCGGTCGAGCTCGCTCGCGAGTGCGAGGTAGTAGCGCAAGTCCTTGTCCATCAGTTCGAGCTGGAACTGGGCAGAGAAATCCCTGGCGTACATTTTCGGGATCTTGGTGCGCGTCAGGCGCGAACCGGCGGCACCCTCGCACAGCACCTCGCGCACCGCTACCGGGTCGAGCCCCGAAGCCTGCGCCACCGCGACCGCTTCCGCGAGCGCCGCGATCATCGTCCCGGACAGCATGTTGTTGATGAGCTTCAAGGTCGCGCCGGCGCCGCTCGCGCCGACGTGCACGATCATCCTGCCCATCGCCTGCAGCAGCTTGCGCGCCGCCTCGAGGTCCGCGGCCTCGCCGCCCACCATGAACACGAGCTCGCGCGCGCGGGCCTGGGCGATGCTTCCGGAGACCGGTGCGTCGAGGTAGCGCAGTCCGCGACGGCGCGCTTCGGCGGCGACCGTTCGGGCCATCGCCGGCGTGTTCGAGCTCGACCCGAGGATCACGGTGCCCGGGTCCGCGTTCGCGACGACGCCACCGGGCGCGAGGAGCGTCTCGCGGGTCGCGATGTCGTCCGAGACCATCGACACGACGAAGCGCGCCGCGTGCACGGCCTCGGCGACGGTCGCGCAAACGGTCGCGCCGCGATCGCCGAGCGCCTGTGCGCGGTGTGCCGTGCGGTTGTACACGCGCAGCGCGAATCCCGCATCGAGCAGGTTCGCGGCCATCGGCGCGCCCATCGCGCCCAGCCCGACAAAGGCTACCGTCTCGCTCATCGAATGCTCCGCTCAAGTGTGTTCATCGTTCGGCGTCGCGTGCCGACTGGCGCCCGCTCAGTCCCAGTCGGCCAGACCGGCGAGCGTAGCGTGTTGGATGTCGATCGCGTGGCCGAGCGTACGTCGCCGCCACCGCTTCGGCGATGGCGCGAACGCCTCGATCTCGTCGTGTCGCGCTCGCCGTGCGAGAGCGCAAGGCTATATCAGCGATCCGCGGTTGACCATTCCGCCGTCGATCGTGACGATCGTCCCGGTCGTGTACGAGGAGAGGTCCGAGGCGAGCAGGACGACCGTGGCCGCGATCTCCTCGACCGTCGCCGCGCGCCCGAACGGAAAACCGCGCGCCAGCTCGCGCCAGCGCTCGGCGTCGCCGAGCCGGCTCGCCGCCTCCTTGCGCATCAGGCCGATCAGCCGGTCGGTCGCCACCGGACCCGGGTTGACGCCGACCACGCGTACCCCGACGTCGGCGCTGTTGCCTCCGAGCGCGCGCGTGAACGCCATCAGTGCCGCATTGCCCGCCGCCCCGGCGATGTAACCGGCGTCGAGCCGCTCGCCGCCGTTGCCCAGGATGTTGACGATGACGCCGCTGCGGCGCGCCTTCATCAGCGCGAAGAACTCGCGGCACATGTTGATGTAGCCGAAAACCTTCAGGTCCCAGGCATCGCGCCAGCGCTTCTCGTCGACCTCCTCGATCGAACCGCGCGGGATCGAGCCGGCGTTGTTGACCAGGATGTCGACCTCCGGGCAGCGTTGCGCGAGTTCCGCCGCGACGCCTTGCCTGGCGAGGTCGGCAACGTGCAGCCTGACCTTCGTGCCGGCGCCGGAGCGGATCCGCTCGCGCGCCGCGTCGAGATCGGAAGCGGTGCGCGCGACCAGGTGCAGGTCGCACCCTTCGGCGGCGAGCATCGTGGCGATCGAAAGTCCGATTCCCTTGGAGGCGCCAGTGATCAGGGCGCTGCGTCCGGCGAGCTTCATGTCCATTGTCGAGTCCTTGCCTAGCGGGGTTCGTCGCGCGCCGAGCTGGCGATGCGCTCGATGTACCTGGTCTTTCCGGCCTCGCGCGCAAGCGTCCCCGGCTCGAGCCATTCGAACAGCGCGCGAATCCGAAGCCGCTGCCGGAACTGCGCGCTCAGCTCCGCGTCCAGTCCCTCGAGCTGCGCCGCGTCGAGCGCGCCGCGCTCGAGGCGGATGCGCAGTGGCGGCTCGACTTTCGGCCCGGGGCCGTCGAGCATGATGCGAAACGCCCCGGTGACCCTCGGATAGAACCGGAAGATCTCGTTGGCGATCGCCTGCGGGTAGACGTTGACGCCCTTGACGCTGAGCATGTCGTCGCTGCGACCGAGGATCGAGAAGCGCATTCCGGGCAGGCCGCAGCGGCATGGCTCGGTCCACACCTGGAGCAGGTCGCCCAGCGCGTAGCGCATGAACGGACCGCCGCGCCAGTCGAGGAAGGTGAACAACATCTCTCCGATCGCGCCTTCCGCGAGGTCGATCGGCGCTTTGGTGACCGGGTCGAGCAGCTCGAGCAGGCAGTGGTCCTGCGAGACGAAGTGCATGCCGTCGCACCCATCGTCGGTGGCTTCGCAGGAAATCCCGTGAAACGCGTGCCCGCCCCCGGTGTGGTCGTATACCTTCGCGCCGAAGCCCTCGGCGAGCGTGCGCCGCACGTCGGGATTGCTGCCGCCGCTCTCGCCGGCGCAGAAGAACCAGCGAAAGCCGAGCTCGCTCGCCGCCCTGCCGGCGAGCTTGGGCGCCTCCTCGATCAGGTACTGGCCGAACGAGGGCGTCGCGACGATCGCGTGCGGTGCGGTCAGACGGACGATGTCGAGCACGCGCTGCGTGCCGCCGTCGATGCCGACCGGCACCACGCAGGCGCCGAGGTGCATGATGCCTTGCGACAGCGGCAGCCCTCCGGTGAACATGCTCAGCGACAGCGCCTGGATCATCACGTGGCCGGGGCGGATTCCGGCGCGCCAGTACTTGCGCGCGTGCATCTCGTTGACGATCGCAACGTCGTGCGCGGTCAACGTGTACAGCGTGGGCGTGCCGGTCGTGCCCGAGGTGGCGTTGATCCGGACGATCTCCTCAGGCGAGGCGCAGGCCATCATTGCGTAAGGGTTGCCGTGGCGCTCGAGCGACTCCTGCTGGATGCTGCGGTGCTCGTCCTTCGTCATCGGCGCGATGCGGGCGAAATCCTCGAAGCTGGCGATGTCCTGCGGTCGCGCGCCGATCTGCTCGAACTTCGCGCGATGAACCGGCGAGCGCTCGTAGTTGTATCGCATCTGCTCCCGCAGCCGGCGCCACTGCAGCGCGCGCATCTCGTCGCGCGACATCGACTCGATCGGCTCGTTCCACAGCCTGCGCTCGGGGTTGGCCTTCGCGCTCATCGCGTCCCGTCCTGCGCTGCTCGCCGTGCGGTCGCGCTCATCGCGTCCCGTCCTCGGCCGCGTGCCCGACGTCGGGTTGACACAGCTCGAACAGCAGGCCGGTGTGCGGATCGCGCGGCAGGAACGCGATGCGTCCATGCGCGCCATGTCGCGGGAATCCTCCGGCTGGCTCGATCCCGGCGGCGCTCAGCGCGTCGAGCGCCGCGTCGAGGTCGTCGACCGCAAGCGACAGGTGGTTGACGCCGGTTGTCGAGCCCATCACCGCGCGAGCGAACCCTTCGCCGCGATCGGTGTAGCGGAGAAGTTCGACGATGACGTTGGCGGCGGCGAATTCGGCGACCTCGAGGCCGGCGTCCGGGATCGAGCGCCGCAGCAGCGGCGCTCCGGGGAGCATCTTCGAGATCGCGGCGATCGCAGCTTCGAGGTCGTCGACGACGATCCCGATATGGTCGATCCGCGGCGCGCTCATCGGCCGCGCCTCTCTGCCGTGGCCGATTCGTCGAGCACGAAGGTCGCGGGGTCTAGCACGACACCGTAGTCCTCGCGCGCGGCGTCGACACTCAACAATCCGTCGATCACGTCGTCGATCACCTGTTGCAGCGGGCGCTCGATCGGATCGCCGTAGCCGCCACCGCCGCCGGCATGCTGGCGGAAAACCGTGCCGCGCGGGATGCCGCGAACGATCTCCTTGGCCTTGGGGCGGCGGACCGTGTCGTCGGGGTAGCCGAGGGTGAGTTCGTTGATGCTGCCCGGGCGA
This sequence comes from Burkholderiaceae bacterium, assembly GCA_023384005.1. Classification (GTDB taxonomy): domain Bacteria; phylum Pseudomonadota; class Gammaproteobacteria; order Burkholderiales; family Burkholderiaceae_E; genus Quisquiliibacterium. The sequence goes on along the minus strand of JAHDXY010000005.1, from coordinate 9,507 downwards.
CCTCCGAACAGGCCGAAGGCACGCGCGGATTCCTCGACGCCGTCGCCAAACGCGATGCCGGTGACGTTCTCGCCGTCGATCACGAACTCGGTCTGCACGCCCAGCCCGCCCCTCCAGCGACCGGCGCCGGCCGAATCGCGAGCGTACTCGTGGCGCACGAGGCGGTGCGGGTCGTGCAGTTCGAACATCTCGTAGTCCTGCGCGAGGATTCCGCCGGCGCAGTTGATCAGTCCGATGTGATCGTAGCCGTCGGCGCCCCAGGTCGCGCCCGATCCGCCCTTTAGCGCGAGGAACAGGATGTCGACGTAGGGACGCTCGTGGCGCGGGTCGGTCCCGGTGATCGTGAAGCCCATCATCCGGTTCCAGCCCGCGGTGACCATCTTCGGCAGCGCGTGCGAGAAGGCACGGAAGATCGCGTCCGAAGTCGGGCCGGTGATCGAATTGCCGAAGGTCGTCGCCGCGGGAAAGCGTGCGTTGAGAAACGAGCCTTCCGGGTTGATGATCCGGATCGGACGCAGGATGCCGGCGTTGTGCGGCACCTCCGGGTCGATCAGCATCAGCAGGGTGAGCAGCAGCGCCGAGGCGGTGGCGGAGTAGGGCGCGTTGACGAAGCCTGGCGTTTGCGGCGACGAGCCGGTGAAATCGACAGTCAGTTCGTCGCCGGCCACCGTTGCCGCGAGCGCGATCTTCATCTTCGAGCCCTCGGTCACGCCGTCGTAGTAGGCCCAGCTCTCGCCGCGGTAGACGCCGTCCGGTATCGCCGCGATTTCCCGCCGGACCATGCGCTCCGATGCGCTGAACAGGTAGTCGATGCAGGCGTCGAAGACTCGCGCGTCGAAACGCGCGAACAGCTCGTGCATGCCGCGCTCGCCGATGCGCGTCGCGCCGATCTGCGCCTTGATGTCCTCCTCGACGATGCCGTAGCGGATGTTGGCGAAGATCATCCGCCAGACGTCGCGTCGCAGCTTGCCGCGCTCGTGCACCTTCACCGGCGTGATGCGCAACGCCTCCTGCCAGACCTCGCGCGCCTCGGGGTTGTAGCCGCCCGCCTGCGCTCCGCCGATGTCGGCCTGGTGGCCCTTGCACGCGGCCCACGCGACCAGCACCTCGTCGCGAAACACCGGCCGGAACACCGCGACGTCGTTGTTCTGGTTGCCGCCCGAAAACACGTCGTTGTGCAGGATGACGTCGCCCTCGTGGATGTCGTCGCCGAAGAACTCGACGACGTGCTCGCAGGCAGGCTGCAGGGCGAACGCGAGCACCGGAATGTACTCGGTCTGCTCGAGCATCTGCCCGCGCGCGTCGTACATGCCGGTGACGAAATCGCGCGCTTCGTTGAGGATCGGCGAGCGCGTGGTGCGCAACAGCGTCAGGCCCATCTCCTCGGTGATCGACTTCAGGCGCCGGTGCAGCACCGAAGCGAGGATCGGGTCGACCTCGGCGTCGTGCGTCGCGAGCGCTGGATCGGGGCCAGCCCCGCCACGAGGAGTTCCGCCCTGGTTCATTTTCGCGCCTCCATCGGCTGGTCCTGGAGAAGAAAGCCGCCGAGTGCGTCGACCCTGAGCTCGAATCCCGCCGGAACGAATACGGTCGTCGTCACTTTCTCGACGATTGCCGGCCCTTCGAGCCGGTTGCCGTGGCCCAGCCGCTCGCCGTCGTAGACCGGCGTGTCGGCAAACCCGCCGGCCTCGGGCTGGTAGACGGGGCGCCGGCCCTTGAGCGCGGGGCTCGCGTCGGCGCCCCCGAGCGGCTCGTGCACCGCTGGCGGTTTTCCGGTTTCGCCGCTGGCCGCCAGTCGCAGGCTCACCAGTTGCACTTGCGTGGCCTCGTCGCGCAGCGAGTAGCCGTAGAGGCGATCGTGGCGCTCGTGAAAGGCGCCGCGAATCGCGTCCCATTCGCCCGCTTGCAGCCAGGCGAGCGGGACCTCGACCGAGACCTCGTGGTACTGGCCCAGGTATCGGAGGTCGAGCCAGAGCGCGAAACGGCGTTTCGCCGGCGCGATGCCCTCGGAGCCGAGCATAGCGTCCGCTTCGGCGGTCATCGTCTCGAGCAGCGCGAGCAGGCGCGGGTGCTCGGCTGCATCCCCGCCGAGCAGCGACGCGTGGCTGCGCACGAAGTCGTGCTTGAGATCGGTGCGAAGCATTCCGGCCGCGCAGAAGATCGACGCGTCGCGCGGCACGAGCACGCGCCGGATGCCGAGTTCGCGCGCGATCATCGCCGCGTGGATCGCGCCTGCGCCGCCGGCACAGACGAGCGGGAATTCGCGCGGATCCCAGCCCTTTTTCACCGAGATCTCGCGGATCGCCGAGGCCATGTTGACGTTCATCACCCGGAACATCCCGTGCGCCGCGCGAATCGGATCCATGGCGAGCGGTCGTGCCACGTCGCGCTCGACCGCGGCGAGCGCGGCGCGCGCGTCGAGTCGGATCCGTCCGCCGGCGAAGTACTCGGGCGAGAGATAGCCGAGCAGCAGATTCGCGTCGCTGCAGGTCGCGCGTTCGCCGCCGCGCCCATAGCAGGCTGGTCCGGGGTCGGCGCCCGCGCTCTGCGGCCCCATGCGCAACAACCCGTGCTCGATCCAGGCGATCGATCCGCCGCCGGCGCCGACCGTGACGATGTCCATCGCCGGCAGCGCCATCGCGAAACGATTGACCGCGCCGGAGGTCGTGATCGACGCAGAACCGTCGACGATCATCGCCGCGTCGAAGCTCGTTCCGCCCATGTCCACGGTGATGAACCGGTTGCCGCCGTAGGGTTCGATCGCGGCCAGCCCGGCGCTCGGCGCCGCCGCCGGCCCCGAGAGCAGGGTCGACGCGGCCAGCGCCGCCACCGCGTCGGCGCAGGCCACGCCGCCGTTTGACTGCATCACGCGCAACACCCCGGTGAAACCGCCCCCGGCGAGCCGGCGCTGCAGGTTCTCCATGTAGCGGCGCAGGATCGGGCCGACCACGGCATTGAGCACCGTGGTGCTGCTGCGTTCGTAGAAGCGCAGTTGCGGCAGCACCCGGTTCGACACCGAGAGGTACGCCTGGGGCAGGCGCCGCGCGACGCGCTCGGCGGCGGCCTCCTCGTGCGCCGGGTTCGCGTAGGCGTGCATGAAGCAGATCGCGACCGCCTCGACATCGCTTGATTCGAGCGCGCGGATCGCGGCATCGACGTCGTCGACCGATAGCGATTCGATCTCGGCGCCGTCGTGCCCGATGCGTCCCCGCACCGGCAGGCGAAGCCGCCGCGGCACCAGCGGCGCGGGCGCGGTGAACTTGTTGTCGTAGAACGATTCGCGCACGCCGCGACGCATCTGCAGGGCGTCGCGAAACCCGTGCGTCGTGAGCAGCCCGCTGCGCGCGAAGCGCCCGGTGAGCACCGCGTTCGTGGTCACGGTCGTGCCGTGCACGATGATCTCGACGCGCCGCAGGAACTCCGCCGGCGGGAGCGCGCACGCGAGCGCCAGTTCTTCCAGACCCTGCAGGACCGCACGCGACGGATCGTCGGGTGTGGAGAGCACCTTGTGCGCCCGCGTGGCGCCGCCCGGTTCGAGCAGCAGGTAGTCGGTGAAGGTTCCTCCGACGTCGATTCCGATCCGATAGCCCATCGAGCCGTCCGTGCCCCTGAGTCGGTGATTCCGTGTCCGCGCCGCGACAACCCCCTGACAGCAGGTCTGCGCTTCGATCGCAATCGGTACCAAACGCAACGGGTACCAAACAATTCCTTCCGGTACCAGCCGGCCAAGAGTATTCTGAGGCCAATGAAAGCGCAAGCTCGCGACGCACGACCAACGCCCCGGCAGCTGCGGCTGCTCGACGATCTCGAGACGATCTTCCTGGCGGAGGGATTTCGCGATGCGCGGGTCGCCGACCTCGCCCGGCGCCTGCGCTGCTCGCGCCGCAGCTTCTACGAACTCGCGCCGACCAAGGAGGCGCTGTTCCTTCGCGTGCTGGACCGCTACCTGCGCACGCTGCGCGACGAAGGCAGCAAGGCGACGGTCGGGGTGCCGCCGGAACTCGCGTTCGAGCCCTACCTGCGCCCGGCGCTCGAGGCGGCCCGCAAGCTCTCGAGCGCGGCGATGCGCGACATCGACGCGTACCCGCCGGCGAGTGCGCTGTGGCGGCGTCACACGCGCGAGCGGATGCAGGGGCTGCGCGCGCTCGTCGAGCGTTGCGTAGAGCAGGGCGTGTTTCGCGGCATCGACCCGCGCCTGGTCGCGGAAGTGATGACCGTGTCGCTGCGCAGGATCTGCGAGCCCGATTTCCTGTGCACGACGGAACTGTCCTACCGCGAAGCCGTCTCGGAACTGTACGGCCTGCTGCTGCACGGCCTGGCGCACGGTCGCGGAGAACCCGAGCGCGCGGCCGCGGCGGGGAAGGGCCGCAAGCGCTAGACGTCGCGCCGTAGCGGCGACGGGCGTTATCTGGCGTTGTCGGGCGTTGTCGGGCGTTGTCGGGCGTTGTCGGGCGTTGTCGGGCGCCATCGGGCGGCACCGCGCGCGGCGCCCCCCGCTACGAGTACCGGATGTCGTGGTCTTTCAGGTCGACCTGCATGAACTCGACGCGCTCGAAGGACTCGCCGCGCCGGTCGTATGGAGCCATCGCGTCGATGCCGACCTTGGTGACCTTGCCGCCCTTGCCGTCCGGGTCGACCCTGACGATCGGGTTCAGGATATGGCCGTCGGAATCCGGAAGCAGCACGAGGTCGCAATCGGCGTCGAAGCGCGTCGTGATCGCCCAGTCGACGTCGACCGGATCGAAGATGTCGACGTCGGTGTCGACGACGACGACACGCTGCAGCGAACGAAACGCCTTGAAGGTCGCGTCGATCACTTCATGTCCCAATCCGCGACGCGAATTCTCCACCTGTACGACCGCCTGGTAGAAGCCGCACCCGCCCGGGGGAAGGTGCACTGCCTTGACTTGCGCAATGCTGGCGCTGACGGCGTGAAAGATCGCCGCTTCGGCGGTGAAACCGACCGCATTCCAGACCTCGCGTCCCGAGAGCAGCGTGTGAAAGACCGGGTCCTTTCGCCGCGTGATTGCGTTGACCTTCATCACCCATCGCCTGTCGCGACCGCCGTAGTACCCGGTGACCTCGGCGAAAGGGGCCTCGAACTCGCGCACCCCTGGCAGGATCTCGGCTTCGATCACGAATTGCGCGTCGGCGTAGGCCGGAACATCGCCAGTCTGCGGGTGAACGAGGTCGAGCGCGCGGCCCAGCAGGTGGTGCGCGACGGTGTGCTTGCCGTCGCCCAGTCGCGGCAGGGTGGAGACGATCCACGGCGCCAGTCCGACGCCGTTGTTGATCGTCACCGGCAGCGGCTCGCCGCGACGTTCCGCCTCTTCGACGTACTCGCCCAGGTGGCGCCCGGGATCGATCAGGAAGGTGATTCGATCCTTCGCGGTCACCATCATCCGGTGGATCGAGGTGTTCAGTCCTCCGGTCTTCGGGTTGCGGGCTAGCACGACCGAGCAGTCGAGATAGCGCCCTCCATCCTTGAGCGCGTGCACTGGAATGGGCAGTCGATCGAGATCGACCCGCGCTTCGACCACCTCGTTCGAGGGCGCCTTGCGCCGGACGCGCGGCACGGAGCCTTCCCGGTCACGCTGCCACTGGCCGATCGCGTCGGCGATGCGAAACGGCACCTGTGTCGCCGCCGCGCCGAACAGCGCGCCGACGGTCTCGCGATTCCAGAGCAAGCCGGTGAAGACGGGGAAGTCGCTGCCCTTGACGTCTTCGAACAGCACGCACTTGGAGCCTTCGAAGCGGCGCGCGATCCCCGCGAGTTCGTGCTTCGGGTCGACCTGCGAGCACACCCGGACCAGCCGGTGAGTGCGCTCCAGGAAGGCGATGCACGCGTGCTGGTCGAACAGCCGTCTCGCGTTGCGCGGCGACACGCGCGCGCCGGGCGCTTCCTTTTCCTCATCCGGGGTCATCGACGCTTCCTCGAGGTTGCGCGCTGGTCGAGCTGCGGGACGATCCATCGTGCGTGCGTGTTCAGTCGAGCAGCAAGCGCGGCAGCAACAGAACGACGTCCGGGAAGATCCACATCAGCGCGATACAGGCGAGATACGAAACGATGAAATACGCGACGCCGCGGAAGATCGTGTAGATCGGGATGTCCGGGGCGAGCCCGCTCACGATGAACACGTTCACGCCCACCGGCGGAGTCACCGCGCCCATCGTCGTCACGACGGTGAGCACGACCGTGTACCAGACCGGATCGTAGCCGAGCGCAGCGGCCAGCGGGTAAAAGATCGGGATCGTCACGACCAGAAAACCGAGCGCGTCCATCAGCATGCCGCCGATCACGTAGATCAGCAGCACGACGAGGATCACGACGCCGGGCCACACCGGAAGCGCCGCCGCCCAGTCGGCGAGTTCGAAGGGCAGGCGCGAAACGGTGAGAAAGCGCCCGAACAGCACCGCTCCGGTGATCAGCAGGACGACCATCGACGAGATCCGCAGTGTCTCGGCGACGGCCTGGACCAGTCCGCGCGCGGACAGCTTGCGCCGCGCCAGCCCGATCAGCAGGGCGCCGAATGCGCCGGCCGCTCCCGCCTCCGTGGGCGTGAACCACCCCAGATAGAGCCCGCCGATCACCAGCCCGAACAGCGCGAGCGTCTCGATCACTCCGGAGAGCGAAGCCATCTTCGCGCGCATGCTCGTTCTCGGGCCGAGCGGCCCGAGTTCCGGATTGCGCAGGCACAGCGCAACGATCGTCGCGAGAAACAGCAGCGCCAGGATCAGGCCGGGGACGATGCTCGCGAGAAAAAGACGCAGCAACGACTGTTCGGTCTGCACCGCGATCACGATCAATACGACGCTGGGCGGGATCACCACGCCCAGCGTTCCGCCCACCGCGACAGCGCCCGCGCTGAGCGCCGGATGGTAGTTGTAGCGGCGCATTTCCGGCAGCGCTATCGTGCCCATCGTCGCGGTGGTCGCGGAGTTCGATCCGCAGATCGCCGAGAACCCGGCGCTGGCCGCGATCGTCGTTCCCGCGAGGCCACCCGGCAGGCTTCCGACCCATGTGTACGCGGCGCGGTAGAGCCTCTCGGTGATTCCCGCGCGATACGCGAACTGCCCCATCAGCACGAACAGCGGAACCACGCTCAGCCCGTAGGAGGAAAACTGGTCCCAAACGTTGGTGGCCAGAAGGTGGGTCGCGGCCTCGCCCGAGAGCAGATAGGCGTTGCCCAGCAGTCCGGCCGCCAGCATCGCGAAGGCGATCGGCATCTCCAGCAGCATCAGGACGAACATGACCACCAGTCCGAGGACGGCGGCGAGAACCGGATCCAGAGGATTCCCCTTTCGCTCGTCCGGCGACGCGTGTCAGCGGCTGCCGCGCGAAGCACCGTGCACACGGGCGAGTGCGCACAGCAAGTCGGCGAGCAGCGCGAGCGCCAGCCCGGCGACACCCACGGCGACCAGGTAGACCCAGGGGAACACGATCGCCTTGAGCGTCTCGGACAGCGAGCCGGTTTCCTGGAGGACGCCGCCGTAGCGAAAGACGTAGAACGCCACGGCGATGAACAGCGCCAGTGAAACGAGGCGGGTCGCCACCTCCGCACACTTCGCCGCGTGCGCCGGAAGGTGCCTGAGCGCAAGGTCGATCGACACGTGCCCGCGGTGCACCTGCGTGTAGCCCAGCGCCAGTGCAACCGCGACCGCCGCAAGCCAGCCGATCATTTCGTACGAGCCTGCGAGCGGGCGCCCGTAGGCGCGCAGCGCCATGTCTGCCACGGTGAGCAGCATCATCGCGACCAGCGCCGTCCCCGCGAGCCAGGCGAGCGCGCGATTGGCGAGCTGGCTGAGTCGCTGCACGAGAACGGCCCACCGTGGCAACGACGGCGCCGCCCCGTGCCCCGTTTCCTTCGCCTGGGCGGCATCCCGCATTCGCGACCTCAGGGTTTCGAGAACTGGTCGCGAAGCTCGCGCAGGCGCGCCAGGTACTTCTCGGCCGGCAAGCCTTTCGCCTTCATCTCCTTGACCCAGTCGTCCTCGAGGGGTTTGAGTCGCGCATCCCACTGGGCGCGCTCGCCCGGTGCGACTTCGACCACCTTGAGGCCGTGCTCGGCCTTTGCCCAGGCCATCGCGTCGCCGACGTTTTCGCGGTCGTGATAGCGCCCGGTCCAGACGGCCATCTCGGGCCCGAGATCATCGATCACCTTGCGCACGTCGGCAGGAAGCCTGGCCCAGCGCTTCGCGTCCATCACCGCGGCGAAGGTCACGACCACCGTGGGGTAGTCGGTGACGTACTTCAGCGAGCCGGCGAGCTTGAAGTCCTTTAAGACTTCACGCGAGGTCATCGTTCCGTCGATCACCCGGGTCTGCACCGCCTGCGGCACCTCGGGCATCGGCATGCCGACCGGCGCCGCGCCCAGCGCACTGAGCACCGGAACACCGGTGCCAGCGGCGCGCAACTTCATGCCTTTGAGTTCGACGAAGTTGCTCACCGGCGACCTGGACTGGATGTAACCGGGTTCGGTCGTGAACATCGCGATGACCTTGAACTCCTCGAACTCCTTCGGCTTGAACTCCTGGGTGATCGCCCAGAGAGTGCGGCTCGCGACGGTCGCGTCGCGAAATCCCACCGCAAGGGAAACGCCCGAGGTGAGCGGAAACCGCCCGGGATCGTAGGAGGGCGCTCCGAGCCCGATGTCGGCCACGCCCTTGGTCACGCCGTCGTACATGTCGCGTGCGCCCAGCAGCGTGCTGGCGGGGAAGGTCTTGACCGCGACCTTGCCGCCGGTGCGCTTGGTGACTTCTTCGGCCCAGTGCGCCATCTGCTTCCCGGGAAACGACCCGGCAGGGGCGAAGAAAGCGTAGGTCAGCGTGATGTCGGCGGCTTGGACGGCGAGCGGAGCGGCGAACGCGCCGATTGCCACAACGCACGGCAGGACGCTCAGGCGTAGGCGTAGGCGTAGGCGTAGGCGTAGGCGTCGGAAAACGGACATGGCTTCACCTCGAATGAAGGTTGCTGGGCGAGCGGGGTCGCGCTCGTACGATCGAGCATACCGCGTGATCGGGATGTAAACACCCAGCAATCGCGGAGAATGCCGTGCGCAAGAGTCTCGGCTTGCGCCCCAAGTGTCATTTGATCGTCCCGCCGTGGTATCGACCCTGATGTAGATTCCGATCCCGCATCTCGTTGACCGCAGTTTCCCAAGTAGTCAGATCTCCGTGTCGGCGTGCCAACCAGACGCAGCGGCCGATGAAGCGCCTCGATGAAGCGCCTGTCAGCGAATTCAACGCAACGCAGCCAGCCAGTTGGCTCTTTCTTGATTCCGGTGGCTAGTCCTCGCGCACTCGTGCGACGTCTAATTCCGTTGCGCGCGAAGTTCCCTTATATCAATTCTGATCGAGCGGAGAAATGATGGTAGTGGCATTGGAGAAGAAGACCGAGGCGATTTACCGGCAGGTGGCGGCAAGAAATCCTGGTGAACTCGAGTTTCATCAGGCGGTGAGGGAAGTGCTCGAGTCGATTGGTCCGGTGATCACCAAGTTCCCCGAGTT
>JAHDXY010000318.1 GCA_023384005.1 Burkholderiaceae bacterium | reverse complement strand
CGGGCCGTAGGGGAACAGCTCGTAGAGATAGGTGCTGTTGCCCTTGTCGGCGCCCAGCTTCGTCCCGATCGCCTTGGTGAGCACGCGCACGGCCGGAGCGATCTGGAACTCCTCGTAGTACTCGCGCAGGAAGTTCACCACTTCCCAGTGCGAATCGCTCATCTCGATGTTCTCGGTCTTTGCGATCTCGCCTGCCACCTCCTCGGTCCAGTCGGACAGGTTGACCAGGTAGCCTTCCTCGTCGGTTTCGATCGATTTTCCGGCGACGTCGATGGTTGACATCTCATTCTCCCTTGTACGTTCGTGATCTGTTGATGTGGAAGTGATCGTGCCGGTCAGAGCCAGGACTGGCAGTTGGGCTGCTCGACGACCAGGTCGACGAAGCCCGCATGGTCGACCGGCGTGACGCCGTCGAGCAGGCGATCGGCCATGCCGCGCGCTTCGAGATCGGGCGCGAGCACGTAGACCTTCAGGCGCGAAGCCGCATCGCGGATCGACTGCTCCGCGGGGTTACCCCGGGTGGCCGCGTAGACAGCGTCTTCGGTGAGCAGCAGCGCGCCCGACTTCGCAAGGCGCAGCGCCGCGGCGAGCGCGTCGCTCGCGCCGGGGGATTTGTTGACGATATGCAGCATCTTCGCAGGCTCCTAGAAGCTCAGCACCACGTCCTGGGTGTCCATCAGCTCGGCAAGTTCTGCGCGGCCGAGCACCTGAACGTCGACCAGCAGGTCTTCCGCGGCGAGCCCGCGCGCTTCGAGCGATTCGCGTTCGACGTACAGCTTCTCGACATCGTAGCCGTCGAGCGCGCGATAGGTGGGCGAGAAGTTCTTGGTCTCGATGCCCTTGGTCTGCATCCCGCGCTTGAGCTGGTACACGCCGTCATCGACGAATGCGAGCGACACGTCCTGGTCGAAGGCCGCCGTGATCAGCACCACCTCGAGCGACTCGAGCGCGTAGATCGTGCCGTGCGGCGCCTTGCGGTTCACGAACATGAACTTCTTCTGCACCGACATCGCGTTCGCCTCAGTCGCCGAAGGTCAGGAGGCGGTCGGCCTCGATGCCGGCCTCGACCAGTTGCCCCAGGCCCGAGATCCGGAATCCCGGCGCCAGGATCTCCTCCTTGACGCCGCGGCGCAGCGCCGCGGCCACGCACACCACGAGGTCGACCTTGTGCTCCGAGGCGAGTCGCGACCAGCGCGCGACGATGTTGCGGTCGTCCTGCGGCGGCTCGGTGAGGCGGTTCGCGTTGTTCACGCCGTCGTGATAGAAGAACACGCGGCTCACCTCGTGGCCCTTGGCGATCGCGGCCTTGCAGAACAGGTAGGCCGAGTCGCTCGCCTGGTGCTGATAAGGCCCCTCGTTGACCAGAATCGCCAGCTTCATTCGTGAGCGGCCTTTCCCGCAAGCGGATGTTCAGGAACGCCGGTTCAGAACCGGATGTGGGTCGACGCGTTCAGGCTCGCGCGCGATCCGCGCCAGTCGTCGATCAGGTACTTGGTGAAGGGCAGCCCCGTTTTCTCGAAAAAGCGCGGCCAGCCGATGCGCTCGATCCAGTCCGCCATCCGCTCCCAGGCGCGGGCGTCCTCCTTGTACACGCTGAGGATGTTCTTGACCGCTTCGCTCACTTCGGGCCAGCGCGGCGGGTTGTTCGGCAGGCCGCTGGCGACCATTTTCATGAAGGTGGGCTTGCCGCGGGCGTTGGAGTTCTTGCCGCCGACCCAGATCGCGAGCTTGGAGTGCTCGGGGTCGTTGATCTGCATCGGCGGGCACGGCGCGTAGCAGGCGCCGCAACACATGCACTTCTTCTCGTCGATCTCCAGCGAGGGCTTGCCGTTGACCAGCGCGGGGCGAATTGCCGCGACCGGACAGCGCGCGACCACCGCCGGGCGCTCGCAGACGTTGGCGACCAGGTCGTGGTTGATCTTCGGCGGCTTGGTGTGCTGGATGATGATCGCGATGTCGGCCTGTCCGCCGCAGTTGATCTCGCAACACGACGTGGACATGTGCACGCGATTGGGCATTTCCTCGCGCTTGAACTCCTCGTAGAGGTCGTCCATCAGCGCTTTCACCGCGCCCGAGGCGTCGGTGCCCGGGATGTCGCAGTGCAGCCAGCCCTGGGTGTGAGAGATCATCGAGATCGAGTTGCCGGTGCCGCCGACCGGGAAGCCGGCCGACTCGAGCGCGACGATCAGCGGAGCGACCTTGGCTTCGTCTGCGACCATGAACTCGATGTTCGAGCGGATCGTGAAGCGCACGTGGCTCTCGGCGTACTTGTCGGCGATGTCGCAAAGGGTGCGGATCGTATAGACGTCCATCTGTCGCTGGGTGCCGGCGCGCACCGTCCACACCTGGTCGCCGGAATGCGAGACGTGGCGCAGCACTCCGGGGCGCGGGCGGTCGTGGTACTTCCAGTTGCCATAGTTGCGCAGCAGCGTCGGGTGCATGTACTGCTTGTTGTCCGGCACGCCGGTTTCCTTGGCGCGGCGCGGCGTGGGCGGCGGCGCGGGTTTCGCTGCCTGCGGGGGTGCCTGTGTAGCCTGGTCCATTGCGTCTGTCTCCGATTCTTCAGGCCGCGGCCTTGCGCGCGTTGATCTTCTCGACTTCGTCGTCCCAGCCGTCGGTGCGCACGTAGGGGTTGGTGCGCGGGGTCGACACCATGTTCGGGTCGACCTCGACGCCGATGCCTTCGAGGAAGTTCACCAGACCGATTCGTTCGATCATCTCGCCGGTGCGCTCGTGCTCGAGCGCGTTGTCGGCGAAAAACTCGATCACTTTCTGGCCCAGGTCGATCAGCCTCGCGCGATCGTCCTCGTCCTTGAGCGGCATGAACGGCACGACGACCGTACCCATCAGATCGCCGATCTTCAGCGTGCGCTTGCCGCCGATCAGGATCGACGCGCCCTTGTCGTTGCCGGGCGCGAGCGCGCCGGTCATCACGTTGATGCAGTGCATGCAGCGCACGCAGTCGCGGTTGTCGATTTCGAGGCTGTTCTCGTCATCGAGCGCGACGCTGGAGATCGTCGCGCCCTTTGACACTTCGCCCACCGGCTTGATCTGGATGGTCTTGGTCGGGCAGCGGGTGACGACGTCGCGCACTAGTTCGTGCATGCCGTGTTTGGCGAACCACTTGCGTCCGAGCTCGTCGTCGGTGCGAATGTTGTCGCGCCAGGTGCCGATCACCGCCATGTCGGCGCGCTGCACCGAGTTCATGCAATCGTTCGGGCAACCGGAGAACTTGAACTTGAACTTGTACGGCAACGCCGGGCGGTGGATGTCGTCGAGGAAGGTGTTGATCACCTCGCGATGCGCGGCGGCCTCGTCGTAGCAGGACTGCTCGCAGCGCGCCGCGCCCACGCACGACATCGAGGTGCGCACCGCGGGGCCGGCGCCGCCGAGGTCGAACCCCAGTTCGTTGATCTCGTCCCAGGCAGGCTGAACGTTGGCCGAAGTGGCACCCTGGAACATGATGTCGCCCGACTGCCCGTGGAATGCGATCAGGCCCGAGCCGTGGCGCTCCCAGATGTCGGCCATCTTGCGCAGAACGTCGGTGTTGTAGTGCATTCCGGGCGGGGGCATCACGCGCAGCGTGTGGAACTCGGCCGCCTCGGGGAACTTCGGCTTGCCGTTCTCGTCCTTGAGTTCGGTAAAGCGCGGGATGATTCCGCCGCCATAGCCGAACACGCTCACCGTGCCGCCCTTCCAGTAGCCCTTGCGGGTCTGGTACGAGGTCTCGAGCTGGCCGAGCACGCCGGCCATGTACGGTTTGTCGTTGGCGAGCCGCTTGAGCCCGGTGACGAAACTGGGCCAGGGGCCGCTCTCGAGCTGGTCCAGGTTCGGTGTGTCAATCGTCTTCTTGGTTGAAGCCATCGGATCCTCCTTCTCGCGTGCGCGACGAAACGCGCGAACACACCCGCTGCCTCAGGCATCTCGCTTCGATCCTACGAAGCCCCCGCAACGGCGACCATCCCCCTCGTCGGCTATTCTTGTCGACCGGAAGGCGTGAATCGACCTACCCAAAGGGAGTAGGCGCTCCCACCGGCACTGGCTATGGACGGCGAGCGCGCAAGACTGCCCAATCGGAATCGCCGGCGGCGCTGGCGCGAACACTGGCCCACGATACCCGAATCGACCCGATGGACAAGCTGAGACTCACACCAATCGCGGTGCTGGAAATCCCGATCGGCGGGCAGCAGATCGAGTTGCAGCAGGTCGACTATGAAGTCGAGGGCGCGATGAGCCTGTTGCGGATCAGGATCCGCGAAGGACGCAGGTTCACGGTGTTCGACGTCGACCCGGGCAGCGCACGCGCGCTCGGCGAGGCACTGCTCGGCTGGTCGGACGGACAGCCTGGCGGCGAACGATGAACCCGATGGTCGATGTCGTATTCGAGATCCGGGGCACGCGGCTCGCGCCGCACTATCATCGGGCCCTATGGCGCGCCGTGGCGGGGTGTCTGCCGTGGATCGACTCCGAGCCGCTCGCCGGCTTGCTCGAAATCCGCGTATCGCCCTCGAACGGCGAGTTGCTGCTGCCGCGGCGCGGCCGACTCGGCTTGAGGGTACCGTTGGCAAGGGGCGAGGAGGCCTTCGCGCTCGAGGGCCGTGAAATCGAGGTCGACGGCGAGCCGATCGCGGTCGGCCGCGCAAGGACCCGTGCGCTTTCACCGCAGCCGACGCTGGGCGCGCCGTTCGTTGTCACCGGGGCGCGCGACGAGCTCGGGCACCAGGGGGAAGTCGCGAAGCTGCTCGCGCAGCTCGACCTGCCGCAGCGCTTCATCTGCGGGCGCATGGGCGAGATGCGCGGTTT
>JAHDXY010000317.1 GCA_023384005.1 Burkholderiaceae bacterium | reverse complement strand
GGTGAAGGCCTGCTCCGTGCGGGCGATCCGCCGATCGTCGGGCGCCGGCCGGTCCGCCGGCAGGCCAGAACCCTGTGCTCCATCGAGATCCGTCATCATGTCTCCGCTCGTTCTTGGCACGTCGGCCGTAGTCTAAAGTATATCCTGTCGAATCTGGATCACTCTGTTGTCCTTACGCCGCGGGCGCTCGCCGGCGGGAAACTCTTCGCGTCTGCGCCCACATCCGCCGGGCTGTAGCCCGATAGTCTTCGGCCGCACGGATTGCCTAAAGATATCGAAAATTGCCGCAATCGTGGTAGAAAGCGAATCCTTAGAGACGATCGGACCCGCCCGGTCCGGAATTGGTGAACCGCCCCGAAGAAATCCTCCCGGAGAAGCGAGTAGAGACCGTCAAGAACGATCCCTTGCCGCCCTTGATCGTGCGGGCCATGGTGTCGACCCGGCCCATGTCGTGGCCTGAGGGCACTAATGCACAGCGATACGCGCCAAATTTCAACGCAGGGCAGAATTATCGCCTTTTGGTTGTATTTGTCGCACTGCAAGAACCAATAGTAAAATTATCACTTTGTAGAGAAATTCGGCGGGATAGACTTGATTTACTGAACGCGCGTTCTAAAAGAAATTCAGACGCGAATCGGCGGAACAGCCTTCCTTTGCGTCGATGTAGTGCGAGCTTTTTGCTGAAGCAGAGGCTCGGGCAGAAGTTTTAATTGGGGCTAGAAGAAAATAAATCTCGCAGAATCACCGGCAAAAAACAGCGAAATGCTGCTGGAGCTGACGGCCGACGTCGTGGCGGCTTATGTCAGCAACAACCCCGTTCCGGTCGGGGAACTTCCCAATCTCATTGCCGACGTCCATGCGGCACTTGGTCGCGTCGGCGGAGCGGCCGAGCAACCGATGGTTGAGAAGCAGAAACCCGCTGTCAATCCGAAGAAGTCGGTTCACGACGACTACATCATCTGCCTGGAGGACGGGAAGAAGTTCAAGTCGCTCAAGCGGCACCTGATGACGCACTACGGATTGTCTCCCGATCAGTACCCCGAGAAGTGGGGCCTCGACCCCAGCTACCCGATGGTCGCTCCGAACTACGCCCAGGCCCGCTCGCAACTCGCGAAGAAGATGGGTCTCGGCCGCAAGCGCAAGGGCCGCTAGCAGTATCGGTGCGTTCCGGCGCGATGCACGCCTGGACACCTCGAAGAACCTCCCCATTCCAACCGTTTCGTGATTCACTGCGGCGGTGGTTTGCTGGAGGCTGCGAATGCGGGGACAGGCCGGGTTCTGGGACATCGACGAGCGCTATGTACGGCTGAGCGAAGCCGGCGATCCGCTGGAGAAGCTGAACGCGCTGGTGCCGTGGGAGGTTTTCCGCAAGTCGCTGGTGAAGGCGCTGAAGCGCTCGGATGGCACCAGAGGCGGCAGGCCGCCCTACGACCCGGTGATGATGTTCAAGATCATGGTTCTGCAGGCGCTCTATGGCCTGTCGGACGACCAGGCCGAGTTCCAGGTCCAGGATCGGCTGTCCTTCATGCGCTTTCTCGGGCTGGGGCTCGGGGATCGGGTTCCCGACGCCAAGACGATCTGGCTGTTCCGCGAACACCTCACGCAGGCGAAGGCGGTCGAGAACCTGTTCGTACGCTTCGACAAGCACCTCACCAAGGCCGGGTATCTGGCGATGGGCGGCCAGATCGTGGACGCGACGATCGTGGCGGCGCCTAAGCAGCGCAACACCGACGCGGAGAAGACTGACATCAAGGCGGGCAAGGTTCCGGACGCATGGAAGGACAAGCCGGCCAAGCTGCGCCAGAAGGATCGCGATGCCCGCTGGACGGTAAAGTTCTCGAAGGCCAAGGTGGCGGAGGATGGAAAGGCCCGGCAGCGCGACATCGCCATTCCGGCCTTCGGCTACAAGAACCACGCCTCGATCGATCGACGCCACGGCTTCATCCGCGGATGGAACGTCACGAGCGCCTCGGCCTATGACGGGGCGCAGCTCCGCAACGTGCTCAATCGCGGCAACACCGGCTCGACGGTCTGGGCGGACACCGCCTATCGCTCCAGGACGAACGAGGAGTGGCTGGAGAAGAACGGCTACGTCTCCGACATCCACCACAAGAAACCGAAGGGCCGGCCGATGAGCGAGGCGACGTCGCGGGCTAATGGCCGCCGCTCAAAGATCCGCGCTTTCGTCGAGCATGTCTTTGCGCAGCAGAAATCGAGGATGGGCCTGTTCGTGCGCACGATCGGCATCGGCCGCGCCAGGACCAAGTGTGAATCGGCGTGCAATTTTGACCCCCTAGACGGGAGGATCGGCGTCCAATTTTGACCCCCCTCGTGAAGTCGATCTGCGACCATCCGTTCGTTTTGGCGAGCGGGTGGAGAGGGGATGAAGACAGTGGACACGATTGCCCGGGTTCGGCGTGCCTTTCATGTGCAGGGATGGTCGCTGAAGCGGATCTGCCGCGAGCTGCACGTGTCGCGCAACACCGTCCGCAAGATCCTCAGGTCTGATGAGACATCGTTTTCCTATGAGCGGGAGCGACAACCGAAGCCGAAGATCGGACCGTGGAAGGACCAGCTCGACGGGCTCCTGAACGGCAATCTCGGCAAGGCGGCGCGCGAGCAACTGACGCTGATCCGGATCTATGAGGAACTGCGCGCGCTCGGCTATGAGGGTGGCTACGACGCCGTGCGCCGATACGCGGGGAGCTGGGCGAAGACGAGAGGATCGGCGGCCGCCGAGGCGTACGTGCCGCTTCTCTTCGCGCCAGGCGAAGCCTACCAGTTCGACTGGAGCCACGAGATCGTCCTGCTCGCCGGCGTGACGGTGACCGTGAAGGTCGCCCACGTCCGGCTCTGCCACAGCCGCATGATGTTCGTGCGGGCCTATCCGCGCGAGACGCAGGAGATGGTCTTCGACGCCCACGACCGGGCCTTCGCCTTCTTCGGCGGCGCCTGCACGCGCGGCATCTACGACAACATGAAGACGGCGGTGGAGACGGTCTTCCTTGGCAAGGATCGGCAGTACAACCGCCGCTTCCTGCAGATGTGCAGCCACTATCTGGTCCAGCCGGTTGCCTGCACGCCGTCCTCGGGCTGGGAGAAGGGGCAGGTCGAGAACCAGGTCGGCCTGGTGCGCGAGCGCTTCTTCACGCCCAGGCTGCGCTTCAAGAGCTACGAGGAGCTGAACGCCTGGCTGCTCGACAAGTGCGTCGCCTACGCCAAAGCCCATCGCCATATCGACCAGCCGGAGCGCACCATCTGGGACGTGTTCGAGGAGGAGCGCGGCAAGCTTGTCGAGTATCGCGGTCCATTCGACGGATTCCACACCGTTCCCGCCTCGGTCTCGAAGACCTGCACCGTGCGCTTTGACAACAACAAGTACTCGGTGCTGTCGACCGCGGTCGGCCGGCCCGTCGAGATCCAGGCTTATGCCGATCGCATCGTCGTGCGCCAGGACGGCACGATCGTGGGCGAGCATGCCCGCTCGTTCGGCCGCAACCAGACGGTCTACGATCCATGGCACTACGTCCCGGTGCTGGCGCGCAAGCCCGGCGCGCTACGCAACGGTGCGCCGTTCCAGGGCTGGGAACTTCCGTCGGCGATGGAGCGGGTCAGGCGCAGGCTTAAGGCTGCCGACGACGGCGACCGGCAGATGGTGTCGATCCTGACGGCGGTGCTGTCGGATGGGCTCGATGCCGTCGAGACCGCCTGCCAGCAGGCGCTTGCCGAGAACGTCTGCTCGTCCGCCGTCATTCTCAACATCCTGGCCCGACGCCGCGATCCGGCGCCGGCCATCACCATCCTCACACCCGACGCGCTGCGCCTGCGACACGAGCCGCAGGCCGACTGCGCCCGCTACGACAGCCTCAGGAGGGCAAGCTGATGGAACGCACCCAGGTTCTGGACCTGATGGGAGCGCTGAAGCTCTACGGCATGCGCAGCGCCTACGACGAGATCATGACCACCGCGATCAAGCGTCAGCACGAGCCGCCGAGGGTTGTCGGCGACCTGCTGTCGGCCGAGATCGCCGAGAAGCAGGCGCGCTCCATCAAGTACCAGCTCACCGTCGCCAAGCTGCCGCTGGCCAAGGACATCGACGACTTCGACTTCCCCGGCACGCCCGTCAACGAGACGCTCGTGCGCGACCTCGCCACCGGCGCCTTCGTCGCCGACCAGCGCAACGCCGTGCTCATCGGCGGCACCGGCACGGGCAAGTCGCATCTGGCCATCGCGATCGCCCGCGCACTCATCCGCATTGGAACCCGTGGCCGCTTCTTCAACGTCGTCGATCTGGTCAACCGGCTGGAGACCGAGCACCGCTCCGGCAAGCAGGGACGCATCGCCGACTACCTGACCCGGCTCGACTTCGTCGTGCTCGACGAACTCGGCTATCTCCCCTTCGCCCAGGCCGGCGGACAGTTGCTCTTCCACCTCGTATCCAAGCTCTACGAGCGCACCAGCGTCATCATCACCACCAACCTGGCGTTTGGGGAATGGCCCGCCGTCTTCGGCGACGCCAAGATGACCACCGCTCTGCTCGACCGGCTCACCCATCACTGCGAGATCATCGAGACCGGCAACGAATCCTGGCGCTTCAAGAACCGCACTCAAAGCTAAAGCCGGAAAGTCTCACCGACGCGCCCGACCGGGCTGCGCAACCCGGACCAGCTCCACCCGGTCGGGCGCTCACCGTCGCGCACTACGAGGGGGTCAATATTGGACGCCGATCCGGGGTCAACTTTGCGCGCCGATTGACACTCTCGCCGAAACTCCCCGCACCCTATCCCATCGCCGACCTGCCGCTGGCGAACC
>JAHDXY010000316.1 GCA_023384005.1 Burkholderiaceae bacterium | reverse complement strand
TCTCCCTGACGAATCGAGAACGTTACATCGCTCAGCGCGTGCAATCCGCCGAAACGAACGGTCACGCCCTGGAACTCGAGTAGAGCGTCGTTCATCACGGAGTCTGTCTGGGTGCGGGCTTACGCCGCAGCAGCCAATTCAGGACATCTGCGAGCCCCCCTGGCATAAAGCGCATGATCAGGATCAGCAAGACGCCATAGATGACGTACTGCAGCTGGACTGCTCCGCGCAGAACCTCAGGCAGAGGCGTAAGAAGTAGTGAGCCGAGCACCGGACCCAAGACAGAGTAGCGACCGCCAATCACAAGAATGATGATGCAATGCACCGATAGCCAGAAGGTGAAACTTTCGGGGGAAATAAACCCGATGTAGTGCGCCATAAGACCGCCGCTCAGCCCGGCCATCCCACTGCCCAACCCAAAGGCAAGACCCTGGAATCTCCGCGTGTCCAATCCACTGGCTTGAGCAAGCGACATGTTTTCGGCGATCGATGCGAAGGCTCGGCCGGTAGGCGAGCGAAGCGTGGCCCAGACGAAGGCGACACACAGGACGGCGGCGATCAAAGCCACTGCATAGAAGCCACGCTTGCCGACGATCTGCAGTGCGCCGAAGGATGCGGATGCGATGTTCCCGATGCCGTTAGTCCCTCCGGAAATCGAGGGAACTTCGAGCATCACCAGGCGGAACAGTTCATTGAAGGCGAATGTCACGAGCACGAAGTAGACACCACGCAGACGCAGGATCACCCGTCCAAGACCGGCCGCCACCAGAGCCGGCACGATCGTCGCTAGCAGCAAACCGACGGCGAAGGGCGCACCCAGTCGCATGACTGCCAAGGCCGATGCATAGGCACCAATTCCAACGAAAGCGCCGTGTGCTAGCGATAGCTGATCGACGCGCGCAATCAG
The DNA here is from genome assembly GCA_023384005.1 of Burkholderiaceae bacterium. Lineage (GTDB taxonomy): Bacteria > Pseudomonadota > Gammaproteobacteria > Burkholderiales > Burkholderiaceae_E > Quisquiliibacterium. The sequence continues at coordinate 3,918 of JAHDXY010000316.1, read as the reverse complement.
CCCCAGCCCGCTGACCATTATGATGTTCAGGCAGACCATCACTGCGATGTGGTGATAGAACGAGTTATCCAAGAAGGCCGGAGCCACAGCGATGACTCCGAACACTAGCCCGACCGTGACGCGCGAGTTCGACCGTCCGGTTGGATCGGCGGGCCAGAGCCAATTCCTTAGCCTCAGTCCAACCGCCGAAGTCACGCCAGCCTCTCGTTGCGCCCAAGCAGTCCGTGGGGACGGAGCACCAGGACCACGATGACCAAGAGAAGCACCAACGCGTCGGCCATTGTTGCCCCTATGAATGTCGCACCGAAACTCTCTATGAGCCCGACTAGCAGGCTTGCCACCGCCGCACCGGGAATCGATCCAATGCCGCCGAGGACTACAACCAAGAACGCCTTGAGTAGCGGCGTCTGCCCGATGAATGGCGAGACCGAGAACAGCGGGGCCATGACCGCACCGGCAATGCCGGCGAGCCCTACGCCCAGGGCGAAACCGACTGGATAGATCACGCCGGGCCGGATACCGTAAGCGGCTGCGATTTCCGTATCCTGCACCACCGCCCGCAGCGCGCGTCCCAGCCGGGTGTACATGATGATGCCGTAAAAGCAGGCGAGCGTCAGCAGCGAGATGCCGATTGCAAAGAGCCTGGAATTCGGAAGCACCATCGGCCCAACCCGCAACACGCCGCTGACGTATGACGGCATTGCCAGCGGCGACGCTCCAAATGCCATAAGCGCCAGATTCTGCATGATCAGCCCGACGCCGATGGACGCGATCATGCCGTTGAGCTCGTGTCCGCGGAACGGATGGAAGACAACGCGTTCGACTACGCCGCCCAGAATGGCCATTAGGAAAAAGGCCGCTCCGATCGCCACGAGAAACGGCAGTTCAGCGCGCACCACGGCGAAATACATGACAAATGCACCCAGCATGTAGAACTCGCCGTGTGCGAAGTTCACCACGCGCATGGTGCCGAAGACGAGCGTAAATCCGACCGCCATCAACAGATAGAGCATGCCCAGTGCGATTCCGTTCACGAAGGATTGCGCAATCACGACTTCCATCGACATGAATCAGCCCCTACCGCAACGTACGACTTCCGGCGCGCACGAGATAGTGAGTCTATTCACGCCTTGGTCGCACCTGCACTTCTGCGGGAGCACGCCCCCGTAGAACTCGAGGAGGAAATCGACGAGGTCGATCATTCGCTGCGCGACGATCGCGAAGATCGTGCCCCTGAGGTCGCTCACCGTCCTCACTTTGTTGTTCGCGAGCACGTTCGAGCGTTCGCAATGAACGGCGTGCCGACGCCGATTTCTTGCATGCGAGGCAATTTGGAGGTGGACATCAAACGCCGGACGCGCGCCAATGACACCCATGAGAGCGAGACCGACCCCGGCGCCAAGCTCGCGACGAAGTCCGCGAAGGCTGGAGTGATGGCCGCCTATATGGACAACGTGCTCGCCGAGAACCGCAACGGCCTGGTGGTCTAAACCCGGCTTACCCAGGCGTGCGAAACTGGCGGGCGTGAGGCGGCGAGGACTAGCGTTCAGACAATTGGGTTGGGTTTCGCAGTCATGGCGCGCATATCCGTGACGCAGCTGACGCACGACGAACATCAGTAAATATCGCCACGCTCGTACTGCCAAGGCCATGGGAAGTTGGTGCGCAGGGCCTTTGCCGCATGGATGGGCCAGTACGGGTCGCCAAGCATGGCGCGGCCAAGAAAAATCAAATCAGCCTGGCCGGTGCGCACAATGTACTCCGCCATGTCCGCGCTGTTGATCAGACCAACCGCGCCGGTCGCGATTCCGGCACCACTGCGGATCGCCGCCGAGAACGGTACCTGATAACCCGGATAGATCGTGATCTTCTGCCGGGAACTCAGCGCGGCGCTCGAGCAATCAAGCAGGTCGACTTTCTTTTCCGCTTTGAGCAATCTTGCTAGTCTCACGCTCGCTTCCAAATCCCAGCCGCCCTCGATCCAATCAATCGCCGAGATACGAACGAACAGCGGCAGCTCGTCCGGCCATTGAGAGCGAACTGCGTCAATGACCTCAAGCAAGAACCGGATACGGTTCTCAAAACTCCCGCCGTAGCGGTCTGTGCGCTGGTTGGACACGGGCGACAGAAACTGATGAATCAAGTACCCATGTGCTGCGTGGATCTCAAGCACTTCGAAACCTGCTTCGCGGGCACGCCTCGCGCTCGCAGCAAACAATTCCACCATGGCACCGATCATCTCTTGATCCATCTCGCGCGGCACAAGATGGTCATCGGCATAGGGAATCGGCGATGGTGCGATCACCTCCCAGCCGCCCATGTCTGGCGTAAGTGGCTTTCCACCGCCATACGCGCGTCCAGTGGACCCTTTGCGGCCGGCATGTCCGATCTGGATTCCGGCCAACGCCCCCTGCGCTTTGATAAAGCTCGTGATGCGAACGAAAGCATCGCGTTGCTCGTCATTCCATAGACCGAGGCAATAGGGCGTAATGCGGCCGCGCGACTCGATATGCGTGACCTCGGTGAACACTACTCCAGCCCCGCCCACCGCACGTGACGCGAGATGTTGGAAGTGCCAGTCGTTAGATATGCCGTCGGTCGCGGAGTATTGGCACATCGGCGAGACGACAATGCGGTTGCGTGTCGAAATCGAGCGTAGTGCAAACGGGCGGAAGATATGCGGATTCGGATCGCGCTGGAGAACCTTGCGCTCGTTCTCACCGCGCGTTGCGAAGGGATTCGGTTGGACCGTTGTACTCACTGGATCACCCCGAGGGAAGACAGCGAAACCTTGACGGTGCATTTGCGCAATGCCCCGCCCGCCCGGAGCTGCGGACGCCTGGGGCCGGCATCGTAGGGGGTACGGGTATCGCGGGTGGGCATCCTGTACTTCTATCGCGGATAGATATATCTTCACAAGCGATATTTTTTCATCTCTTTTAATACTTTTTACTGATGAGTTCTTCGGCGTCGCTATATGCTTACGATGGGATCTGATGCCATGCGACGGAATCAGCTGAACGTCCACGTCACACCGGAAATCGCGGGTATGACTAATGCCGGACGCATCGAATTCGCCAAGTCGCTCGACACGGTTCCGACGCGCTCTGACGTGGTGCGCTTCGCGCTCGAGGCTTATCTGGGGATGAAAGTCGACGGACTCGCATCAGACACCGAGAAACGCCCAAACACCTCGCGTCCAAGAACACACGCATGAGGCGATGACTTTCGGCTAGGGAAACTCCGCAAAACTGTCACCGAGCTGCGCACTGATCGATACACTGTCGAGCAGACGAGAGTCCTGCGAGGTTAGACGTTGAAAAAGGAACTGACGCTGGCAGCCAACGACTTCGAGCGGTTTCGCAAGCCGACGCGCCGCGAGAAGTTTCTGGCCGAGATGAACACGGTGGTGCCGTGGGCGGAACTGGCCGCGGTGATCGAGCCGTACTACCCCAAGGCCACCCGTGCCGGAGGTCGTCCGCCGGTGGGGCTGGAGCGGATGCTGCGAATCCACTGCCTGCAACTGTGGTTCAACCTGTCGGACCCGGCGGTGGAGGAAGCGCTGTACGACTCGCTGGCGATGCGCTCGTTCGTGGGGATCGACCTGGGGCGTGAACCGGTGCCCGACGAAACGACGGTAATGCGATTTCGCCATCTGCTGGAAGAGCACCAGCTCGGGGCCGGAATCTTCGAGGAGGTCGGACGCGTGCTGCTGGGCCGCGGGTTTAAGGTGTCGAAGGGCACGATCGTGGACGCCACGATCATCGCCGCGCCGAGCTCGACGAAGAACGCCGCGGGCGAACGCGACCCTGAGATGCATCAGACGAAGAAGGGCAACCAGTGGCACTTCGGCATGAAGGCTCATGTCGGCGTCGACAGCCGGAGCAAGGTGATCCACTCGGTGGTGGTGACGTCGGC
>JAHDXY010000315.1 GCA_023384005.1 Burkholderiaceae bacterium | reverse complement strand
CAGTTGATGACGGTCGAGCGCCAGCCGCTCGCCGCGCTTCAGAAGACTCTCGCGGGGATCCAGACGAAGATCTCGGCGTTCGGCAAGCTCCAGGGCCAGCTCTCGGCGTTCCAGACGGCGGCGCGCGCGCTCAAGGACTCGCAGACCTGGACCGCGGCGACGGCGACCAGCAGCGACGAATCCTCGGTGAAAGCGACCGCCCGTTCCGGCGCCGTCAACGGCGGCTACACGCTGCTGGTGGACCAGCTCGCGCAGCGCCAGACCATCGCAAGCAGCGCGTACGCAGCGTCGGACACGGTCGTCGGCGGCGGCACGCTGACGCTGCAGCTCGGCAGCTACAGCGCCGACCCGGTTTCTTTCACCGCCGACCCCGCGCGCCCGCCGGTCGGGATCACGGTCGCTGCCGACGCGACGGTCTCGCAGATTCGCGACGCGATCAACGCCGCCGGCGCGGGCGTAACCGCGTCGCTGGTCAACGACGCTTCGGGTACGCGGCTGATGATCCGCTCGGCCGACACCGGGGCGAGCAACGCCTTCAGCCTCTCGAGTTCCGACCCGGGACTCGCCGACCTCGCGTTCGACCCGGGCTCTCCACTCGCGACGTCGACCGCGATGACCCAGGCGGCGCAGGACGCACAACTCACGATCAACGGACTCGAGATCAGTTCGGCGAGCAACAAGCTCGACGGCGTGGTGGAGAACATGGTGTTCGACCTCAGGCGCAGCGGTGAAGCGAGCGTCGAAGTCGACGTCAGCGGCGACAGCGCGTCGATGCGCACCGTGGTCGAGAAATTCGTTTCCGCCTGGAACGACCTGAACAGGACGATCGCCGACCAGACCAAGTACGACCCCAACTCGAAAGTGGCCGGGGTACTCCAGGGCAACGCGACGATCGTCTCGGTGCAGCGCCAGTTGCGCAACCTGCTCACGCAGACGGTCGACGGCGCGACGGTTTCGCGGCTCTCCGACGCCGGGATCGCGCTGCAGCGCGACGGTTCGCTCGCCGTCTCCGCGAGCAAGCTCGACGCGGCGCTCGCCAATCCGGCGAACCTTCGGGCGCTGTTCGCGGCCAACGGAACCGGCGGCGCCGAAGGCATCGCGCGGCGCTTCGACACGCTGCTCGGCACGCTGCTCGGGATCGACGGGTCGGTCACCGGCGCGACCGCGACCTTGCGCCTGCGCGAGCAGGGGGTCAACCGCCAGCAGGAGGCGCTCGAGCACCGGATGACCCTGATCGAAACCAGGCTTCGCCGCCAGTACGTCGCGCTCGACGCGCAGCTCTCCCAGATGACGAGCGCGTCGGCGCTGATCGCGCAGAGATTCGGGCAGGGTTGACCCGCTGATCGCGCTCAAGGGCGCGCGACGGGGGTCGATATCAAAGGGGACAGTCACCGCAGGAGTCCCCCGGATGTTCGCCCCGTATCGCAGCCACGCCAGCGCCTATCGCCAAGTCGACGTCGAAACTTCGCTCGAGGACGCCTCGCCCCACCGGATGATCGAAATGCTCTACGACGGATCGATTGCTGCGATCCGGCGCGCGATCGCGGCGATCGCGCGCGGCGACGTCGCCGCGCGCGGCGAAGCGGTAGGACGGGCGATCCGGATCATCGACGAAGGGCTCAAGGCGTCGCTCGACTCGCGTGCGGGCGAGGTCGCCGAACGGCTGCGCTCGCTCTACGACTACATCGGCAGGCGGCTGCTCGCCGGGTCGATGAACAACGACGCGCGGGCCCTCGAGGAAGCGATCGATCTGATCGACGAGCTGAGGGACGCCTGGAGCCAGATCGCACCGCAGTCCCGGCAAGCGTACGCGCAGCCGGGTCGCCGCTAGCAAGGCGTCAGGGACATGAGGTCAGATCCGCTGGCGCGCTACCGCGCCCTTCACGGCCACTGCGAGCGCATGCTCGACGCGGCCCGCAGCGAGGACTGGGCCAGCCTGCGCCGGCTCGGCAGGGAGTCGGCGGCGATGGTCGCGAAGCTGCATCGCGCGGGCTGTGCGATCGACGACGCGACGCGACGCGAGAAGTTCCGGCTGCTGCGCAGCATCGTCGAGATCGACGCGCAGATTCGCCACCTCTCGGAGCCGTGGACGCGCACGATCGACGCCCTGCTCGATCCCAGGCGAACGGTACAGCGGCGCGGCGGCGCAGTGGCGCGGCGCGCCAGCTAGTCCGCGCGCGGCGAGCCGGCTCCGCGGGCAGCTTGAAGACCGGACTGCGGGAGCTCCCGGTGTCGGCCACCCCCGAATCGTCGCCCGACCTGCTGGCGCGGTTCTCGGTGAGCGCCGCGCTCGAGGTGCGCGCGGCGATCGAGGACCTGCTGCGCGGACATGCGCAGATCACCGTTCACGTCGCGCGCGGCACCGCGGCCGCCTTCACGACCCGCCTGCTGGCGATCGAGCGCGACGCGCTGCTGTTCGAACTCGACCCGGGGGAGCTCGACGCTCGCTGCGCCGCAGACTCGGGTCAGGCGACCATCGTCGGGCTGCTCGATCGGGTCAAGGTCCAGTTCGACGTCGCCGACTTGCAGGTGCGCGAGACGATGCTTGCCTGCAGCGTGCCGCGCCATGTCGCGCGAATCCAGCGGCGCGACGCCTATCGCGTCCGCCCGCCGCAGCCTCGCCAGGCCTGGTGCGCGCTTCGCTTGCCACAGGGCGCCGAACGCGTCTATCCGGTGCTCGACATCAGCGCAACCGGGCTCGCGCTCAAGATCCCGCCCGACGAGACGCCACCGGCGATCGGCCAGCGCTGGCAACACTGCCGGGTCGACGCGCCCGGCTACCCGCCGATTCCCTGCGAGCTCGAAGCGCGTTTCCTTGGAGAGTGCCTCGCCGGCGAGTCGCCTGGTCCGAGGCTGGGTTGCGTGTTCGTGCGCCCGCCGCCCGAGGTGCAGCGCGCGCTGCAGCGCTATGTGATGGACGTCGAGCGCGGGGTCGCCCCGCCGGATTCGAGTTCTGGCGCTACACCTGCATGTTCATGATGTCCGAATAGGCGGCCACGAGGCGGTTTCGCACCGCCATCGCGGCCTGAAAGCCGATCTGGGCCTTTTGCATCGCGACCATCGTGTCCTCGAGGCTCACCGACTCGACGCCCATCTGGAACTGGCGCTGCAGCGCCGCGGCATTGTCCTGCGACTGGCTCACCGACTTCAGCGCCTGGTCGAGCGCCGAGGAGAAGTTCGCGCCGGAAGCGGCGGCTGGATTCGCCGCGCCACCGAGCGCCGCCACCGCGCCGCCGGCCTTGGCGCCCTGCAGCGCCTGAAGTGCTGCGCTACCCAGAAGTTTCAGCTCCATCGCAATTGCTCCGTGGTAATCGCGCCGTCGGGCGGCGATGCCTGATTCCTGGCGACTCTATCCGAGGCACCGCGCACACAGGCACGAAATAGCAACCGGATCCGGCGCTATTTCCGGCTTTGCCGCCCTCAAGTTCTACGGACAATCGTTTCGTCGATCCCAACGTCGAGCTCTCGAACACGAATGGACACCGCATTGGCGACTCCCAATTCACACGCCGCCCCGGCAAGCGCGCTCGTCAACCTGCCGGTCAAGCAGATCCTGATGCTGCTCTTCGGCCTGCTCGCACTCGCGGCGATCGTCGTAGCCGGCATCAACTGGGCGCGCACACCGGACTACAGGGTGCTGTTCGCAAACCTGTCGGACCGCGACGGCGGATCGGTCGTTGCGGCACTCTCGCAGATGAACGTCCCGTATCGGCACACCGAGGGCGGAGGCGCGATCCTCGTCCCGGCGAACCAGGTGCACGACGCGCGCCTGAAGCTCGCTTCGCAGGGACTGCCGCGCGGCGGCACGGTCGGCTTCGAACTGATGGAGACGCAGCGCTTCGGGGTGACCCAGTTCCAGGAACGCCTGAACTTCCAGCGCGGACTCGAAGGCGAGCTGTCGCGCTCGATCCAGTCGCTCTCGGCGGTGCAAAGCGCGCGCGTGCACCTCGCGCTTCCGGCGCAGAACGGATTCCTGCGCGAGCAGCAAAAGCCGTCGGCGTCGCTCCTGCTGGCGGTGCACAGCGGCCGCACGCTCGATCGCTCGCAGGTCGCCGGAATCGTCCATCTTGTCGCGGCGTCGATTCCGGAACTCAGCCCGAAGAGCGTGAACGTGATCGACCAGAGCGGCGCGCTGCTTTCCGCGGCCGGCGATTCGGGCGGATCCGGACTCGACCCGAACCAGCTCAACTACATCCGCCAGGTCGAATCCGGGTACATCCAGCGCATCATCGACATCCTCGAACCGATCGTCGGGCGCGAAAACGTTCGCGCCCAGGTCAGCGCCGACGTGGACTTCACGCAAAGCGAGTCCACCGCCGAGCAGTTCCGCCCGAACCAGGGCAACGAGCCGGCCGCGGTGCGCAGCCAGCAGGTCAGCGAGGCCAACGAGAAAGCCGGCGCGGCCAACGCGCAGGGCATTCCGGGCGCGCTCTCGAACCAGCCGGCGGCGCAGGCGCGCGCCCCGGTCAACGGACCGGCGCAGGCCACGCAGGCGGCAGCGCAGGCCGCGGGCGCGGCGGCGGGGAGCGGTCGACGCGACGCGGTGACCAACTACGAGGTCGACAAGACCGTGCGCGTCACGCGCAACAGCACCGGGAACATCAAGCGCGTCACCGCCGCGATCGTGGTCAATCACCGCAAGTCGGTCGCGGCCGACGGAAAGGTGAGCTGGGCCGCACTGGAAGCGGCTGAACTGGAAAACATCAACGCGCTGGTGCGCGAGGCGATCGGCTTCGCGAAGGACCGCGGCGACTCGATCAACGTCGTCAACGCGCCCTTCTCCCGAGAAGAACTGCCGAAGGAACCGGAACTGCCGCTGTGGAAGCAGCCGGAGACCAT
>JAHDXY010000314.1 GCA_023384005.1 Burkholderiaceae bacterium | reverse complement strand
CGGTGCCGGTCACCGTCCCCTACGTGCGCCACTGCACCCACGGCGCGCACTGGTTCCTGGGCCGCGCGCTCGGCGCGCTGGTCGAGGCCTCCGGAATCGCCAAGGAGGAAATCGACGGCCTGACGATCAGCAGCTTCTCGCTGGCGCCCGACACCGCGGTCGGCGTCACGCAGCACCTGGGCCTGTCACCGCGCTGGCTCGATCACATCCCCACCGGCGGGGCCTGCGGCGTGATGTCGCTGCGCCGCGCCGCACGCGCGGTGCAATCGGGCGACGCCGAGGTCGTCGCGTGCCTGGCAGGCGACACCAATCATGTCGATTCCTTCAGGCTCACCCTTGGCAGTTTCAGCGATTTCGCGCGCGACGCGAGCTACCCCTACGGCTCGGGCGGACCGAATTCGATCTTCGCGTTCATCACCGCCAACTACATGCGCAGGTTCGGGGCGAAGCGCGAGGACTTCGGGCGGATCGCCGTCGACCAGCGCCGCAACGCGCTCGCCAACCCGAACGCGCTGTTCGACAAGCCGCTGACCCTGCAGCAGTACATGTCGGCACGACCGATCTCGGACCCGATTCATCTGTTCGACTGCGTGATGCCCTGCGCAGGTGCGGAGGCCTTCCTGGTGATGCGCGAGGAGCGCGCGCGCGACCTCGGCTTGAGCCACGCGCTGGTGCGCGGCGCGATCGAACGGCACAACGCCTACGCGCAGGATCCGGTGATGATGCGCGGCGGATGGCGCGTGGACCGCGACGAGCTCTACGCGCAGGCCGGCGCGAGCCCGGGCGCGATCGACTTCGTGCAGGTCTACGACGACTATCCGGTCGTCGTGATGCTGCAGTTCGAGGATCTCGGCTTTTGCAACAAGGGCGAGGGGCCGGCCTTCGTTCGCGCGCACACGACGACCCACGACGGAAGCTTTCCGAGCAACACCGGCGGCGGGCAGCTGTCGTGCGGCCAGGCCGGCGCGGCCGGCGGCTTCCTGGGCATGATCGAGGCGATCCGCCAGCTCACCGATTCGGCCGGTGATCGCGCGGTGCGCGACGCCAGGCTTGGGCTGGTCAGCGGATTCGGGATGGTCACCTACGATCGCTGCCTGTGCACGGGCGCGGTCATCCTCGGCAGATCGTCGTGACGATGCCGTTGACAACACCTACGCGCAAGAACCCGATCCTGCGCACCCGGCAGATGAACCTGCCGCCCTGGGCGCGCGGGCGCGTCGCGCTCGGCATGACCGCCGCGGCCGCCCAAGGGCGCTTCGAGCTGCAGGTGTGCGAGGACTGCGACACGGTCCAGTATCCGCCGCGCGAGGCCTGCCACCGCTGTCTGTCGTTGCGATTGAGATGGCGCGCGCAGTCCGGCGAAGGAACGCTGCTCAGCGCGACCACGCTGCACCACAGCAACGACCCGTTCTTTCGCGAGCGCCTGCCGTGGCGGCTGGGACTGGTCGAGCTCGCGTGCGGACCCTCGCTGATCGTGCACCTGCACGGCGAGGTCGGCGACGCGCCCGCACCGGTCAGGGTCGGTGCGCGACTCGATCGCGCCGGACAGGCGGTGCTGATCGGATTTCCCACTGAAGGTAGCGAACACATGGCCGACGACACGATGTTGCGCGAGATGAGCAACGACCCGAAACTGCGCAAGGCGCTGGTGAGTGACGGCAAGACCGCGCTCGGTCAGGCGATCGTCCGGGCGCTGCTCGACGCCGGCGCCGAGATCGTCTGGGTCGGCCACGCCGAGCCGTGGAAGAAGATGCCCGGATTCGAAGACATCGCGAAGCTCGAGCGGGCGAGCCTGGTGCCGCTCGACCTGAGCAACGCCCGCTCGGTCGACGAACTCGCCGGCGAGATCGGCGGCAAGGTCGACATCGTGATCAACAACGCCGAAGTGCACCGCGGCTTCGGCATCGGCGCGCGCCACGGCACCGACGTGGCCAGGGCAGAGATGGACATCAACTACTTTGGGCTGTTGCGCATGGCGCAGGCGTTCGGCCCGGCGCTCAGGAGCCGCTCGGCCGACGGCCCGAGCAACGCCGTCGCCTGGGTCAACCTGCTGTCGATCTACGCGCTGTCGAACTACCCGCCGCACGGGACCTTCTCGGCATCGAAGGCCGCGGCCCACTCGCTCGCGCAGTGCCTGCGCGCCGAGATGCGCCCGGCCGGCATCCGCGTGGTCAACGTGTTTCCTGGCCCGATCGACGACGAGTGGAACCAGAACCTGCCGCCACCAAAGCTCGCGCCTGAAACGCTGGCGAGGGCGATCGTCGGTGCATTGCGCGAGGGCGTCGAGGACCTCTACCCGGGCGATGTCGCGCAGGAGTGGCTGGAACGCTGGCGCGACAACCCGAAAGTGCTCGAACGCGAACTCGCTGCCGGAGGCGGCTGAACATGCCATCGTCCCCCGACCTGCTGTCCGCCCTGGTCAGCGCGCTCGCCAGCGGCCGAATTCGCGTCGTCGACCTTACGCAGACGCTCTCGCCGGACTTTCCGCAGATCGCGCTCCCGCCCGAGATGGGGCAGTGCTGGCCGTTTCGCATCGAGGAGGTGTCGCGCTACGACGCGCGCGGCCCGGGGTGGTACTGGAACAACTTCTCCTGCGGCGAGCACACCGGCACGCACTTCGACGCGCCGATCCACTGGATCTCGGGCCGTGACTTGCCGAACAACGCAGTCGACACGATTCCGGCGCAGCACTTCGTCGCACCCGCGGTCGTGATCGACTGCTCGCGCCAGGTCAGCGACGACCCCGACTACCTGATGTCGGTGGCCGACATCGAGCGCTTCGAGGCCGCGCACGGGCGCATCGCGCCGGGCAGCTGGGTGCTGATGCGCACCGACTGGTCCAAGCGCCTCGACCCCGAGGCCTACCAGAACTTCGACGAGACCGGCCAGCACACGCCGGGCCCGAGTTCGGAGGCAGTGCAGTTCCTGATCGTGCAACGCGACGTGCTCGGCTTCGGCTCGGAAGCGATCGGCACCGACGCAGGCCAGGGCTATCATCTGCGCCCGCCCTACCCCTGCCATTACTTCATGCATGGCGCAGGACGCTACGGCTTGCAGTGCCTTTCCAACCTCGACCTGCTGCCGCCCACTGGCGCCGTGCTTATCTGTCCGCCGCTGAAGATCCAGAACGGCAGCGCAAGCCCGCTGCGCGTTCTGGCGCTGGTGGAGGAGGAGCGATGAACGAAACGGATCGCTGCGCGACCGGCCACCGGAGTGCGAGATGAGTGACGACAAGCATCGCGCGGTGATGCCCCTGCCGCCGCACAAGCGCACGCTGCCGGTGATGCTCGCGCGCCAGGCCGAGCGCTTCGGCTCGAAGCCGCTGCTCACGATCGCCGGCCGATCGTGGACGCATCGCGATGCCGCCGATGCGGCCTCGCGTCGCGCCGAGCGCCTGCGCGAGGCCGGTGTCGAATTCGGCGAGCGGGTCGCGCTGATGTGCTCGAACCGGATCGAGTTCCTCGAGTGCTTTCTCGGCTGCGGCTGGCTCGGCGTGGTGTCGGTGCCGATCAACACCGCGGCGATGGGCCCGCAGATCGAGTACTGCCTTGCCAACAGCGGCGCGCGCCTGCTGGTGATCGAGCACGAGTTCCTGCCGCGGCTCGAGATGGCCGATCTGTCGCGCACCGCGTTGCGGGCGGTCTGGGTCGTCGCAGCCGAAACGCATGGCGAGCTGCCGCTGATCGGCGCGCTGCCCTGCCTGCGCTATCCGGACCCGGACCAGGCGATCGACCCCGCGCAGGTCGGACCCGGCGACACGCTTTCGATCCTCTACACCTCGGGAACGACCGGACCGGCCAAGGGCGTGATCTGCCCGCACGCGCAATACCACTGGTGGGGCGTGCACACGGCGCGCGTGCTCGGCATCGAGGCGCACGACGTGCTGTGCACGACGCTGCCGCTGTTTCACGCCAACGCGCTGAACACTTTCGCGCAGGCGGCGGTGACCGGCGCCAGCGCCGTCTTCGAGGCGCGTTTTTCCGCCTCCGGTTTCTGGGAGTCGATGCGCGCGGCCGATGCGACGGTGATCTACGTTCTCGGCGCGATGGTGCCGATCCTGCTGGCGCAGCCCCCAAGCGCCGCCGAACGCGGGCACCGCGTGCGCGTGGGTCTGGGCCCGGGCGTGCCTGCCGCGGCGATCGCCGCGTTTCGCGAGCGTACCGGCACGGTGCTGCTCGAAGGCTACGGATCGACCGAAACCAACTTCGCGATCGGCACGGCGATCGATTCGCCGCGCACCGGCGTGATGGGGTGGCTGCGCGAAGGTTTCGACGCCCGCGTCGTCGACGAGAACGACGTCGAGCTGCCCCCCGGCGAGGCCGGCGAACTGGTTCTTCGCGCCGACGAGCCTTTCGCGTTCGCGAACGGGTACTTCGGCATGCCCGAGGCAACCGTGCGCGCCTGGCGCAACCTGTGGTTCCACACCGGCGATCGCGTCGTGCGCGATGCCGACGGCGCGTTTCGCTTCATCGATCGGATCAAGGACGCGATCCGGCGGCGCGGCGAGAATATCTCTTCGTACGAGGTCGAGCAGGTGCTGCTCGGGCACCCGGCGGTGGCGAGCGCGGCCGTCTATCCGGTGCGCTCCGAACTGGCCGAGGACGAAGTGATGGCCGCGCTGGTGATCAAGGAGGGCGCGCGCGTCGACCTGAACGAGCTCGTGCGGTACTGCGAACTGCGCCTGCCCCACTTCGCCGTGCCGCTCTTCATCGAAGTGATGGACGACTTGCCGCGCACCGAGAGCGGCAAGGTGCAGAAGTACAAGTTGCGCGAACGCGGCGTGAGCGCCTCGACCTGGGAACGCGTCAAGGCCGCCGGCGCGCCGGCGACCGCGCGACCGCCCGGTGGATGA
>JAHDXY010000313.1 GCA_023384005.1 Burkholderiaceae bacterium | reverse complement strand
GTCAAATAGGCGTCGCGGACGGCAGCATCGATGGCTGTTGCCGCTCGTAGCTGTTCTTCGAGTCTATGCGGATCAAGCAGCATCTTTCCTCCCACCGCTTGGTTCCGCGCGGCCTTCATTAATCCAAACACCCTCGAAACAAACGTCAAGCGCGGAGTCGCGTGACAGATATGCCCACCCCTCGCGAAACCATCCTCGCCGCGCTGCACGCGCGGCTCTCGGCGCTGCCCGCCACCGCCTTGCGCGGCGAGGTGCTGCCCGAGCGCGTGCCCGCCGCCGGTCTGCTGATCCTGCGCGACGGCGAGCCGGGGGAGCCCGAGGTGACGCTCTCGCCACTCACCTACCACTACCAGCACCGCGCCGAGATCGAGGCCGTGGTGCAGGGCGCGAGCCGTGACGCCGCCTTCGATGTCTTGATCGCCAACATCGGCGCGGCACTCGACGCTGACCGCACGCTCGGCAGTCTCTGCGACTGGGTCGAGGCGGAGGCGCCGCAGCCCGTCGATCTGCCCGTCGACGGCGCGGCCAGCCTGAAGGCCGCCGTCATCCCGGTGGTGCTGCACTATTCCACCGCCGACCCACTTGGCTGAACCCCTTCGACAAGGAGACCGACATGGCACGCGCCCAAGGCGCGCGGGCGCGGATGGCGCTCGCGTTCGAGACGACCTATGGCACGCGGCCGGCCGGCGGTTTCACCAGGATGCCCTTTGCCAGCACCTCGCTGGGGGCAGAACAGCCGCTGCTGAACTCGGAGCTGCTGGGCTACGGCCGCGATCCCCTGGCCCCCATCAAGGATGCGGTAACCGCCGATGGAGCTGTGGTGGTGCCTCTCGACGCTTCCGGCTTCGGCTTCTGGCTGAAGGCGGCGTTCGGGGCGCCGACCACCACCGGAAGCTCTCCCGGTCCATATACCCATACGTTCCAGTCCGGCAGCTGGACCCTGCCCAGCATGGCGATCGAGACCGCCATGCCCGAGGTGCCGCGATACGCCATGTATTCCGGCGTGGTGCTGGACCAGCTCAGCTGGCAGATGCAGCGCTCGGGACTGCTGACCGCCACCGCGCGGCTGGTGGCGCAGGGCGAGACAGTAGCCCCGACGAGCAGTGCGGGAACGCCGGCCGAGCTCGACCTGATCCGTTTCGGACATTTCAACGGCTCGATCAAACGCAACGGCACCGCCTTGGGCAACGTGGTCTCGACCGAGATCACCTATGCCAACAACCTCGACCGGATCGAGACCATACGCGCGGACGGCATGATCGACGGGGCCGATCCCTCGATCGCCGCGCTCACCGGCCGCACCGAGGTGCGCTTCGCCGACAGCACGCTCGTCAGCCAGGCGATCAACGGCGAGGCCTGCGAGATGGAATTCGCCTACGTCCTGCTCTCGGGCGAGAGTTTCACCTTCACCGTCCACGCCGTCTATCTGCCGCGCCCGCGCATCGAGATCGGCGGTCCGCAGGGCATCCAGGTCAGCTTCGACTGGCAGGCGGCCCGCAACGCCACGCTGGGGCGGATGTGCACCGCCGTTCTCGTCAACGACATCGAGGAATACTGACCATGATCCGTCTCGACCTTTCCAGCGAGCCAAATTGGCTCGATCTGGGGCATGGCCTGCGTCTGCATGTCCTGCCCATCACCACCGCGATCATGGTCGCCGCGCGCAACGATCCGGCGGTCGAGGCGCTGGCCGACGAGGCAAGCAGGGAGGAGCAGGCGCTGGTCATGGCGAAGGCCGTCGCCCGCCGCGTGGTCATCGGCTGGGAGGGCGTCGGCGATGCCGACGGCAAGCCCGTTCCCGTCACCCCGGAAGGGATCGACGCGCTTCTCGATATCTGGCCGGTGTTCGAAGCCTTCCAGACCCGCTGCCTCGCGCTGCATCTGATGCTGGACGCGGAAAAAAACGCCTCCGCGCCCTCGCAGACTGGCACTTCGGCGGGGGCGACCGCTACTGCGAGGCCTGCCAAGGCTCGTGCCCGGACTGCCCGGCGCGGCTGAACCGGCCGCAGACCCTCGAGGGCTGGCAGGTCTGGGATCTGGCGCAACGCCTGGCCGGACAGCTTCGCATCGCCACCGGCATCAGCGGCTCCACGGCGCTCGGCTGGGACATGAGCGCGGCGCTCGCCATGGCGAAGGCGCTCGGGGTCGATCCGATGATCGCTGCCGAATGCCTGCCCCAGATCGAGGCGGTGATGGTCCGCAAGTTTAACGAACAGATGGCGTCCTGTGGCCGATCAGCGCCGGAGTCGGAGCGATGAACCCGGCCCACAAGCCGTGTCTCGCGCGTCAGGAACAATGAACCATGGCTCAGAAGAAGGTCTCCGTCCGCCTCGTTGCCGAGGGCGGGCGGCAGGTGAAAGCCGAGTTCCAAGGC
This sequence comes from Burkholderiaceae bacterium, assembly GCA_023384005.1. Taxonomy (GTDB): domain Bacteria; phylum Pseudomonadota; class Gammaproteobacteria; order Burkholderiales; family Burkholderiaceae_E; genus Quisquiliibacterium. Next base: position 2,492 of record JAHDXY010000313.1, on the reverse strand, counting down.
GTGGGCGATGCCGGCGAGGCGAGCTTCAGGCGCATCGAGCGGCAGGCCGACGTCACCGGCGCGGTGCTGCGGCGCCTTGCCGGGATCCTCGCCGGGGCGCTCTCGATCCGGCAGGTCGCCCAGTATGCCGACAGCTGGACCGACCTGCGCTCGCGCGTCGATCTGGCGACCGGGTCACAGGAGCGCGGCGCCGCCGTGATGGAGCGCCTCGCCGCCATGGCGCGGCGGACCTATTCCGGGATCGAGCAGACGACCGAGTCCTGGCTGGCCAACGCCACCGCACTGCGCGAACTCGGCCTTTCCACCCGCGAGAGCCTCGATTTCACCGAGGCGCTGAACAACGCCATGGTGGTCTCGGGCGCCAAGGGCGAGCGTGCCGTCTCGGTGCAGACCGCGCTGGCCCGCGCCATGGCACTGGGAAAGCTCTCGGGCGACAACCTCAACACCGTGATCGCGCAGGGCGGGCGCGTCGCGCAGCTCCTCGCAGCGGACCTCGGCACCACCGTCACTGGGTTGCGGCAGGCGGGCGCCGAGGGCCGCATCACCGGCGCGGTGATCCAGACGGCGCTGATCGGCAATCTCGAGCGGCTGCGCGAGGAAGCCGACGGCATGCCCGCCACCATCGGCGACGCCTTCACGCTGATCGGCAATGCCGCGATGCAGCTTGTCGGGACGTGGGATCAGGTGTTCGGGGCCTCGTCGCTGGTGGCCACGGCGCTGATCGCGGTGGCCGACAACATGGAACGCCTCGCCGCCATCGGCATCGCCTTCGCCGGCTTCATGGCCGGGCGCTGGGTCGCGGCGTTCCTCGCCGCCCGTGTCGCCACGCTGACGCTTTCCGGCGCATTGACCGTGCTGCGGGGCGCCATCGTGCGCACCGGCATCGGCGCCCTGATCGTGCTGGCGGGCGAACTGATCTACCAGCTGATGAATGTCGTGCAGAAGGTGGGCGGTTTGGCCGAGGCCTTCCGCCTCGTTGCCGAGTTCGCGGCCGAGGCATGGAACCGCATGGGACTGCGCCTCGACGCGGTGATGGCCCGCATCGGCGCCGCCTGGGAGGGGCTGAAGGCGACCATCTTCACCCTGCTCGACGAAACCGTCAGCGGCGTGGTGAGCTTCGGCGACCGCAGCATCGCAGTGTTTCAGGGTGCCTATGACGGTGCCGTGGCGATCTGGGGCAGCCTGCCCGGCGCCATCGGCGACTTCGCCTTCCAGGCCGCGAACGGCCTGATCTCGGGCGTCGAGGCAATGCTGAACGGCGTTGTCAGCCGGATCAACAGCTTCATCCGCGGGCTCAATGCCGCGCTGGAGCTGCTGCCTGACTGGGCGGTCGGCGACGGCGGGGTGCGGATCGGCACGCTCGATCCGGTGGCGCTGGGGCGGGTCGCGAACCCGTTCGAAGGGGCGGCGACAGCGGCCGGCACTGCGGCGGCCGATGCTTTCACCGCCGCCATGGGCCAAACCTATGTCACCGCGCCCGACACCGGACTGGGCGCGATGGCCGAGGCCGCGCGCGGACGTGCCGATGCTTATCGCGAGGCGGCGGGCATACTCTCTGACGCGGCCTCGCGGCCGATGGCCAGCTGGCAGGCGCTGAAGGATGCGGTGACCGGCACCGGTGACGAAGCCGGGGATGCGCTCGAGGATGCGACGGGCAGCGCCCTTGAGTTGGGCGATGCGCTGGACGGCGCGACCGGTGCCGCGGGTCGCGCCGGCGCCGCCGGTCGGCAGGCCGGGGCGGAGGCGGCTGCGGGGGCGGAAACGGCCGTCACCGGCTGGGCCGCCGTCAGCGCCACGCTCGCCGATTATGCCGCCAAGGCGCGCGAGATCGGCGGCGATATCGGCAATGCGCTGGTCGGCGCATTTCAGGGTGCCGAGAACGCCGTCGGCGAGTTCGTGAAGACCGGCAAGCTGAGCTTCCGCGACCTCGTGACCTCGCTCATCGCCGATCTGGCGAAGCTCGCGGCGCGGCGATTTATCCTCGGTCCCATCGCCAATGCGCTCTCCGGTGCGCTGAGCGGTGCGGGCGGGATCTTCGCCGACGTCCTGCATGCGGGCGGTGTGGTGGGCGCACCGGGTTCCGGCCGCATGGTCCCGGCACTCGCCTTTGCCGGAGCGCCCCGCATGCATTCCGGCGGCTGGGCGGGCCTCAGACCCGACGAGGTGCCCGCGATCCTGCAGCGCGGCGAACGGGTGCTCTCGCGCCGCGAAGCCGCGGGCTACGGCGGGGCAAGCGCGCCTACGGTCCACGTCACGATCAACGCGCGGGATGCCGAGAGCTTCCGCCAATCCCGCACACAGATCGCGGCCGATATCGCCCGGGCAGTTTCGCTCGGGCGAAGGGGGATGTGAGGAGCAGTCATGGCGTTTCACGAGGTCCGGTTTCCGGACGACATCAGCCGTGGTGCGCGCGGCGGACCGGAGCGGCGCACCCAGATCGTCGAGCTCGCCTCGGGCGACGAGGAGCGCAACGCCAGCTGGGCCAACTCGCG
>JAHDXY010000312.1 GCA_023384005.1 Burkholderiaceae bacterium | reverse complement strand
GGATCCGCGTGATTCGGGCATGAAAATTGCATGTCTCTGAGGGTGAGACTCGCGGTCAGGATGACTAACCCTTTGTTTTTATTGCACTGTAGGCGGATTTGCGGCACTGTTGACCGAGTTTTTCCGCTAGGAATGGATAAGAGTGTAAGAAGCGCTGACACCTCAAGAGAGGAGGAATTTGTCCTCGCAGACAATGAAATGATCGTGCATATTGATTCAACTGAAAACGGGGTGCGTGCGATTGCGCGCGTGTAATCGAATGGCAACTCAACCAAATAGCGACCGGCAGGAACCAACCATGTCGGCAGATCAAGTGGATCTGCCCCGGGTCGACGCCCCTAGCGACCGGCGCCGGCGCATGCTGCGCTTGGCTGCTGCCGGAGCGCCGCTGTTGCTGAGTTCGGCGAAGGTCTCGGCGCAGGCCTTCGGTTCGATCGGAGCCTGCGTCGAGAAGTGCTCGACCCAGACGCCGCCGATCGGCGCCGTGCCGGATTCGGACAACTGGATTCGCGAGATCGTCGGCGTCTTCCAGGTCGGGGTGCAGACTCCGGGGGGGCCGGTGCGGGCTTTCGCCTACAAGATCGGTGATCTCTACTATCCGCTCGACGCTGACGGCTCTTATCCGTACGGGTCCGGGCTAACGCCCGGGAATCCTCCCTGGGAGCTCAGCGAACTGGTGGGCGATCAGGCCTTCGTGCGACGCGAGGCCGTGCTCGTTACTTACAGCTGGAGCAGTGGCGGGGGCGGAGTCACCGTCGTGCGCCTCGGTCCGGTTCCGAGCAATCCTCGGGGAACCCCGCTAACGGTCTCGTGCATGGCCTCGGTGGCGCCCGGCACACTCCGAATGACTGGGCGGTTTCTCAGCGGCGTGTAACGGTTGCGCGGGCAGGAAACGGGTTCGGGTCCGGTCCCATCGGAACTGGTCGAAGTCCTCGACGGCGGCGTCGCGATCTTCGACCCGCTCACTTGGCGCACCCAGGTCGTCTCGGATGACGCATTCGCGCTGATCGAGTCGATTCGGAGCACGGTCCGAGCGGGTGTTCGGGAGCCCGAGCCTTTGCTCGACATCCTGATGCTCGAACTGGGCGAACCGCCCGGAGACACATCGCTCGCGCGGCGCGTAAAGCGCGAAAACCTTCGCAGTTGGGTGTCGTTGGCACTTCACCTGGAGCGCTCGCTGGCGGATGAATGAGACCGCAGCTGCTTCGACGCTGGGCGCGACGTCGACCCAGGATATCGAGCGGGCGTTGTCCGGCTCGGGTCTGGTGCTCGATCTTGGCGCGATGCGCGTTCGGGTTCGATCGCCGATTTCCGCTCTCGCATCGCATCTGCAGCAGGTCTATCCGGAGTTCCCGAGTCAGGTCGAATCGGGATTCTGCGATGCGAACCTGGAGCTGGTGCAGTCTGGCGGGATCCGGCGCTTCATCCGACGTCAGGCGCGCTTCATTGCGGACGGCATCGAACCGTTCGAGCCGTTTCCGCGCGAGTCGACATTGCCTTTGCTCGAGTGGGGCATCAACTGGTGCTTCGCGCACATGTTCAACCAGCACCTGCTGTTGCACTCGGGTGTCGTGGAAATCGGCGATGTCGCCATGTTGCTCGTCGCCGAGCCCGGTTCGGGCAAGAGCACGCTGACCGCCGCGTTGGGCCTGCGTGGTGGGCGAGTTCTCTCAGACGAATTCGGCGTCGTTCGGCTCAACGACGGGATGCTGCTGCCGCTTCCCAAGCCGATCGCGTTGAAAAACCGCTCGATCGACGTGATTCGCGGTTGGTCGCGAGACGTGAGAATGGGGCCGGTCTTCCCGAAGACACGAAAAGGAGATGTCGCGCACGTTGCTGTATCGCGCGCTTCGGCCGAGGCACGCTTCGTCGCGGCCCGCCCGAGGCTCGTCGTGTTTCCGAAATGGGTTGCCGGGGCTGGTCTCTCTCTCGCTCCAGTGCGCACCGCCGAGGCGTTCTCGCTGCTCACCGCCAACAGCTTCAACTACGGCGTTCTCGGGCTGGCTGCGTTTTCGGCCGTATCGCGACTCGCTCGCGACTGCAGATTCGTGCGTCTCGAGTACTCGCGACTTGAACAGGCGGTTCCTTCGTTGATCGACCTCTGCGGCCATGCGGCGAGCGAGCGCGCGCGGGCCTGAGTCACCTGACCCGAACGCGGCTCGCGACGTGTCGCTGCTGTGGTCGTATCGGAGCCCGGAATCCGCGGCGCAAATCGCTCCGGCGCGCTGGACCGAGATCATTGGCGCCGCGCGCCGCACGCGATCGCTCGGTCATCTGGCGCATCGGCTCGAGCGAGCCGGCGTCCTGGAGTCGCTCGACCCGAAGGTCGCGGGGCACATGCGCTCGGCGCAGGTGGCGATACGCCATTGGCGTGCGCTGTTGCGTTGGGAACTCGACGAAATCGCACATGCCCTTGCGCCTGGTGGCCTTAGGCTCGTACTGCTCAAGGGCGCCGCCTACGAGGTCGCCGGGTTGCCGCTGTCGAGTGCGCGCGCGGCGGGGGACGTGGACCTGCTCGTGCCCTCGACGACCTTGAGGGACGTCGAACTGCGCATGCGCGAGTGCGGCTGGGACGCACAGCAACTCAGCGTTCACGACGAACACTATTATCGCGACCTCAGCCACGAAATCCCACCCCTGTCGCACCCGGAGCGGGGCATCGAGGTCGATGTTCACCACGCAATCACTCCGTCATTGCGCGGGACCGGTGTCGACACCTCGAAGCTGTTCGCGGCGAGCGTCCCGATCGAGTTCAACGGCCACCGCCTGTTTCGTGTGTTGCAGCCGGTCGACCAACTGATCCACTGTGCGATCCATACCTTCAAGGACTCGGACCTGACGCTGCGGCTGCGCGAGACGATGGATTTCGATCTGCTGTATCGCCACTATCGTGAACTGGACCCCGATCTCGACGATCGGCTTGTGGTGCGCGCGCGCGAGCTCGGGCTTCCGCGGCCGCTTTGGTGGTCGATCCATTTCGCCCGCCGCTGGCTCGGATCGCCGATTCCCGAGCGCACGCTGCGTGAGTTGCCGCGCCCGTCGGGGGCGACCGTGCACGTCATGAACTGGTTGTGCGACCGCGCCATGCTCCCAGGTCTGCGCCTGGAGCGCGGCGGGCTCGATCGCCTCGCCGCGGTGGCGCTGCTCGCGCGCTACCACCGCGAGCGAATGCCGGTGAGTCAGCTGGTTCCACACCTGCTCAGGAAATCGAAGCAGAGGATCATGCAGCCGAAAGTAGAACCGGGTGGACCGTAGTCGCTCGTCGGCGCGACGAAGCCGCACACGCATTCGCGCGACGCCGCGAGCGCGGCCCTTCGCGCACAGCGATCACGATTCCTTCGGCAGCGTCGTGGGCAGCCGGAACGACAGCAGCAGCGCGCCGATCGACGCCGCCGCGGTCAGCAGGAAGACGATCCGGAACGCGTCGCGCAGCGGTTCGATCGGCGAGTCGAGCAACGCCGAGATGATCGGCGCCGGCGCGCTCGCGATCGCACCAGCCTGATCGCCCGGCGCGCGCAGTTCGAGGAACAGCACCGACGTCAGCACCGCGATTCCGATCGCGCCGCCGAGCGTTCGGAACAGTGCGGTCGTGGAGGTAGCCACGCCGACCATCGCGCGCGGCACCGCCGACTGCGCTGCCACCAGGCTCGCCGGCATCGTCAGACCCAGCCCGACGCCGAGCACGGACATCGCGAGCGCCGTCGGCACGATCGGCTCGGCGGCGAGCCAGGCGAGCACGCCCGAGCCGGCGATCGCGAGCGTCGCACCGACGAGCACGCTCTCGCGGTAGCGCGCGGTGCGGTACATGTGGCGACCGGCGAGGTACGCGCCCAGCGGGATCGCGAGCGACATCGGCAGCATCCGGATCGCCACCTGCTGGGTATCGGCGCGGCCGACCGACTGCATCGCCAGCGGCAGCAGAACGGCCGAGCCGATCAGCACGAAGAACTGCAGCGCGAGGATCAGGCAGCAGCTCACGAACACCGGCCGCGAGAACAGCGCCGGGGGCAACAGCGGTTCGCTCGCGCGGCGCTCCTGCGCGACGAACGCGACGAGCAGCAACAGCCCCGCCGCGATCAGCGCGAGCGACATGCGCGATCCGACCGGAACGCCCTGTCCGACGCGCGTGAGCGTGATCATCAGCGCGGCGAGTGAGCCGGCGAGCAACACCGCGCCCGGGTAGTCGATCCGGTGCGCGCGCGGGGTCACGCGCTCGTAGCGCAACGCGCGCCGCACCACGAAAAACGCCGCGAGCCCGAGCGGCAGGTTCAGCACGAAGATCGCGCGCCACGAGATGTAGTGTGTAAGCAGCCCTCCCAGGACCGGACCGAGCAGCGCGGCCGCGGCGAAGGTGCCCGAGAGGTAGCCCTGGTAACGGCCGCGCTCGTGCCCCGGTGCGATGTCGGCGATCGTCGCCTGCGCCAGCGCGAGCAGGCCGCCCGCGCCCAGACCCTGCAGCAGGCGAAACGCCACCAGCTGCGGCATCGTCTGCGCCAGCGCGGCGAGCGCCGAGGCGCAGAAGTGGATCCCGATCGCGATCATCAGCATGCGGCGACGGCCGTGGATGTCGGACAGCTTCCCGTAGATCGGTGTGGCCACGGTCGACGCGACCAGGTATCCGGCGACGACCCACGGCATCAGCGAGAAGTCGAGCAGCTCGCGGCCGATCGCGAGCAGCGCGACGGCGACGATCGTCTGGTCGATCGCCGCGAGGAAGATCGCCACGACGAGCCCGAGGACGACGCGCCGCACCTGCTCGGCGGGCAGCTTCGGCGCCTCGGCGCTCGCCTGCGCGAGCTCGGGGTCGAGCTCCAAGGCCTGTCAGTCGCGCGCTGCCGCGTGCGCGCGCACGGAGCGTGCAGCGCGCGAGGCGAATGCAGCGCGCGAGGCGAACCCGCGGGCGTTCAACTGAAGGCCTGGATTCCCGTTTGCGCGCGCCCGAGGATCAGCGCGTGGATGTCGTGCGTGCCCTCGTAGGTGTTG
>JAHDXY010000311.1 GCA_023384005.1 Burkholderiaceae bacterium | reverse complement strand
GGGGATCGCCTGCGCCAAACCTCTTTTCGGGCGCGTCCGACTTGCCTAAATCTTGTGCACTTGCGATAATTGGCACTGGTGTAGTCCTTTAGCCCGGCTGCGTTGGCGCGCACGTCCGGGCTTTGTTTGTCAGCTGAAAATCCGCGCGAGCACCTCGATCACCACCAGCGTCGCGACGAACCACGCAATGCCGGCGAGCAGCGCCTCGAGGGTGCTCACGGTTCGATCGCCCGCTGGATACGCGCACAGCAGGCGCGAAGCGCCGGGCCGGGCGGCACGAGCCGGCCGTCGATCGCCTGCACGCCCAGGATCAGGCGCAGGATCAACTCAGTGTCGGACGTGCCCGCCGCGATGCGCTCGATCGCGACCTCGGCCAGGTGCTCGCCCTCGAGCATGGTGCCCGGCCTGCATTCGGCGACCATGATGTCGGCGGGCTTCGTCAAGCCGTTTCGCGCGCAGCGAGCCGGCGGGCCGTCAGCGTCTCGGCCGTGCGACTGCGCCGGACCTTGCCCGGGAGTTCGTCGAGATCCTTACGCGCGCGCTCGACCTTCCAGCCGACGCGATTCGGGCCGATTGGCTCCGGCTCCGAGATCAAGCCCTGCGCGACGTAGCTGTAGACCGTCTGCGGTGCTTTCACACCGAGCGCGGCCATCATCTGCGCGATGTTGACGTAACCGCATGGCGGCCACGGTGAGAGGTCCGCCAGGCGCGTTTTGTAGTGCTTGCGCTTCGCTTCGGGTTTGCGTTCGCCGTTCATTTACCGTCCTTTCATCGCTTGCTTGCGATTAGGACGGCATTCTCCCGACGATATTTCAGTGATTGGCTAAGTTACGGTGCCCTCTTCTGCTTCCCGCGCTCTTTCGACAAGGTGACGCGCCAGGTTTCGAACTCGGTCTCGGTGCGCTCGCCCTTGCGGTCATCGTGCGCAATCACTTTGTCCGGGAGAATTTCGACCGGACGGAGATGACGTGCATCGAGTTCGCTGTAAAGCTCGCCCCACAAGTCGCGCGCGGTTTCGTCCGCGCGAGGAGCCAGCTTCTTGGCGATCGCGTTAAGGATGCCGCCCCGAGGCTCGCTCGCATTCTGTTTTTGTGCTTTTCGGCGCTTGCGCCCGATCGCGACCGTCTTGTCTATCGGGAGTAGCGCGAGCCGGAAGATTGCGGCCTCGAACTGCATCGCGTAGTAGGCCACTGCGGTAGGGGGATCGGTGCGCCGCCCGAGCATCGTGGAGAGCGTTTCGCCGTACTCGAGCACCGAGGCGGCCTCGTACTGCTCGGTGAGCGGCACGCTCTCGGCGCGCAGCGTGGCGGCGACGCCGCGAGCGTCGACCTCGGGGTCGATCCCGAGCAGGTCGCGAACGTAGCGCAGTCGCGCCGCCACTATTTCCTCCGTGACCTCGAAAATCCCCGGGCGGTCGAAGGCCGCGGCGAGGGCTTCGTCGTCGGTGATCGAGATGCGCGTCGTCGTCGCCCGGAAGATGGAGTTCTCGACGGTTTCCTCGGTGACACGCGGCTTCTTCATGCTTTCGCCCTCACGAATTCGGCCCACTGCTGCATCAGCACCCGGCGCTGCTCGAGCTGGTCGGTTCGGTGATATGCGGCCTCGGTCTTGTCGCCCACGGCGTGCGCGAGCGCACGTTCGGCGAGTTCGCGCGGTACCTTGTGCTCGGCGCACCAGTCGCGAAACGACGACCGGAAGCCGTGGACCGTTTCGGTGAGACCGAGACCGCGCATCAACTGGGTGAGCGCCATATCGGACAGCGCGCGGCCGTAGGGATTGGGAAAGATCGGCGACTCGGGGTCGTTGCTCCACTGCTTGCCGGCCGACTTCAGCACCGCGATCGCAGCCTTGGACAGCGGCACGCGATGCGCCCTGCCCGCTTTCATCCGCTCGCCGGCAATCGTCCAGGTCGCCGACTTCAAGTCGATCTCGGCCCAGGTCGCGCCGCGGACCTCACCGGATCGCGCAGCGGTCAGGATCGTGAACTCGAGCGCGAGACGCGACGCCGACGCCTCGAGCGTCTGGACCTTGCGCAGGAATGCCGGCACGGTCTTGTAGGGCATCGCCGCGTGGTGCGCGACATCCTTGCGCTGCTTCGGGAGCAGTTCGCCCGCCGCGTCGACCGGGTTGTGCGTCGCGTAGCCGTGCGCCACGGCCCAGCGCATCACCGCGTCGACGCGCTGGCGCACCCTGCGCGCCGTCTCAGACTTGGTCGTCCAGATCGGTCGCAAGACGTCCATCACTTCGGCGACGCCAATCTCGCCGACCGGCGTCTCGCCGATCTTCGGGAATGCGTAGGTTGTGAGCGTGTTGATCCACTGCTCGCCGTGCTTGGGGTTCTTCCATCCGGGCAGCAGCGTCTCGTGGACCGCCTGCGCGGCGCGGGTGAACGTCCACACACGCAGACCGTCACGGCGCACCTGCTCGGCCTGGTCGCGGCGGCGGTGCTCAATCGGGTCGACCTTGGCGCGCAGCAGCTTGCGCGCCGATCGCGCGGCCTCGCGGGCCTCGGCGAGCGTGAGGTCGGACGACGAACCGAGCCACATATCGCGGCGCCGTCCGGCGAGCATGAATCGCAGCAACCATCCGCGCGAGCCCGCGTCGGAGACCCGCAGGTACAGCCCGCGAATCTCGCCATCGGAGTGCAGACCCGGCCCGGCCCTGCGGACCGTGAGCGGCGTCATCGCCGCCGGGTTCGATTTCCCACGCCATCCGTCCATCAAATCACCGGACGATCCGCGCGGCCTCTTGCCGCGATCATCAGCAACGACGGGGTTGCTCTTTCGAACCCTGCGGGTTTGCTCGTCCATCGCTTCGTCCATCAAAAAAATGGCGCTCGCATTGTTCGGCGTTGGACGGTGTTTTCTACAAGTCGTTGATTCTAAAGTAAATGATTGGGTGCGATGGACGGCAAAAGATGCCCGCTGGCGGAAGGGGTGGGATTCGAACCCACGGATGGTTTCCCATCGCTGGTTTTCAAGACCAGTGCAATCGACCACTCTGCCACCCTTCCCGAGTCACCTTCGCGCTCACGGCTCATGCGACGCGATTGTATCGGGTGCGGCCGAACGAAATACGCTTCCCCGTGCCGCGCGGTGCCGTGCCCGGCACGGCACTGCGAAGCGATGCCTCAGCCCCGGGCCTTCAGGCGCGCAAACAGTTCCGCGCGCTGCAGTTTCCCCGTGTCGGTTCGCGGTATCTCTTCGAGGATCACGATCCGTCGCGGCATGCGAACGCCGAGTCGATCCCGGGTGTGGGCGAGCAGTTCGGCCTCGGTGACCTGCGCACCCGGGTGCAGCGACACCGCGCACACCGGGATGTTGTGGTGCACCGCCGAAGCCGCCGGCACGGCGGCGGCGTCGCGCACCGCCGGGTGGGTAGCGACAACCTGCTCGATCTCGGCGGGATAGATGTTGATGCCGTCGAAGATCATCATCTGGTCGGCGCGCCCCCGGTAGAAGAGCGATCCGTCGGGCGAAAGCGCGCCCAGATCCCCGGGATAGAACCAGCCGTCGCGAAACGCGCGTCGCGTCGCCTCTTCGTCGCCGACGTAGGATTCGACCATCCCGGCGCCGCGCATGCGGATCAGCCCGACCGAACCAGCCGGCAGCGCCCCAGCGTTTTCGTCGACCACTTCGATCTGCACGCCTTCGAGCGGGCGGCCGATGCTCTCGGAGCCCGCCGCGAGCTCGTCCGGGCCGGCACAGGCCGCGATGCCGAACTCGTTCGTCGCGTAGGCAACGTACAGGTTCGGGGTGAGTTGCCGCGCGGCACGCGCGCGAATCGCCGTGCTCACCAGCGACCCGCCGACACGAAGCACCCGCACCGCGCGCATTGCGCCGGCGACGCCGGGTTCGAGGGCGGCGAGCTGGCGTTCGAGATGCACGACGTTGGCGTGCAGCATCGTGACCCGCTCGTCATTGCACATCGACACCAGCGAACGACGCTTGCGATCCCACAGCACGACTGCCGCACCAGCCGACACCGCTTCGAGGTAGCGCTGCTTGGTCGCAGCGGAGTCGAAGGGCGCGGCGCAGGCGACTCGATCGTTCGCGCCGACCGCCCATAAGCGAAGATGGCGCGCGTTGCGCGCGATCGACGCCTGGTGCGACAAGTCGATCCGCTTCGGCTCGCCGGTGGAGCCCGACCCCAGGACGATCAGCCAGGGCGCGCGCGGATCGGCCGCGCAAAGCGATCGATCGGCCGGCGCGTCCTCGCGCGCGATCGCCGGTACGTCGAGCGCGAGCACCGGGAGTCCGGCGTCGTCCACCCCTTCGATGTCGCTGAGCAGCCGGCACGCGCCGCAGCGGCGCGCATTCGATCGTCTGAGGATCGGCGCATCGACCGCGTGCAGCGACAGCGTCGTCGCGCCGAGCCGGGCGATCGCCATCGTCACCACGAAGCTCACCCACTCGGAACGAAACGTGATCGCGTTGACCTCGCCGGCGCGCACGCCGCCACGCGAGAGCGCGGTGCAAACCCGCCAGACCAGTTCGTCGAAATCGCGATAGGTCAGCGTCGTTCCTTCGCCGCTCAGCGCCACCGCCTGCGGTGCGCGGCGAGCCGCCTGCGAAACCGCGTCGCCGATGTTCGGCATCGTCGTCTCCCTGATCAGCGCGCGGCGCGCATCAGTTCAGCGAACACGGCATCCGGTTGCTCGAGATCGGGGCACAACTCGATCACCGCCAGGCACAAGGCCCTGCGCGTGGTGGCGCGTTGCGCGGCCTTTCGAACCAGAACCTTCGCGATCGGCCCGATGCGCGCGGCCAGAACATGGGTTGCGCCGTCGAGAAACGCGCTCGTCAGCGGCTCGTCGGCCCGGGAGTCCGAAGCGCTACGCTGCGAAGACGCCGTGTCGCCGGCGCCGCCGACCCGGGTTGCGAGGCGCGTCGCGGTCTTCGATTCGCCCGCCGCCGGCGCGACGCGCCCGATCGCCGTGCGAAGCGCGGTACGGTCGGACTCGTCGGGGATCTGATCGACCAGCAGC
>JAHDXY010000310.1 GCA_023384005.1 Burkholderiaceae bacterium | reverse complement strand
GTCAACCGGCCAAGATAGTTGTCGTCAACCGGCCAGGATAATTGTCGCCGGCCACTTGTTCTTGCCCCATTGGGGCGGAGGGATCGACCATGAACTGCAAGCGCGCAATGGCGGCATTGCTGATCATCGTCGCAACGCCGACGGTTTCTCAAACCTTTGATGTCGATCGCGCCGAGCGCGTGTTCGCGCAGCACTGCGCGGTCTGCCACGGAGCTGATCGCGGCGGCTACCTCGCACCTGCGCTCAACCGCGACGAAACGAAGCTGAGTCCGGCGATCATCGAGCAGAAGATCGCGGGCGGCGCGCCGCCCACCCTGATACCGGCGCATCCCTCCTCCTGGCGCGGCGGGATCTCGGCGAAGGATCGCAAGTTGCTGGTCGCGCTGGTGACGACGCAACCGAAGGCGACTTCGAGCTGGAGCCTCGAAGACGTTCGCAAGTCTCTCGAGGTCTTCGTCGCCGATGAATCGCGCCTTGCGACTGCTCCGGGATATCGGATCGACCGGATCGACGACCTGATGGCGGTCATGTCGCGGGGGCGCCGGGCGGCTGGCGTCCAAGCGAAGGTGTCGTTCTACGATGGGCGCACGCACCGCAAGATCGGCGAAGTCGCCACGGTGTACGCGCCGCACCTGATGGACTTCCATCCGACGCAGCCGCGCTGGGCCTATGTGCGTGACGATGCCGGCTATGTTCACAAGGTTGACCTGTACTCGATGAAGGTGGTTCGCAAGGTGCGCGCCGGCCTGAACGGCATCTCGCTGGCCGTTTCGAGGGATGGGCGTTACGTGGCCGCCGGTTCGTATGTTCCGAATACGATGGTCATCCTGGATGCTGACACGCTGGAGCCGGTGCGTCTGCTCGAGTTGGAGGGGGTCGACCCGGACGGCAAGATGGTGCAGTCCGACGCGGGGATCATCACCGCCACGCCGTTCGCCAGTATCTTCGTCGTCGCGCTCGAGCAGGCGGGCCGGGTCTGGATCGTCGACCTGGAACGGCCCGGCATGCCGGTCACCACCATCACCGGGGTGGGTCGTCATCTGCACGACGGATTTCTCTCGCCCGATGGCAGATATCTGGTGGTGTCCTCGTACGAGGACCACCACAACGCCGTCATCGATCTTGCCCAGGCGCGCATCGTTCGCAAGATCCCGAGCGGCTGCAAGCCGCACCTGGGCTCGGGCGCAGTCGTGCAATCGAACGCTCGCCTGGTTGGCATCGGCACCAACATCAGGGAGGAGAACTGCGAATCCTACGAGGTGACGGTGTTCGACATGGGCACTTTCGAGGTGCTCAAGCGCATCCCGGTGATCGGGCCGACCGAGTCGCCAGCCGCGCATCCTCCAGTGGACGTGCCGGCTGGCGTGTTTTCGCGTTCGCGGGCGCGAACCGTGGTGGTGGGATTGCAGGAACAGGCCCACCAGTGATGCGCGCAAGACGCCGCCGCGCGCCTCCGGCAGGCAGAGGAAGTCGCCGATCCACAGGAGCTTGCCAGAAGGAGTTTTTCAGCGGCATCAGGTTCAGCATTCCGCGCTGTCGAGGAGTTGACCATGTTGAAAAGGAAAGGCGCCGGGAAGATCCCGGCTGCCGGGACACCAGCCTACATACGCTCGGTCGATTCCGTGCTGAGTTCCGGAGATCGCGAATACCTCAGGCTCAAGCTCGGACAGAAGCTGCGCAAGTTCGCGGCCGCGGTCGAGCGCTCGAGCGTACGCGTCGAGGACGTCAATGGCCCTCGCGGCGGGGCCGACAAGCGTTGCCGGATCAAGGTCGTGCTGCACGGGCTGCCGAGCGTCGTTGTCGAAGAGCAACACGCGTCGCTTCAGGCTGCCATGGACGGGGCCCTCATCCGGATGGAACGGGCCGTGCGTCGCGCCACCGACCGCCGCCGCATGAAGCCCCTCAAGGGCCGGCCGCAAGCATTGCGAACGCCCATCGATTAATCCCTATCAAGGAGTGGAGTCATGCCCCTTTACTGGTACCGTCGGCCACGTCTCGTGGTCCTGAGTTCGAAGAGTTCCGTGCTGGAAGCGGCACGTGCCATGGAAAACAATAGTATCGGCGCCATCGTGGTGCAGGATCGAGGGCGCATCGTCGGCGTCGTGACCGACCGCGACCTTGCCGTGCGCGCACTGGGCCACAAGCTGGACCCCGAGAATACGGCCATCGCCGAGGTGATGACACCCTCGCCGCTGACGCTGACTCTCGAGGACAGCCGTGAGGAGGCTATAGCGCTCATGCAGCAAGGCAACGTCCGGCGTATCCCGCTCAGCGAGAATGGCCGGGTCGTGGGTATGGTGACGCTCGACGACCTGCTTCTCGACGAAGCCGCACCGCTCGATGAACTGGCCGCGATCGTCCAGGCACAAATCGGAGAAGGCGGCCCGGCTGAAAGCCCCCGATCGCCAGCGCGCCGACGCAGTCTGGCCCGGGCCGAAGCGACGCTGTCGCGATTGATCAATGCGGTACAGGCGGAAACGGGCCTTGCGGATCGGCAGCAAACACGGACCGCCATCGACACCGCACTGGCGCTGCTGGTCCGGCGCATTACGCCGGGAGAGGCGAAGGATCTCATCGCGCAACTTCCATCGCTGCTGCAACCGTCATTGCGCGCACTGCCGCTCGGTCCGGACAAGTCGATTAACCGAAAGGCCGTCGTCGCCGAACTGTCTGCGCAACTCGGGCTGGATGCGGCGCAGGCCGAACGGTTGCTCGCTCCGGTGATCGGGACGATCGCGAAGTCCATCAGCCCGGGGCAGGCGGAAGATCTCCGCCGCCAGCTTCCGGAAGATCTGCGCAACCTGTTCACCGTTCCCAGACCTGTCGATACGGCGTGATATGCACCACGGTACTCACCGCCTCGTACGACCGGATTTGTCATGCATGAGAACAGTCAGCAAATCCTTATCCGCGCGCTGCGCAATCCGTCGGTCTTTCCACATGCGGCCGATCGCTGGCAGCTGATCGAAACACATATCTCGTGGGTGGTCCTGTGTGGTCCCTATGCCTACAAGATAAAAAAGGCACTTGATCTTGGTTTCCTGGACTTCACCACCCTCGTCAAGCGCAGATTCTATTGTGAAGAAGAACTGCGTCTGAACAGCAGGCTCGCGCCCGATCTCTACCTGGCGGTGGTGCCGGTTACGGGGACCGCGGCGCAACCGCAGCTCGGAGGGCCCGGTGCGGCTGTTGAATACGCGGTGAAAATGCGACGCTTCTCGCAGTGCGGGCTGCTCAGCGACATGGCCAGGCACGATCGCCTGAAGGATACCCATATCGACCAGATCGTTACGCAGGTCGCCAAGTTCCATCTCGAAATACCCTGCGCATCGGCCGAAGCGCCCTACGGCACGCCGGACCATGTCCACGCACCGGTGCTGGAAAATTACGTTCAAATCCTGGAGCACACCGACGATCCACGACATGTTCAATGGATCAACGACCTGAAGGTATGGACAGACCGCCAGCATCGCCGCTGCTACCGACAGTTCGAACGCAGAAAGCAACAGGGTTTCGTTCGCGAATGCCATGGCGACATGCACCTCGGCAATATTGCGATGGTCGATGATGCCCCGGTTATTTTCGACGGCATCGAATTCAATCCTGATCTCTACTGGATTGACGTGATGAGCGAAGTGGCGTTCCTGTTCATGGATCTCGAGGGCCATGACAAACGTGACTATGCCTTCCGATTCCTGAATGGATATCTGGAGTTAAGCGGTGATTATTCGGGTTTGCAGGTATTGCCCTACTACCTGGCATACCGTGCGACGGTGCGTGCCAAGATCGCCAGCATTCGTCTGATTCAGGATTCCGGGCGTGATACGTCCCAGTCGCTGGAGGAACTTGAGCGGCATCTGAAACTTGCCATCAGCTATACACAGCCGCAGCGTCGTGTCTTGCTCATCACCCACGGTTTGTCGGGCAGCGGCAAGTCCACGCTTTTGGCGCCGATTTCCGAGCACATGGGTGCAATCCGAATTCGTTCGGATCGTGAGCGGCAGCGTCTGTTTGGAAAGGGCGAACGAGACGGCGTGGCTGCGGGTATTGGTAGTGGCGTGTACTCCAGTGATGCCACATTGCAAACGTATGCGACGCTTGAGAACCTGGCGCAGGGAATTCTTGAATCCGGTTATCCGGTGATCGTGGACGCAACGTTTCTGACCCGTTCGCAAAGGGAACCCTTCAAGCTGCTAGCCAGGCGTCTCGAAGTACCGCTGCGAATACTGTTCTTTCATGCCGACGCTGCAGAGCTGAAAAGACGTGTCGAAGCACGCCGTCGCAACGGGCGAGATATCTCGGAAGCCGATCTGACCGTACTTGAGCACCAACTTCAGGTCTATTCCGGGCTGGAGGCCGATGAGCAGAACGACACCATTGCTATCGATACTCAATCGACGTGTGACAGTCGCAAGATACTGGCGCTGATCACGAACTCACTGATGCAGCCCCCTGAATATCCGGCCGGTCGGGTGCGCGGGTAGCGCGGCGTGCTGCTGGCGCTCGCGCGGCTGCGCAATCACCGCGGCTCTCGACGTCGTGGAGGAAAACGGTTCCGTGAACAGCCCGGCGGCGGAGGGGAGCGGCGCGGCGGCTGACGCGCAACGACCAGCTCCCGGTCGTCAGATCGGCACGGTGAAAGTCGCGCCGCAGACGTTCCAGGTGACGTCGCGGGCGCTCGGCCACGCGGCCGGCTTCTTGTCCTTCTCCCAATCCTTGATCAGCGCGCGCAGTTCCTCGACCTTGGGGGCGTTCTGGCTGGCGAGATTGGTGGTTTCGTTTTCGTCGTCCCTGAGATTGAAGAGCAGGGTGTAGTCGCCGTACGGCGACTGACCGGCGATGCGGGTCCCGTCGGAAACCTCCCAGAGTTTCCAGTCGCCGGCGCGGATGGAGACCAGGGGGGCGCGCCGCCAGACCAGGACATCATGGGGCTGTCCGGGCGCCTCCGCCGCGACGAAAGGCAGGAGATCGACACCATCGTACGCGCGATCCGCGGGCAGGCGTCCGCCGGC
>JAHDXY010000309.1 GCA_023384005.1 Burkholderiaceae bacterium | reverse complement strand
CCGCGAGGAACAGGACCGCCGCTACCAGTCCGACGCCTGGGACGACCTGATCGAACACTGGCTCACGCACGAGATCCGCACCGTCTCGGACGGCTTCCCCGACTACGGCAGCTCCCGCACCGAGAGCGTGCCGCGCCCCGAGCCGCTGAGGGACGTATCGGTCGGCGAGATCCTCGAGGAGGCCATCGGGCTTGAACCCGCCCGCTGGACCCGCGGCGACCAGATGCGCGTCTCGGCCTACCTTAAGGCGAACGGCTGGGAGCGGTACCGGCGGCGCGACGAGGGCGGGCGCGAGGCGCCGCGGGAGTGGCGGTATCGGCGATGATACATCGCCCAAGATTGTCTTTCTCCAGCTGTTCTGATCAAATGTTGCGGCTGCCAATTTTCGTGCGAGCAATGCCGCTCGTCAGCCATGCGCCTATCGTTTCAGAACAAGCTTTCTGCAGGCGAGGTGTTGCTCGCCCCATCTCGTTGCGAATGCTTCGGACACTTCGAACCAGCTCCCATCGTTGCCGGCACCGTGGTTCGCCCCCATACATGAACACTGGCATTCATGACCCGTGGCGTTCAGGCAGGCTGGAGCGCACTTCTCCTGCTCGCGGTACGGCTGAATGATGTACAGTTCACCATATCGCCGCAGCGCTCGCTCAACAAACCCATTGAACCACGCTTTCGGCAGTTCCCAGCATTTATGTTCATCCGACCAATTCGGTTTGCTTCGTCGGCCGTCCTGAAGCCACCGACGATTGTCCTCGCTATAAGGAAGTCGAGTTCGCAGGAGCTGACCCTTTCCTCCTCGTCTCAGCACCACAGGGCTCGTCTTCTGATTCCAGAGTGCCCTGAGGCGTTGATCTGTCTCAAGCTTTCCCATGGTCATCAAGTCATCCACGCAAAGCCGACATTCAGGCCCGCGGCCGAATGCCTAGAGCCTGTCGGACTTCCTCATAGACGCGGATCGCTTCACCCGCTTCGACGGTGACGGCCAGCCCATAGCGGATCGACTGATCAAGAGCGCCGCCTTGCTCGCGGCAGAATACACGAAGTGCCAAGGTGTTGCCGTCAACGAACGCCACCGCTCGTTCGCCTGAATAGCGAACGTGAAACAAAGATCCACGGGGCACTGCCTTGTCGGACGGCTGGCCCGGCACCCTCTTGACGCCGAAACGTGTCTCGGGGTTTTCGGGGGCGATCTCGAGTTTGGCTCTTCGGTACGCTTGATGGCGGATATTGACCGGGGAGAACCACGCCAAAGAAACCGTAAGCGCTCGTGGCTCACGCACGCGCTCAAGGCTTGGCGGGAGTGGGATGCGGTACAAGGCTGCCTGCTCACCCGCGGGGATCTCGCCGTAGCCGACCATCGTCGCGCGATTTGTTGCACATTCCATGGCCTCCTGCACCGCAGGGCGGCCATAGCCGAGAAGGCGCGCGATGCCGTCCCGCCGAACGACATGCGTGCCTTGCCCTTGTGGTTGCCAGGTCTGATCGAGCAGGTCCCCAATACCTCCCCAACCAGCCCTGTGAACGAGCAGCGCTTTGACAATCACGCCGTAGAAGGACGGATCGACATCTTCCAAGAGATTGCCGTTGTCCGGATCAGAGAGGGCATCGAAGATCCTGTGTGCGGCCCTTGTCGCGAGGGCTGTCGCTGCACTGGTCCCCGAACTGTAGCCTTCGCGTGCAAGATCGCCTCCGGCGTCCGGGCTCGCACAACGCAAGCCGTACAGCCGACCTGGTGGAACAGGTCGCAGACTCACGCCGTTGCCACCATTCGATACGACGCGTACGAGCTCGCGCCCTCCGGGCATGAATAGGTCCGGCTTGACCACCTTTCGATGCCCCAGGCCAAGCGCCGACGTAATGTTTGGGCCAGGCTCAGTCGCGAATGGGGAGAAGACCGCAGCGCCATTCGCAGGAGGAGCGCCGTCCTCATGCCACGCGCCAACGGTGATGGCATTGAGCGCCTCCGCGGGAGACAAGAGAGTTCTTGTCGCCTGTTGCTCCGCGAGCGCTCGAAGAATGGCCGCTTCTCGAGCCTCGGCCGACGCGTTCTCGAATTCGATCAGTCCCGCGAAGTCCCGAACGGTGAGTGGCTCCGTCACATTTCCAGCGCTCACCATGAATAGAATGCCGAACCTCTCCGATAGGTAGTCGAGAAGCCTGCCCCATGGGCTCATGGGGCCAGAGAATGGGCGATTCCGATCACCGAGTGACAGATTGACGATGAAGACGCTGGGCGCAGTTGCTGCGCCCTCTGCGTCGCCTTCCTTCATTCGAAGTACGGCTCGGTACACCAGGTCGAGGAGGAGACGGTCACGCAGAGGGCGTTCATTGCCTCCGCCGCCAGGCGCGTACAGGACAGGCCGAAAGTAGATCGGCCGTGGCAGCGGTTCCTCGTTAAGATGGCGATCACCATGCAGGATCAGAGATGCCATCTCTGTTCCATGCTTGCGCTCCGCCACGATGCTCAGAGCGTCAAAATCGTCCGGGTCGTCCAGCAACAGCCGCCGTGCCAAGAGAGCATGGTTCTGAACGGGCATCGCATCAAGGATTGCCGCAATCGGAGGAAGCTGTGGATCGGGATTGGTCGGCGGCGCGGGAAGTGCCTCATCCAGTGCGTCGACCGCAACGGGAAACTCGACCGTCGATTGCGGTCGGACCATCATCACGTCGTCGCAGATCGCGAGGTTGACCTCCTCTCTGTCGATCAAGCGGCGGACTTCGGTAGCGGGTAAATCAACGAGGCGACCGATGTATCCGATAGCTCCGATCTCTGACTGATCGACGATTATCCCTTCGGCCTCGGCAACCGCCCGCTCAAAACTCGCCTTCGCGGCTCTTCGCTTGGCGTCGGTTGCCGCGTACCACAGCTCTATCTCGACCCGGACAACAGCGTCGTCACCCTGTGCGGCTAGCTCTTCCTCAAGGTACTGTATTGTCTCGCTAGGTATGCGATCTTCGGGACCCCAAGCACGCAGAGCATGTAGGTGTTCGAAAACTTCGAACCATGGCGCGAAACCACGTGGTGCGGCTTGCCCGTTTTCGAAGAGCCGCCAGAGCGAGAGCAAGTGCCGCAGCGCCTGCACATCAGGCATTGCCAGGTAGAGACGGCCTGCGATTGGCTTATCGTCTCGGATTCCTGGGGCGCGGCCTTGGCGTGTCTCGCGCACCCCAAAGTCGTCATCCGGATCAAGAATGAGTTCTTCGTCGGCTAGAAATTCAAGCCCATCGATCCGGGCGACGGCAGCGCCGAAATCACCGATCGAACCTGCTACCTCAAATACCAATGCTCGCTCGGGTGCAATACCTGCGGGATCGTCACGAAGATCTACCGGGTCGCGACCCTGATCGAAGACATCGCGAAGTCGCTGAAACACGGGGTCCAGTCTTTCACGCTGTCTATCGCGTGACGGGGTTTGGATGCTTCCGCCGCCCCCGCCACCTCTCGGCCGCTTATCGCGAGCCGGTTTCGGTACCGGAAGAAGCGGAAACTCCGACATGCGACTTGTCCTTTTTGAAATCCGGGGCGGTGCGTGCTGCCCACAACTTGAGCCGCTCCTCGACGATCTTCTTTAGTGGTGTCTCTCCCATGGCCAAGACGTGGCGACGACGAACGTCGAGGCAGAATTCCTCTGCCTCCGCATAGCTGATTGAGCCGAGGGCCTTTGCGAGGGTGCTTGGTGCACGACCTAACGGCTCGTTCATCGCATCTGCGAAACGCTTGAAGTATGCAGCGAGCTCGGCCTGCGTCGGGGCTTTCAATGAAAGGCGCAACTGAAACCGGCGCCAGACAGCCCGGTCCAGAAGTTCGCTATGATTTGTGGCTGCAATTGCAACGGTGTAGCTCGGCAGATCATCCATTTGCATCAGCAGTGACGTGACGACACGTTTTATCTCACCGGTCTCATGCTCGTCTCCGCGCTCCTTGCCAACAGCGTCGAACTCATCAAAGAAAAGGACGCAGGGCGTGGTCCGGGCATAGTCAAAGACACGTTTCAGACGCGCCGCGGTTTCGCCGAGATAGCTCCCAATCATTGCCTCGTAGCGCACGACAAAGAATGGCAGTGCCAGCGACTCGGCTATCGCCTCCGCAAGAGACGTCTTGCCGTTGCCCGGAGGCCCCGAAAGCAGGATCCGGTGGCGCGGCTCGAGGGAATGCGACCGGAGAACCGACGCGCGCTGTTGCTCCTCGATCAGTTCCCGGCATGCGCGAAGGTTGAGCTCCGACAGAACGAGATCCTCGATTCGCCGTTCTGGCGTCAGCTCAAGCAGAAATTCGCGATGTCGCGCTGCATTCTGGTTCAAGATGGCGGGCGCCTTTGGTGAGTGACCATTGCCGTTCACATGCATGGCCTCGGTCAACCGGTCGGCGAGGATATTGTGATTTTTGGCCTTCTCTTCAGCGATTATTGCTTCGGCTGCAGCACGCACGCTCCGAAAATCGCCGCTTGATCCGGCCTTCACCAGTGAAATCAGAAGATCACTTCTGGCCATCGTCTTCTTCCCGCCTCGTCCCGTTACGGGCGCTTTGCCTCTCCCGGTCAAGCTTTTCAACGACGGCCTCAAGTATCCAGGTATTCCGTGGAACGCGAACGGGTCGGCCGTTGCGCTCACGGTCGATGTCAATCACGAGCTCTCGTGGCACCCGCACGGTGAGGGCCGCAACGTCTTCCTCCGTTGTCTTCAAACCTTTTCCCATGGCTGCATCCCTACCATGCCCCAACTCCGCTGGCCATCAAATAGACTGCAGAGTGATGTCATGTCGATGGCACCATTGTCACAGCCTGCCGGAAGCACAACTCTTCGCAACTCCGCAACTGACCAGAGGATGCCGTGCAGCGCGCTGTCGTGCCAGTCCCAACCTCCCCGGTGGTCCCAACCCTGTCCCAACCTCCTGAGGGGGTTGGGGACACGAAAATCCGTTCAGAAACAACGGTGTCCCCAACCTCACCCCGTGGTCCCAACCTTTTTCTACACATTCATGTGGGAGAACGGAAAAGGTCGGGAACATGTTTTTCTATACGAA
>JAHDXY010000308.1:1274-5030 GCA_023384005.1 Burkholderiaceae bacterium | reverse complement strand
TCTTGTAACCGTCAGGGTCCTGCACGAAGGCGATCACGGTGGTGCCGCCCTTGACCGGTCCCGCCTCGCGCGTGACCTTGCCGCCGCCGGACCGAATCCGTTCGCAGGCCGCCGCGGCGTCGTCGACCGAAATCGCCACGTGGCCGAACGCGTCGCCGAGTTCGTAGCTGTGCACGCCGTGGTTGTAGGTGAGCTCGAGCACCGCGCCCTGCGATTCGTCGCCGTATCCGACGAAGGCGAGCGAGTACTTCTGCTCGGGGCGTTCGGTGCTGCGCAGCAGCGTCATGCCCATGGTCTTGGTGTAGAAGTCGATCGACCGTTGCAGGTCGCCCACGCGAAGCATCGTGTGCAGGATCCTCATTGCTCATTCTCCCGGTTCGTTGTGTTCGCGCAGCCAGCGCCGCGCCTCGCGGTGCTCTGGAAACAGCTCGCCGACCGTGCCCCAGAATCGTGCGCTGTGATTGAGTTCGACAAGGTGCGCGAGCTCGTGGCAGATCACGTAGTCGACGATTCGTTCGGGGAGGTGGATCAGCCGCCAGTTCAGCCTGATCGATCCGTCCGCAGTGCAGCTACCCCAGCGCGTGCGCGCAGACGACAGCGCCCAGCGCGAGGGTTGGACGCCCAGATGCCGGGAGAAGTGCGCGATGCGCGCGGCGAAGTGCTCGCGCGCGCGCGCCTGCAGCCAGCCGTGCACAAGGTCGCGCAGCTGCCGGGAATCCGCCGCCGGTGGGAGCGAGATCGCGAGCGATTCGCGCTCGAGCTGCGGTGCGCCGCGGTGCTGCGGCACGACGCGCAGCACGATCCGACGGCCCAGGAACGGAACCGAGCCGCCGTGCTCCCATTGGATCGCATCGCGCTCGCGGCGCGCGACCAGTTCGCGGAATTCGCCCATCTTGCGCAGGATCCAGTCGCCGCGCTCGTCGAGTGCCGACTCGATCTCCGCGATGCCGACCCAGCGTGGCGCGCTCACCGTCAGACCGTACTCGTCCACCGAGAAACCGATCGTTCGGCGACGCGAGCGCCTGAGCTTGTACTGGAGCTGCTGCGAGCGCAGCCGGATCGCGCGCGTGCCTTCGGCTTGGCGCGCCCGGTCGGGGGAAGGCGCGCGCGAAGGCGGTTCGCGCGGTGCACGCTGCACGTCGAGGTCGAACAAAGGCAGCGTGAGCTGCAGCGCGGCGTCGGCGAATCTGCGCGCGAGTCGCGCGAGCCGGTTCATTTCCTGCCCGCCTCGGCGTACAGGTGCGGGCTCAGCCGGCGCATTTCGGCCTCGATCCAGTGCTCGACCTCGGCGCTCAGTGATTCGGCGCTGCGCCCCTGCGGCCGGATCGGCGGGCCGATCGATACCGTGATCAACCCGGGCCGCAGGATCAAGGCCTTTCGCGGCCAAAGCTCTCCCGAGTTGACGGCGATCGGCACGAGCGGCGCACCGGTGCGAACCGCGAGCCGCGGGCCGCCGCTGCGGTAGCGACCCTGCGACCCGGCCGGCGTGCGGGTGCCCTCGGGGAATATGATGATCGAGCGTCCGGCGGCGAGCTGTTTCGCGCCCTGCGCGACCACCTGCTCGAAGGCGTCGCTGCTTCGCCGGCGATCGATGTGGATCATTCGCAACAGTCCGATGCCCCAGCCGAAGAACGGCACCAACAGCAGCTCGCGCTTGAACACGTAGCACAGCTCGCGCGGGAAGTACGCGGGAAAGAACAGCGTCTCCCAGGTGGACTGGTGCTTTGACAGAAGGATCGCCGGCTCGTCGGGCAGGTTGTGCGCGCCGCGGATCTCGTGGTGGATGCCCACCAGCAGGCGCGCCGCGGCGATCACCATGCGCGGCCACGCGATCGTGAGCCGGTAACGCCAATGCAGGCGCAGCGGCGCCCACAGCAGGCACAGGAGCGAGAATGGAATGACGGTCAGGAGCTGGAAGAGGTGAAACACAAGCGAGCGAAGCAGGATCACCGGTCGAGCTCCACGGCTTCGATCATGGCGCGAGTTCCGCGGCTACCGCCGCGAGATCGACACGGACCACCGATTCGGCCGGCAGCCCACCGGCCTTGAGCGTCTTGCGGCCTTTGCCGGTGAGTACGAGCACCGGCTTGCAGCGCATGGCCGAAGCGGCCTGCAGATCGCGCAACGAGTCGCCCACCATCGTGACCTCGTTCGGCTCGGCCTGGAATCGGCGCAGGATGTCCTCGATCATTCCGGGCCTGGGCTTGCGGCAGTTGCAGTGTTCCTGCTCAGTGTGCGGGCAGAAGAAGACCGCGTCCAGTCTTCCCCCGGCGAGCAGCACTGCCTTGTGCATTTTCGCGTTGACCGCGGTGAGCGCGGGCAGGTCGAACAGCCCGCGCCCGATGCCGGACTGGTTCGACGCGACCGCCACCCTGAAACCCGCCTTGCACAGTCTGGCGATCGCCTCGACGCTGCCGCGAATCGCGCGCCACTCCTCGGCGGACTTGATGCACGCGCTGCTGTCGTGATTGATCACGCCGTCGCGATCGAGGATGATCAGCTTCACGCTAGCCGGCCGAGAGCTTCGAGATGTCGGCCACCTGATTCATCATCGCGTGCAGTCGCGACAGAATCGCGAGCCGGTTGGCACGCACGCGTTCGTCGTCGGCCATGACCATCACGTCTTCGAAGAAGCGGTCCACCGACGCGCGCGCGCCGGCGAGCGCGGCGAGCGCCGCGCCGAATTCGCCCGCCGCGATGCGCCTCTCGACGATCGGTGCGAGCTCGTCCACGCGCGCGACGAGCGCGAACTCGGCGTCTTCGGCCAGCAGATGCGGGTCGACGTTCGCGCCCGGCGTCGTACCCGCCTTGCGCAGGATGTTCCCGATCCGCTTGTTGGCGCCCGCGAGGCTGGCCGATTCGGGCAGCGCCGAGAAGCCGCGCACCGCCTCGAGCCGAGCGGGAACGAGGGCGAGCTGCTGCGGGCGCTGGCTCACGACCGCGTCGATTTCCTGCGGGCTGAAGCCGCGCTCGCGCAGATAGCCCGAGAGGCGCTCGTGGATGAAAGCCTCGAGCGCGGCACGCGCGTCCGACACCGAGTTACCGAACGCGTCGAAGGCGATCGCCAGCAGGCGCTCGAGCGGCAGCCCGAGTTCGCGCTCGATCAGCATGCGGATCACCCCCAGCGCGTGGCGGCGCAGCGCGAACGGGTCCTTGTCGCCGGTGGGCAACTGGGCGATGCCGAACATCCCGGCCAGCGTCTCGATCTTGTCGGCCAGCGCTACGACGAGCCCGATCTCGGAGGCCGCGAGCGCGTCGCCGGCGAATCGCGGCTGGTAGTGCTCGATGATCGCTGCGGCGACGGCCTCGGTTTCGCCGTCGTGGCGCGCGTAGTAGCCGCCCATCACGCCCTGCAACTCGGGGAACTCGCCGACCATCGCGCTCAGCAGGTCCGCCTTGGCGAGCATCGCGGCACGATCGCAGGCGCCGACGTCGGCGCCGAGCTCGGCCGCGATCGCGCGCGCGATCGCGCGAACGCGTTCGACGCGCGCGGCCTGCGTGCCGAGTTTCGCGTGATAGACGACCGAGTCCAGCCCGGCTGCCCGATCGGCCAGGCGGGTGCGCTTGTCCTGTTCGTAGAAGAATCGCGCGTCGGCCAGCCGCGGACGCACCACGCGCTGGTTGCCGTCGACGATGAAGCCGGGGTCGGCGATTTCCATGTTCGAGACGATCAGGAACTTCGGCAGCAGGCGCCCGGCACGGTCGAACAGCGGGAAGTACTTCTGGTTGGTGCGCATCGTGAGGATCAGGCACTCC
>JAHDXY010000308.1:0-1233 GCA_023384005.1 Burkholderiaceae bacterium | reverse complement strand
TAGACCGCCGGCCACTCGACCAGCGCGCAGACCTCGTCGAGCAGCGCGCCTACGGCCGCGTCGGTGCCCAGCGAAGCATCGAGCTCGAGCGCCTTCGCGTCGAGCATCGCCTCGATGCGCGCGCGGCGCACGTCGAAGTCCGGAATGACCCTTCCTTCGCGCTCGAGCACGTGAACGTAGGCGTGCGGGTCCGGTATCGTGAGCACGCCGGCGCCCTGGAATCGGTGTCCGAAGGTCGTGCGACCGGAGCGCAGGCCGAGCAGCGAGGCGGCGAGCACCTCGGTCGCGTGGAGCACGATCAGCCGGTGCGCCGGGCGAACGAAACTCACGCTGGTATGCCCGTCGGCGAGCTGGTACTCCATGACCTTGGGGATCGGCAGCCTCGCGATCGCCTCGGCCAGCACCGCGTCGATCACCTCGCCCAGCGCGTCGCCGCGCGCCGTGCTCCGGTAGTAGAAGCACTCCTGTTTCCCGTCGGAGGCGCGGGTGAGCGCGTCGATCCCGGCGCCCTGTTTCTGCGACCACTTGAGCAGCGCCTGCGTGGGCTGGCCCCGGGCGTCGAGTCCGACCTTGATCGACGGCCCCTTGGCCTCGACCTCGCGATCGGCCGCCTGCGCGCGCACCGCGTCGACCAGCACGGCGAGCCTGCGCGGCGTGCAGAACGCGCGCGCGGTGGCGTCGGGCGCGGCAAGCCCCCGGGCGCGCAGGTTGTCGAGTACCCCCGAAGCGAACGCGTCGCCAAGCTGGCGCAGCGCCTTGGGCGGGAGTTCTTCGGTGAACAGCTCGACCAGAAGTGCCTTCGCGCTCATCGTCAGGCCGCCTCTGGCGTTTGCGCGCACATCGGAAACCCGAGGCGTTCGCGCGACGCGTGATAGGCGTGGGCCACGGCACGCGCGAGGTTGCGCACCCGCGCGATGTACGCGGCGCGTTCGGTGACCGAGATGGCGCCGCGCGCGTCGAGCAGGTTGAAGGCGTGCGAGCACTTCATGACCATCTCGTAGGCCGGCAGCGCGAGTTGCGCGGCCATCAGCGACTTGGCTTCGGCCTCGTAGTCGTCGAAGTGGCGAAACAGCATCGTCGCGTTGGCATGCTCGAAGTTGTAGGTGGACTGCTCGACCTCGTTCTGGTGAAACACGTCGCGATAGCTGATGCCGGGCGCCCACTGCAGGTCGAACACGCTCTCGACGCCCTGCAGGTACATCGCCAGGCGCTCCAGGCCGTAGGTGATCTCGC
>JAHDXY010000307.1 GCA_023384005.1 Burkholderiaceae bacterium | reverse complement strand
GCTTCGGTGATTTCCATCCCCGAATTGTACTCGAATCATGTCCATTAGTGTTAACACGCCCTAGCCGGGCAGCATCCCCTGCGTCCTGGTGCGCAGTCGGTAGACGCTGGTCCACGCCGTAAGAAACAGAACACTTCCATCCTCGCCCCAGGCCAGATTCGCGGGCAGCTCCGGCAGGAGAATGCGCCCCAACACCTCGCCATCCGGGCGGCAGACCCAAACACCGCCCGGCCCGGTGCTGAATATGTTGCCCTGCAGGTCGATCTTGAGGCCGTCAGGCGTGCCAGCCTCCTCCGACGCCATATCGAGCAGGATCCGGCTGTTGGTCAGTGTGCCATTCGGGCGCACGTCATACGCTCGGATATGCTTGTGGGCTGAATCGATAACATACAGGATCGACTCGTTGGGCGAAAACGCTAGGCCATTCGGACACGCACAATCGTCCGCCACCAAGTGAAGGGTGCCGTCAGGCGCGATGCGGAACACGCCATTGCAGTCCAGCTCTTTTCCCGGTATGGGCGCAGTCCACCAGCCGGGGGCCCTCGACATGCCTGGCGTGCCGGGTTGTACGCCATAGGGCGGGTCGGTAAAGTAGACTGAGCCGTCCAACTTGACCACGATGTCATTCGGACTGTTGAGCCGCTTGCCCTTGAATCGCTCGGCGAGAACTGTGCGCATCCCATCTGCCGCCACGCTGGTCACGCGACGGCCGTAATGCTCGGCCGCGAGCACCCGTCCTTGGCGGTCCAGAGTCAGCCCATTGGACCTCCCGGTAGCGTAGGTGGTCAGTTCCGGGCCCTCCGCCAGACTGCGCCAACGCACAATGCGATTGTTTGGAATGTCACTGAAAAGCAAGTGGCTGCCGCACCACACCGGCCCTTCGGTGAACTTCAGCCCTCCGGCGATACGCTCGACCTTGCTGTCAGGTGCAACGAGAGCGTTGAATCCCGCGTTTCGTATTTCCAGCGATAGCATTACTGCTCCTCAGAGGGTAGACGAAAATAACAACTCGCGCGTTATGCTTTGATTGAGGCATGCGTGAGCGAAGTGGCAAATGGTGAAGAAAGCGCGGGTCGCGCAACTAGGGCGGCCAGGGCGCAAGCCCGCGATGAACGCCGAACATGCAGCGGTGTTGCGTGCGATCACCCAGGAGCAGCCGTGCTCGTCGCTGGACGAGATGACGCGCGAACTGTTCCGACGCGCAGGCGTCAAGGTCAGCACCGTCACTGTGCGCAAGGCGCTGCGCGAGGCCGGTGTCAAGCGGCTCAAGCCGCTGCGCCGCATCGGTGGGCGGGCGGCCCGTGCAAGGCGCCACACCTGCGCACTATGGCTACACCGCGGCACACCGCCGCAGCGATGGTGCCAGCGGCGATACATACCGATCTGACCGGTGCCGAGTGGGCGTTGGTTGCGGACCTGTTCGAGCGCGACGGACAGCGCGGCGCGCCGGCCCGCTATGAGCGGCGCCACATGGTCAACGCCTGCTGCTACGTGCTGCGCACGGGCTGCGCATGGCGGTTGCTGCCCAAGACCTTCCCGCCCTGGCAGGCGACCTACAAGTCCTTCAGCCGCTGGGCTGCGGTCGGCGTGTTCGAGGCCATGCACAATCGGCTGTGTCAGCAGTGGCGCGACCGCAAGGGTCGGACTCCCGACCCGAAGGGCGCGATCATCGATTTGCAAAGCACGCGCAGCGCCGCTCAAGGCGGCAATACCGGGTTCGACGCGGGCAAGAAGGTCAAGGGGCGCAAGCACCATCTGATGGTGGACAACTTGGGGCTGCTGCTGGCTGTCACGGTCACCGCTGCGAGCGTGCAGGAGCGCGACGCGGCAGGGACAGTCGTGGCGCTCGCCGGCATCAAAGTTCCCGACCTCAAGAAGATCTATGCCGATGACGCCTACAGCGGCAGATGCGCCATGGCCATCGAAGAGGCCGACGGTATCAGCGTAGAGATCATGCGCCACCCCGGCAACCGCAGCATGGGCACGTGGCAAAACGCGCAGCAGCCCTTGTGGCCCGAGGTTGTCGCCAAGGGCTTCGTCGTGCAGGCCAAGCGCTGCGCGGTTGAGCGCACTCATGCCTAGAACGAGTGCGTACGCCGCCTCATGGCACATGGCACACCATAATCGATCAACCTGAGCTCCACTCGCCTGGGTCTGGCTGGCCGAAGCGCGTATTCTCGCAACCCGACTCGCCACGTAGATCATTTCGTCTACACTCTCTGACACCACAAGAACGACTCCGGCGCGAGACCGAGCGCCGACGAAGCTTCCGAGCGCCGACGAAGCTTAATTCCTCGCTTTGGATGCATCGCCCTTTTCCGGCTCCTCGGCCTTCTTCTCACTCTCCTCCTCAGTCTGCTCCTGAATCCTCTTGGCCGGATCTTCCTCAAGGCGGTTCATGCTATCGTCCACTTCCTCGGCTTTGATCGCCCAGCTCTCTGCCCGCAAATGCTCGGGGAACCAGGTCGCGATCTGCGGGAAGACGATGAGGAGCGCGATTCCGATGCATTGCAGGACCATGAACCCGAACATGCCCTTATATATGGTCGCGAGCGACCATTCTTTCACCACTTGCTTCAGGAAGTAGGCCGACATCGCCACCGGCGGCGAGAGGAAGGCAGTCTGCAAGGTCACCGCGACCAGCGCCCCGAACCAGACCATCACTATGTCCGGCGCAATGCCGAGCGAGGTGCTAAGCGGGATCTTTAGCCCATCTATCACTGGATAGAAGATTGGTAGGAATACCAGGATGATGGCGGGCCACTCGAAGGGCCAGCCGAGCAGGAAGATGAGGAAGATGACGACCACCAGCAGCATCACCGGCGACAGCGGCAGTGCGAGCATGGTGTTGGTAATCAAGTTGGCAGCGCCGAGGCGCGTGAACACCGCACCGAAAATATTCGAGGTCGTGGCGAGCAGCACCACCATGGCTGAGGTCGCGGTGGTCGAAAGCACGGCGCGCTTGACGCCCGCGTAGGTGAGCTTCCTGTAGGCGGCGGCGAGGAGCATCGCGCCAAGCGCGCCGATTCCGGCCGCCTCGGTCGGTGTCGCGAACCCCGCAAGAATCGAACCGAGCGCGGCGGCGATTAGCGCAACAAGCGGCACGACGCCCAGCACGACCTCCTTGACGATGACCGGGACGCTGTGAATGCGCTCCGCCTTCGGCACCGGGGGGCCGAGGCTCGGGTTGAAGAACGCCCGCCCCAACAGGTAGACGACATAAATGCCGGCCAGCAGGGACCCAGGGCCGAGCGCAGAAGCATAGAGGTCGGCGACCGAAACGCCGAGCACCGGGCCCATCACGATCAGCATCACCGACGGCGGAATCAGGATGCCGAGCGTGCCGCCGGCGGTGATCGCTCCCGCTGAAAGCGCCCCGTTGTAGCCGGTCTTGATCATGATCGGGCCCGCCATGATGCCGAGCACCGTGACCGCCGCGCCCACGATACCGGTTGCCATCGCGAAAATAGTCGCGGTCAGGATCACCACTACGAACAGCGACCCTCGGATCGGCGCCAGCAGCAGCCGCAGCGCGATGAACAGCCGCTCCATCAGCCCCGCCTGCGCGGTCAGAAACCCCATGAAGATGAACAGCGGCACCGCGGCCAGCAATTCCTCCTTCATCATGCCGATGATCTGGAAGTAGGCGAGGTTGTAGACCATGTGTCCCAGGCCGAAATGGCCGAAGCTGAGCGCAAGAAACAGCAGTGTGAAGCTGATCGGGAAGCCGACGAAGATGGCGAAAAGCATCACCACCAGCATAACCAGGCCGAGGAGCGCATCGGCGGTCATATTTCCACTTTCTCTTTATGCTCGAGCTCGATGCCGGTGCGCGCCTCCCAGACGCTCTTGATTGTTTCGGAGACGCCCTGGATCATTAGCAACAGGCAAGTGAGCGGCACCACCATCTTGAACGGCCACAGGATCGGTCGCCACGGCGTCTGCTCGGAAGTTTCACCGATCTCGAACGCGTGCCAGCTCTCGCTGCCGCCGACGATCATCAAGACGAACAGCGAGGGGAAGAAGAACGCTATGTAGGCGATCGAATCTATGATGCCCTTGGTGCGCGCGGACCACTTGTCGAAGAAAATGTCGGTGCGGATGTGTGCGCCCTCACGCAACGCGTAGGCCGAGCCCAGCATGAAGATCGTGGCGTAGAGCATGTAGGTGACGTCGAACGACCAGACCGTCGGCGCGTCGAACGCGTAGCGCGAGATCACCTCCCAACTCACTGCGAGCACCAGCGGCACGTTCAGCCACGCGATCCACATACCGGTGATGTCGGTAAACTTGTCGATGGCGCGGATCGTCTTCAGCAGCGCCGGCGATGATTCATTCATTCAGGTCCTCCGAACAAAGAAAAACGGGGCGGAGTTACGCCCCATCGCCGAACTGCACGGCTATTTCTTCTTCGCTTCCGCCTTGACCGCTCCCGGCTTGGCGCCGCCCTCAGGCCAGTAGTAGTTCGCCGCAAACGAATACGGCGGGAACACGAAGCGTTTCGCCGGCACCACCAGCGAGGCGTAGGCGCGCTGCGAGTCGTATATCTTCTTGAAGAACGGATTCTTCGCCGATTCCTCGGCGGCGATCTTGTCCCAGGTCTTGAGGAACTCGAGCAGGATATCGGGCGGAGTGCGCAGGATGCGAACGCCGTGCTTCTCCTGCAGCTCCTTGATCGCTTCAGCGTTCTGCTGCTGCCACTTGGCCCACCAGATGAGGAAGGTCTCGTTGGCCGCAGACTTGATGATCTCCTGGTGCGTCGGCGACAAGGCCTTCCAGACGTCCCCGTTGATCAGGATGTCGCCGATCGTGACGCTCTCGTGCATACCCGGCGTATAGTAGTATTTCCAGACTTGGTGGAAACCGGCGCGCAAGTCGTCCGTGGCGGTGTTCCCTTCGGCGCAATCGATCACGCCGCGCTGCGCCGCCGGGATGATCTCGGCATTCGGCATATTGACCGTCTGCATTCCCATGCGCTGGAACACTTCGGCCGCCATGCCGGACTGCCGGCACTTCATGCCCTTGAAGTCGGCCACGCCTGTGATTGGCC
>JAHDXY010000306.1 GCA_023384005.1 Burkholderiaceae bacterium | reverse complement strand
ATTCCCCAGGCGGCGTACGACGGGTCCAGAAGAGTGTCTATAGCGACCATTCCGTCGGTCTCGGTCCAGAGAAATCCTGCACCGTTCCCGTTCGCATAGCTTGATGAGCCAACCACCTGTCCGATGTTGTTGATTCCTACCGCCGCCGCGCCGTTGCCTCCCAGTCCACCAAGATCGAGCATCACTCCGTTCTGCCAGAGGAACGCGCCGTGTGATGAAGCCGGTGCAGCATAGTCAGCCCATCCTACGATCTGGCCTGCTCCGTTTATCGCGCTCGCAGAACTGTTTGTTCCCCCGAACGTGCCAAGCGAAGTGACGACTCCGTTCGCGTCCCAGGAGACAGCGACATCGCCAGTGCTTGTTTTCGATGTTCCGACAACAACGCCGCCGCTGTTGATTGCGTACGCCACGCTCGATGAATCCAGAAGTGCCGGGGTCAAGTTGGTTAGCTGCGAAATCGATCCGCCTTGATAGAGGAATGCTTGAGAAACTTGCAAAGCGTTCTGGCTGATTCCAACGATGGCACCATTGTCATTCACGCCGAATGCCCACGACGTAGGCCCACCAAGAGTTGGCAGCTGTGTAACGACGCCGTTTAGAAATGAAAATGCCCCGCTGGAGCCGCCAGTACCCACAACCTGACCTGAGTTGTTGATGGCGAAGGCATGGCTGGTCGTGGTACTTAGCGAAGCGCCAATATTGGTAAACGTATTGCCGTCACTGGAGAAGGCTTGATAGTCCCATCCCCCAAATGGCACACGACCGACAACGACGCCGCTGTTGTTGATCGCGTAGGGTTGAGCGTAGCTAGGCCCAACGACAGGAAGAGGGAGCACTGAATACGTTGGTAGCGCAAGTGCAGTGAGCGGAGAGGCAAGTAGGGCTACGAGAACGGACGATCGGAACGTATTCATCTGTTGCGTCTTCTCCGCGAGTGGATTGGCGATGTCGCTGAAGTAGGTAGGACGATGTGAAGCTGTGGCCAATTCTGTTCTCGCAATCATCCAGCAAGATTCGTGCCGTTCGAAGTGACTTCGGTCAAGCTTCAGCATCGCCGACACACGCGCACCGGAATCTGAGCGCAAGTGTAAGAACTGGCGACTGACCAGAACGGGGGTATGGAGGCCTAGTGTAGCGAGTGGTGCTAAGCAGCGAAGCTGCTAGGCCGTCAGTGCAATGGCACGACCAGTCCTTGTCCGACAACATAGGGCTATGTTGCTTACCTACTTGATCGCCGTGGTTTGCTGTGGAGCGATTGCTGCCGTAAGGCCATCCTGTACGCCTGCGCTGGTGGCCTGGTACGGGTTGCTGATCGGGGGAGTGGCGGTTGAGCTTTGGTGGACGGTGGCTGGACTGGCTGCGCATCTTGCGTTTTCTCCATGGATCGGCGCATCCTTAGAATCTTGGCGTGAGTTGCGGCTGTGAGGGGGCTCTGCGAAGCTCCATAGCAGCTGCGTGGCGATCAAATCCATGTCCTCCTGCTTCTTCGCTCGCCGACTGACCTCTACGCTTGTCACGAGACAGGCCATCATCGACATAGAAGAGTGCTTGGTGAGAGTTCTATCGCGCGGTGATGAAGAGCGGGCAGCAAGGCTTCGGTCGGCGATGAACGTGATCGTTTTCGATAGGTCGAGTGGTGAATCGTTTCCGAGCATCAGCTTGCGTCACCCTGGATCCTTCTCCTCCGGTACTTCGGGGGTTGTCATCAAGCTGCGGATTGAAAACCCCGAAGGAGGTGAGCGCTTGGAGGTCGAGTTGAAGCTCGATGAACGTCGATTTGAAACTGAGCTTTGGGCGTATATCGAGGGAGAAGATGCGCGAGACGTGGCTGCGGCACTTGACAGTGAGGTTCAACGAACGCTTGATCAACATGAAACCCTGAACCGATACTTCCATCTTGGGTATCAATTCGAAATAGCCTCTGTCCTATCCATTCTTGCGTTCTTAGTCTTCTCTGTAGCCTTCCTGATACGCCTCAAGATGCAGGGCACGGAGGCGGAGTTTCCATCCTTTATGGTGCTTGGTGTGCTTTCGATTCTGGTCACGCTGTATATCGCCTATTTGATCGGGGGCAGAGTCTGGCGTTATACGGAATTCCAAGGCTCGGCAATGCGAAGACGCCATGGCATCGCGAGGTGGGTCTTGTCGGGTGTCGTGGTGACAGTGGCGCTCGGGGTTCTGGCGAATTGGCTCAGCACGAGGTTCCTTCCGGTTGGCTAGTTCTATACCGGCTTGCTGACACTAGGCGCTGTCAGCGGTGCGCTATGGATCGCCAACGTTCTCCGGTCGCACCCCCCGATGCTGGCACGGATAGCTACTACTGTCGGACGTATAGACCAAGCGACCCTGGCGGTGGCAAGAATCACCTCTGATGTATCAGGGCAGATCCAACAACGTCTAACGCAGACGTTGACCCCTCCCCCCACCCTCCGTTCTTCTCAAGTGGCCCGAGTTTTTGCGACGAGCCGTAGCATGAGCGACACCTTCGCCTCGAAGGGGTGGACCCTTCAACGCGAGCGCTGCCGTAGCATGGGGTTGCTAATTGGTTGCCAAAAGAGGAATTGAAGCGAAGATGTTAGCGAACGCTTCCATCGATAAACCCTTCAACGTTGGTGCTGGTGAGAGGACTCGAACCTCCGACCTACTGATTACGAATCAGTTGCTCTACCAACTGAGCTACACCAGCACGCAACCATAAATTATAGCATCGGCTCGGGGTGCTCCAGGCCGGCCGCGGCGAGCGTGTCGTCGACCTGCGGGTAGGCCAGCCTGACGCGCAACTCCGCCTTCAGCCGCAGGTTCGTCAGAAGCCGCGACTCGCTCATGAAGCTGAGCATCATCGGCGTGACGAGCGCCGCGAGGTCGCGCCGCGCGACCCGCGGCGGGCGCTGCAATCCGAGCGCGTCGGCGACGCGATCGAAGTAATCGCCCATCTTCAGCGCACTGTCGTCGACCGCGTGCACGACGCGATTGGCGCGGCCGCGAAACAGGGCGGCGAGCGTGGTCGTCGCGAGGTCCGCGGCGTGGATGTGGTTGGTCCAGACGTCTTCGTCGGCCGCGAGCGCGGGCAGCGCCTTGCGCAACCGCTCGATCGGGAGCCGGTCCTGCGCGTAGATCCCCGGCGCGCGCACGATCGTCGCGCGCGCCTGTCCCCGTCGCGTCGCCATGCGCAGGCGGCGCTCGGCGTCGACGCGCCGCACGGCGCGCGCGCTCGCCGGCGCGACCGGACGCGACTCGTCGAACCGCGCGCCGCCGGTGTCGCCGTAGACGCCGGTCGTGCTGACATAGACCCAGCGACGCGTGCCGCGGCCGCCGTAGCGCAGCGGCGTCGCGCGCCAACGCGAGGCAGGTGGACCCGAGAACTCGCGCGCTGCGCCTCGGCCGCCTCGTCCAAGCGCGGCGAGCAGCCGCTGCGTTCGCCGATCCTGCGCGCCGCGGTTCGGTGGCGGCGCGAGGTCGATCATCCAGTGCGCGAGCGCGCGTATCCGCTGCAGTCCCGGGAGTCGCTTCGCGCGCGCCCCGTTCGCCGCGCGCCACTCGTCGAGATCGACGCGTAGCGCAAGCACGCCGATCTCGCGCAGCCGCGCGGCGGCCTCGGCGCCGCGCGTGGTGCCGACGACGCGCAGCCGATCGGGTCGGTGCCGAGCCAGGAGCTGGCGCGCGGCGCGCGTGCCGACGTCGCCGCATCCGACGATCAGAACGGTCGCGCGGCGGAATCGGCGCGGCAACGAGCGATAATGCGGTCTTGGAATCATCGAACCATCACTGACGAATCGCGAATTATGAGCTTTACGGTCACCGTCCTCCCGAGTGGAAAGAGTTTCGACGTCGAACCCGGCGAGTTCGTCCTCGAGGCGGCGCTGCGCCAGGGCGTCGTCCTGCCCTACGGCTGCAAGAACGGAGCTTGCGGTTCGTGCAAGTCGAAGATCCTCGAAGGCATGCACGAACAGGGAGCGCACTCGCCCAAGGCGCTCAGCGCCGACGAGGCGCAGCGCGGCTACGCGCTGCTGTGCTGCTCGCGCCCGCAATCCGACCTCAGCGTCGAGGCGCGCGTGGTCGCGGCGGCGGGCGACATCCCGATCCGAAAGATGCCGTGCAGGATCGCGTCGATCGCGCACCCGGCGCCCGATGTCGCGGTGCTGAGGCTGCAGCTTCCCGCCAACGAGCGCTTGCTCTACCTGGCGGGGCAGTATGTCGAACTGCTGCTGCGCGACGGCAACCGGCGTGCCTACTCGATGGCGACCGCGCCGCACGACGCCGGGCAGATCGAGCTGCACGTCCGCCACATGCCCGGGGGCAAGTTCACCGACGCGCTGTTCGGGGCGACCCAGCCCGGGTTCAAGGAAAAGGACATCCTGCGCTTCGAGGGCCCGCTGGGCACCTTCTTCCTGCACGAGGAAAGCCGCAAGCCGATCGTGTTCCTCGCCAGCGGCACCGGTTTCGCCCCGATCAAGGCCGTGATCGAGCACTGCCTGCACAAGGACATCGGCCGGCCGATGACGCTGTACTGGGGCGGCAGGCGCCCGCACGACCTCTACATGAACGAGCTGGCCGCGAAGTGGGCGCGCGAGGTGCCGCATTTCCGCTACGTGCCGGTGGTCTCCGACGCGCTCGACGAGGACGGCTGGACCGGGCGGGTCGGTTTCGTCCACCACGCAGTGATCGAGGATTTCCCCGATCTCTCCGGACACGAGGTCTATGCCTGCGGAGCGCCGATCGTGGTCGATTCGGCGCGACGCGATTTCGTCGCGCAATGCGCGCTCGCGCCGGACGACTTCATCGCCGACTCGTTCACTAGCGCGGCCGACCTCGAGCAGGCGAGTCGATAGTGGCCCGATGGCGATCCGATGGTGACCCGATGGTGGCCCGACAGTGAGGCGCTCCTGAGCCAGCCCTACGCCGCGCGGTTCGCGCCGCAGGCCGCCGAGGTCGCGCGGGTCGCGTCGCTCGGCGATCGCGTCGTCGGCGCGGCCGATGGCTGCCGCGTCGTCTGGCGCCGATGGGGCGGGGGGCCTGCGGTCGTGCTGCTTCACGGCGGCTCCGGCGCCTGGAC
>JAHDXY010000305.1 GCA_023384005.1 Burkholderiaceae bacterium | reverse complement strand
GGCGCTGAAGAACACGCTGCGCCAGGCGCCCGACGTGATCATGATCGGCGAGATACGCGACCGCCAGACGATGGAGCACGCGGTCGCCTTCGCCGAAACCGGGCACCTCTGCGTGGCCACGCTGCACGCCAACAGCGCCAACCAGGCGCTGGACCGGATCATCAACTTCTTTCCCGAGGATCGCCGCGCACAGCTGCTGATGGACCTGTCGCTGAACCTCAAGGGGATCATCTCGCAGCGGCTGATCCCGATGGCCGAGGGCGCCGGGCGCGTGCCGGCGGTGGAGATCCTGCTCAATTCGCCGTTCATCGCCGACCTGATCTTCAAGGGTGAAGTCGGCACGATCAAGGACGTGATGAAGAAGAGCCGCGAAACCGGGATGCAGACCTTCGACCAGGCGCTGTTCGACCTCTATGAGGAAGGCCGGATCAGCTACGAGGACGCGCTGCGCAATGCCGATTCGGTCAACGACCTGCGCCTGTCGATCAAGCTCAACAGCAAGCACTCCGAACGCGACCTCACGCGCGGGACCGAGCACCTCGGGGTGATCTAGGGCGGTCGGACCCGAACACCTCGAAACCGAACAGCCGGCATTCGATCGCGCCGTTGAACAGCGGCATGCGCCGGCGCGGTTTCATCGCGAGCGCCGCCGGAAGTTGCGTATCGCCCGAGAGCACCCACACCGACCAGCCGCCGAAGCGTTCGCGCAGGTTCTCGCCGATCGCGCGCCAGGCGTCGCCGGCGTGTCCGGCGGGAGCGATCTCGATGCGCTCGCCGTAGGGCGGGTTGGTGACGATCACGCCCGGCTCGTCGAAGGGCGCCGTTGCGCGCGCGGCGTCGACCACGCGCAGGTTCAGGCCGGCGTGCGCGACGCCGGCACGCTGCGCGTTGGCGCGAAGCTGCGCGAGCGCGTCGGGGTCGTTGTCGCTCGCGGCGATGCGCGGCGCGGCGCCCGCGACGCCGGCCGACGCGGTGCGCACCGCGTCGCCACGGACCTGCTCCCACAGTGCGGCGTCGAAGTCGAGCAGCCGCTCGAAGCCGAACGCGCGCGACAGGCCGGGCGCGACCGCGAGCGCGCGCTGCGCTGCCTCGATCACGATCGTCCCGGACCCGCAGAACGGGTCGTACAACGGCGCCTGCGGCGTCCATCCGCAGAGCGCGAGCAGGCCGGCGGCGAGGTTCTCCTTGAGCGGCGCCTCGCCGTGGTCTTCGCGGGCGGCGCGCCAGCCGCGCTTGAACAGCGGCTCGCCCGAGAGGTCGACGTACAGGTCGACCTTGCGCTCGACCAGCGAGCCGAACACGCGAACCTGCGGATTGGCGGTGTCGATCGACGGGCGATCGCCGCTGGTCTCGCGCGCCCGGTCGACGATTCCGTCCTTCACGCGAAGCGTGGCGAAGTTCAGGCTGCGCAGCGGCGAGCGGATCGCGCTGAGGTCGACGCGCAAGGTGTGCCGGGGGTCGAACCAGCGCTCCCATTCGGTGCGCCGCGCAAGCCGGTACAGATCGTCGTCGCCGTGGTAGCGCGCCTGGGCGACTCGCAGCAGCACCCGGCTCGCGATCCTGGAGTGCAGGTTCGCGCGGTAGCCCAGCGCGCGATCGCCCGAGAACGCGACGCCGGCCGCGATCGTCGCGTCGATCTGCGCCCCGAGCGCGCGCAATTCGTCGGCGAGCGCCTGTTCGAGTCCTCTCGGGCAGGGAGCGAAGTAAGGAGCCTCGCTCACTGGCGCGCCGCGCGCGCGCGCTCGAGCGCGTGATCGAGCAGGTCGAGCCTGTCCTGGCCCCAGAACGGCTCGTCGCGAAAAACGTACCAGGGCACGCCGAACACGCCGCGGTCGATCGCCTCCTGCGTGTACGAGTCGAACACCTGGTGCGCGTCGGGCACGCGGTGCGCCAGCGCCTGGACATCCATCGCGCAGGCATGAATGATCTCGTGCAAGGTCGCGGTGTCCGAGATGTCGCGCTGTTCGACCCAGACCGCGCGCATCATTGCGTCGGCGAGCCGCATCGCCGCGTCGTCGTCGTGCTCGAGCCGTGCAGCGATGATCAGGCGGCAGGCGTCCTCGGCCGGAACCGGAAAGTGCTTCGGGTGCAGCTCGAGCGCTACGCCTCGCAGCTCGGCCCAGCGCCGCAGTTCCACCAACCGGTACGACTGGCGCTGCGGTGCGCGCTTTGCCAGCGGCAGCCCGCCAGAGACGGGAAACACGCGGCTGCCGACGTCGATCGGCTTGACGCGCACCTGCGCGTTGTGTCGCGCGGCGATCTCGCGCAGGTATCCGTGTCCCAGATAGGTCCATGGCGACATCGGCGACATGAAGTAGTCGATCTCGATCTGCATCTCGTCCTCAGAACGGTTTGACGACGACCAGCGCCACGGCGAACAGCAGCGCGATCACGGGCGCCTCGTTGAACCAGCGCAACCAGCGGTGCGAGCGCCGGTCGTCGCCGGCGGCGATCGCGCGTAGCAGCTTGCCGCAGTACAGGTGGTAGGCAACGAGCAGCGCGACGATCGCGAGCTTGGCGTGCATCCATCCGGAGCCGGCGCCCACCGCGTAGCCCAGCCAGAGCCAGGTGCCGAAGGCGAGCGCGAGCACCATTAGCGGACCCATGAAGCGATAGAGCTTGCCGGCCATCAGCAGGAGGCGCGCGCGCTCGGCCGTCGAATCGGGCGCGACCATCGCCAGGTTCACGAAGATCCGCGGCAGGTAGAACAGCCCGGCGAACCAGCTCGTGACGAACACGATGTGCAGCGTCTTGACCCAGGCGTAGCCGCTGCCCATCGCGCCGCGCCGCCGCCTCAGACCCGGATCTGGCCGCTGCCGAGAACGACGTACTTCTGCGAGGTGAGGCCTTCGAGTCCTACCGGTCCGCGCGCGTGCAGCTTGTCGGTGGAGATGCCGATCTCGGCGCCCAGGCCGAACTCGAAGCCGTCGGCGAACCGCGTGGACGCGTTGACCATCACCGAGGCCGAGTCGACTTCGCGCAGGAAACGCATCGCGCGACCGTGGTGTTCGGTGACGATCGCGTCGGTGTGCTTCGAGCCGTAGGTCTCGATGTGCGCGATCGCCTCGTCCAGGCCGGCGACGACTCGGATCGAGAGGATCGGCGCCAGGTATTCGGTGTACCAGTCCTGTTCGGTGGCCGGCGCGCAGTCGACGCCGTGCGCTGCGAGCAGCACGCAGCTTTGCGCGTCGCCGCGCAGTTCGACGCCCTTGGCCGAGTAGATCCGCCCGAGTTCGGGCAGCACCTGTTCCGCGATCGCGTGCGCGACGAGAAGCGTTTCCATCGTGTTGCACGGCGCGTAGCGCTGCGTCTTGGCGTTGTCCGCGATCGCGATCGCCTTCGCCGGGTCGGCGCCCTCGTCGATGTAGACGTGGCACACGCCCTCGAGGTGCTTGATCGTCGGAACTCTCGACTCGCGCGCGATGCGTTCGATCAGCGATTTTCCGCCGCGGGGGACGATCACGTCGACGTACTCGGGGTGCGTGATCAATTCGCCCACCGCGGCGCGGTAGGTGGTCTCGATAACCTGGACCGCGTCGGCCCGCAGACCGCCCCCCGCCACCACGCAACGGCACAGCACCGCGAGCCCCTTGCGGATCAGCGCGGCGAGCGCCTGGTTGCTGTGGATCGCCTCCGACCCGCCGCGCAGGATCGTCGCGTTGCCCGACTTGATGCACAGACCGGCAGCGTCGATCGTCACGTTGGGGCGCGACTCGTAGATGATCCCGATCACCCCCAGCGGCACGCGCATCTGCCCGACCTGGATTCCCGTGGGCCGGTATCGCAACTGCGAGATCTCGCCGATCGGGTCGGACAGCATCGCGATCTGCTCGAGCCCGATTGCCATCGCCTCGATCGCGCCCTCGCCCAGCGCGAGCCGATCGACGAAGGCCGCGTCGTGGCCCGCTGCGCGCGCCGCGACCAGGTCCTTCGCGTTGGCCGCCTTCAGCGCCGCGACGTCGCGGCGTATCGCGGCTGCGGTCGCGCGTAGCGCCTGGTCCTTCGCGGCAGTCGCGGCGCGCGCCATCGCGCGGCTCGCCTCGCGCGCGCGCCGGCCGACGTCGGCGACGTAGGCGGCAATGTCGATTGCTTGGTTGTCCACGTGCGCGGTTCCGTTTCAGGTTTCGCAAAACGACGCGGCGCCGGCGACCGACATCGCCAGCTGCGCCATCGCCGCCCACGGATCACCCGTGGCCACCCCCTTGGCCATTCTATCGACCTCGGCCGCCGAACGCATCGCGCCTTCGATCGCTGCGGTGTCGAGCCTGCGCAGTGCCTCCAGGCAGGCGCGATCGCGCGGCGGGTAGATGCGCAGCGTGCGGGTGAGCTGCGCCAGGTTCTCGCCGCGATCGCGCGCCAGCGACAGCCGCCATAGGCTGCGGATGGCCTCGGACATCGCCCAGAGTACGAAGGGCGCCGCCTGTCCCTCGGCGGCCAGCCCGTCGAGCGTGCGCAGCGTGCGCGGTGCGTCGCCGGCGAGCATCGCGTCGCCCAGCCCGAAAGCGTCGTAGCGCGCGACGTCGAGCACCGCCTGGCGGACCTCTCCGGCGGGCAGTTCGCCG
The DNA here is from genome assembly GCA_023384005.1 of Burkholderiaceae bacterium. GTDB lineage: Bacteria > Pseudomonadota > Gammaproteobacteria > Burkholderiales > Burkholderiaceae_E > Quisquiliibacterium. Next base: position 507 of record JAHDXY010000305.1, on the reverse strand, counting down.
CGCCCGAACAGCAGGCCGAGCTTGAGGATCTCCTGGTGTGCCGCGAGCAGGTTCCCCTCGACCCGGTCGGCGACGAAGGCGAGGGTGTCCGGGTCCAGGCGCTGCTCCTGGCGCGCCAGGCGCGCGGCAATCCACTGCCCGAGGCGCGCGCGCTCGACCGGGTACACGACGACCGAGAGCGCGTTGCGATCGAGTGCCGAAAACCACGCGCTGTCGCTGCTCGCGCGGTCGAGCTTCGGACCGCTCACCAGGATGCGCGTCGAGTCGTCGGCCGACGCCGAGAGCGCGGCGAGCGCGTCGCCGAGTTCCTTGCCGGGTTTCGCGGACAGGCGCAGTTCGATCAGGCGGCTGGTGGCGAACAGCGACATCGTGCCCGCCTGCGCGAGCAGAGCGTCGACGCGAAAGCCGCGGTCTGCCGTGAGCACCTCGCGTTCGACGAAGCCGGCGGCGCGAAACGCGGCGCGCACCGCGTCGGCCGCCTCGATCACCAGCAGCGGCTCGTCGCCG
>JAHDXY010000304.1 GCA_023384005.1 Burkholderiaceae bacterium | reverse complement strand
GCCGCCCGCCCGGCCTGACCAGCGCGCCCAGCATCGGCGCGAGCACCTTCAGCGGACTGGACAGGATGTTCGCGATCACGATGTCGGCGGGTTCGGGCGGCGCATCGGTGCTGCGCCGCGCCGCGACCTCGACGGCGTTGGCGCGCGCATTCGCGATCGTCGCGGCGACTGCCTGAGGATCGATGTCGACGCCCAGCACGTGCGAGGCGCCCAGCTTGGCGGCGGCGATGGCGAGGATCCCGGAACCGCAACCGTAGTCGATCAGGGTATGCCCGGCGATCGGCTCGTCGCACAGCCAGTGCAGGCACAGTCTCGTGGTGGCGTGGCTGCCGGTGCCGAAGGCGAGCCCCGGGTCGAGGACGATCGTGATCGGTCGCTCGCCGTCCGCGCCCGGCGTTTCGCGCGCGACGCTTTCCAGGTGCCAGGTCGGCGTGACCAGCATCCGCGTGCCGATCCGGATCGGCTCGAACTGCGACTGCGAGCTCCCGACCCAGTCCTGATCGGGCACCTCGCGCAATTCGCGCGATGCCGGCGGATCGCTCCCGATCGCGCCGGCTGCGCGCGCGAGCAGCGCGTCGGCGTCGACGCGATCGCCGATCAGCGCCGAGATGCGCGTGCGTTGCCAGCCCGCGCGCTCGTGCGCGGCGCCGGGCTCGCCGTACAGCGCCTGCTCGTCGGGGGAGTCCGCGTCGGCGTCCTGCGCCTGGACCGAGAGCGCGCCGGCGGCGAGCAGCGCGTCGCTCCAGCCGTCGAAGGCTTCGGCGGTGATCGTGAAGACGAGCTCGCGCAGCGCGGCCAAGGCGTTATGCGGCGTCCTGCGTGCCGCGGCGCTGTTCCAGCTTTGTTTCGAGGTAGTGAATCGACGTGCCCCCGGCGACGAAGTGCGCGTCGGTGAGCAGTTCGCGATGCAGCGGCAGGTTGGTCATGATCCCGTCGACCGCCATCTCCGAGAGCGCGATGCGCATGCGCTTGAGGGCCTGCTCGCGCGTGTCGCCGTAGGCGAGCACCTTCGCGATCATCGAGTCGTAGTGCGGCGGGACGAAATAGTTGGTGTAGGCGTGCGAGTCGACGCGAATTCCGGGTCCGCCCGGGGGATGCCAGGCGGTGATCCGTCCGGGCGAAGGGGTGAAACGGTAGGGGTGCTCGGCGTTGATCCGGCACTCGATCGCGTGACCGCGGATGACGACGTCGCGCTGGCGCAGCTTGAGCTTCTCTCCGGCGGCGACGAGGATCTGCTGCTGCACGATGTCAACTCCGGTGATCAGTTCGGTGACCGGGTGCTCGACCTGCACCCGGGTGTTCATCTCGATGAAGAAGAACTCGTTGTCCTCGAACAGGAACTCGAAGGTCCCGGCGCCGCGATAGCGGATCTTCTTGCACGCCTCGACGCAGCGTGCGCCGATCCTCTCGATCAGCCGTCGCGCGATTCCGGGCGCCGGACCTTCCTCGATGATCTTCTGGTGGCGCCGCTGCATCGAGCAGTCGCGTTCGCCGAGGTAGACCGCGTTGCGGTGTTCGTCGCACATCACCTGTATCTCGATGTGGCGCGGGTTCTCGAGGTAGCGCTCCAGGTACACCGCCGGATTCCCGAAGGCGGTGCCGGCCTCGCTGCGTGTCATCGCGACCGCTGCGAGCAGGGCGGCCTCGGTGTGCACGACGCGCATCCCGCGCCCGCCGCCGCCGCCCGAGGCCTTGATGATTACCGGGTAGCCCACCGAGCGCGCGATGCGCACGATTTCCTTCGGGTCGTCGGGCAACGCCCCCTCTGAGCCCGGGACGACCGGAATGCCCGCCTTTCTCATCGCGTCCTTGGCCGAGACCTTGTCGCCCATCAGGCGAATCGACTCCGGGCGCGGCCCGATGAAGATGAAGCCGCTCGACTCCACCCGCTCGGCGAAGTCCGCGTTCTCCGAAAGGAACCCGTAACCCGGATGGATTGCCTCGGAGTCCGTGACCTCCGCGGCGCTGATGATCGCCGGAACGTTCAGGTAGCTGTCGCGCGATGCTGGCGGGCCGATGCACACCGATTCGTCGGCGAGCTTGACGTACTTGGCTTCGGTGTCGGCCTCCGAGTGCACGACCACCGTGCGGATGCCGAGTTCGCGGCAGGCGCGCTGGATTCGCAGCGCGATCTCGCCGCGATTGGCGATCAGGACTTTCTCGAACATCGGCATCGGCGCCGCTTATTCGATCACGAACAGCGGCTGCCCGTATTCGACGGGCTGGCCGTTCTCGACCAGGATCGCCTTGACGGTTCCCGCCTTGTCGGCCTCGATTTCGTTGAGCAGTTTCATCGCCTCGATCACGCACAGCGTCGTGCCGACCTCTACCTGGGTGCCCACCGACGCGAAGGGCTCGGCGCCCGGCTCCGGGGCGCGATAGAAAGTCCCGACCATCGGCGACTTGACCACGTGTCCGCTGGGAGCGGCCGCAGCGGTGCCAGGCGGTGCCGCGTCGGCAGCCGTCGCGACCTGGGCGCCGGCCGGCACCTGCGCCAACGGCGCGGGTGCCGCCATCGCCGATCCAGCCGGCGGACCCTTGACGATGCGTACGCGACCGTCGCCCTCGGTGATCTCGAGCTCGGAGATGGCCGATTCGGACACCAGGTCGATCAGGGTCTTGAGCTTGCGAAGATCCATCGCGTTGTCTCCGTTCAGTGGCGATCGCGCCCGGCCGTGGGGCGGCGCGAGTTCAGTGGGTCTGCGCCCGTCTGAGCGAGTCGATCGCGAACTGCAGCGCGAACCTGTAGCCGTCCGCACCCAGGCCGGCCACCACGCCTACCGCGAGATCGGACAGGTACGAATGGTGCCGAAACGGCTCGCGTCGATGCACGTTCGACAAGTGCACCTCGACGAAAGGGATCGCCACTGCCGCGAGCGCGTCCCTGATCGCGACGCTCGTATGCGTGAAAGCGGCGGGATTGATCACGATGAAGCCGACTTCGGCCGAACGCGCAAGCTGGATCCGCTCGACGAGTGCGCCCTCGTGGTTGGACTGGAAGGTCTCGACGTCGGCCCCTTCGCCTGCCGCAAGCGAACGCAGGCTGGCATTGATCTGCTCCAGCGTCGTTGAGCCGTAGACCTGCGGCTCGCGCATACCCAACAGGTTCAGATTCGGACCGTGAATCACCCAGATCAGCATCGGGCTCCCTCTAGCACCTTCAGATTCCTCCATTTTAGCGAAAGAAACGATGTGTTGGACCGTATTTGGCCGATCTTACCCGGATTTAAGCGATGCGGGAAGCGGCGGGACTGATTCGCCCCGCACTGGCCGGCGCGCGCGACGGGGTGCGTCCGGCAGCGGAGCGCAACTATAACAGCGTGCGCACCCGTTCGCGAAGTTCGCCCAGACGAATCCTGCCCATCGTCCGGCCAACGACCTGCCCCTGTGCCGAGACCAGGACGGTGAATGGGAGCGCGCCGATCTTGTTGCCGAAGCCGCGAGCGAGCTCGATCCCGCTCATCCCGGCGACCAGAAGAGGGTAGGGATACGGCGTTTTTCTTGAGAATTCAGCGATGTTCTGCGCGGAATCGACACCGATACCTACTACGGACCCGTTGCGCGCTGCGATCTCCCGGTGCAACTCGGCGAGCTCGGGCATTTCCTCGACGCAAGGCGAGCACCAGGTCGCCCAGAAATTCAGCACCAGCACGCGGCCACGCAGCGAGGACATGGCAAAGGGCTCTCCGGCGTGATCCGTCATCGTCTGCGTCATCAGCAGCGCGATCGCATCGCCGCCGCTGTCGCCGGGGGCATAGTGGCGCAAGGCAACCCATCCGCCGAATGCCGCGAAGGCCGCCGCGACGCCGGCGATCATCCAGTGCCTGCGCTGTGTGCTCATCGCTGCTGCGCCGAGCGCAACTCCAGCGCCCGCCGGTTGCCGCGCGGCGCGTCGTCGCCGCGCGCGGCCCGAAGCGCGCCGCGCAGATCGTCGGCGTCGTACAACGACAGCAGCACCGGTTGGTCCTGCCAGTAAAGCGTGAGCGCTGGCACTTCGCACCTGCCTCTGAAGTGCTCGATCGTCGAGACGTCGAAATCGATCTGCCGATTGAGCAGCCAGTACTCGACTTCCTTCGCGTTGTCCGCGAACAGCTGCAGGTGGATCGGGGCATGTTCGGCGGCGAGACCCTTCCAGACCGCTCCGGTGGCCAGCGGGCGGAACTCCTCGAGCTGCTCCATCAGTGCGAGCGCCGTGCTGCGCAGCGTCGAGACGCGCTCGTCGTGGTGCTCGTCGAACAGTTCGAGGTGCTCGCGCAGCGCAGCGTCGATTTCGTCGTTGTTGGGGATGACCGCGCGCGGCGCGCGCCCGCCGCAGCTCGCTTGCGCGGCGCGCGTCTTCGCGTTGCCGTAGTCGAGGCCGCCGTCGGCGATCAACCGGGCGGCCATCGCGGCGATTTCGCGCCTCAGGTCCACGTCTGCGCGGCTCATCGGCGCAGTTTAGCCGAAGGCGTGGCGCGTGCCCGCTGCGGCGCGCCGCCCGCCGCCGCGGCGGCCTCGGGTAGAATCCGCGCCCGATGCACATTCACATTCTCGGCATCTGCGGCACCTTCATGGGCGGGCTCGCCGCGATCGCGCGCACCGCGGGATTTCGCGTCACCGGGTGCGATGCGAACGTCTACCCGCCGATGAGCGACCAGCTCGCCGCGCTCGGAATCGACCTGATCGAGGGCTACGAGCCGGCGCAACGCGCGTTGCGCCCGGATCTTTACGTGGTCGGCAACGTGATCTCGCGCGGAAACCCGCTGATGGAGGCCGTGCTCGACGCGGGCGATCGCTTCGTGTCGGGTCCGCAATGGCTCGCCGAGAACGTCCTCGCGGGCTTGCACGTGCTCGCCGTCGCCGGCACGCACGGCAAGACCACCACCGCGTCGATGCTCGCGTGGATTCTCGACCAGGCCGGACGCCGTCCGGGATTCCTGATCGGCGGCGTGCCAAGCGACTTCGCCGTGTCGGCGCGTAGCGCCGGCGCCCCGGCTCCGGGCGATCCCGCCGGGCCGACCGACGCCGCCAGGGGGCGCGCGCTGTTCGTCATCGAGGCCGACGAGTACGACACGGCCTTTTTCGACAAGCGCA
>JAHDXY010000303.1 GCA_023384005.1 Burkholderiaceae bacterium | reverse complement strand
GCGCGCCCCAGGCGATGCCGTAGCGTGCGCTGTTCAGGCAGGTGAACGGACCCTTGAGGCCTTCGACCGCGGGCATCAGCTGCGCTTCGGGCACCGGCACCTGGTCCATCACGATCTCTCCGGTGATCGAAGCGCGCAGTCCGACCTTGCCGTGGATCGCGGGAGCCGACAGGCCCTTCATGCCCTTGTCCAGGATGAAGCCCTTGATGCGCCCGTCGAAGTCGCCTCCCTGGCACTTCGCCCAGACGACGAACACGTCGGCGATCGGCGAATTGCTGATCCACATCTTCGAGCCGCTGAGCTCGTAGCCCCCGGGAACCGCCTTCGCCCTGGTCTGCATCGAGCCCGGGTCCGAGCCGTGATTCGGTTCGGTCAGGCCGAAGCAGCCGATCCACTCGCCCGTGGCGAGCCTGGGCAGGTACTTCTTCTTCTGCGCCTCGGTGCCGAACTCGAAGATCGGCACCATCACGAGCGAGCTCTGCACACTCATCATCGAGCGATAACCCGAGTCGACGCGTTCCACTTCGCGCGCGATCAGCCCGTAGCTGACGTAGTTCAGGCCGGGGCCGCCGTACTCCTCGGGAATCGTCGGCCCGAGCAGGCCTAGAGCGCCCATCTCGCGGAAGATCTCCGGGTCGGTCTTCTCGTGGCGAAACGCTTCGAGCACGCGCGGCAGGAGTTTTTCCTGGCAGTAGACCGCGGCGGCATCGCGCACCATGCGCTCGTCCTCGGTGAGCTGCTGGTCGAGCAGCAGCGGGTCGGCCCAGTTGAAGCTGGCCTTGACCTTGTTGGCGGTGAGCGGGGCGTTCATGGCGGGATCCTTGTCGGTGTGCGGTCGCGTCGGTGTGCCCCGGTGCGCGCTGCGCGCGCTTGCGGGGCGGTTCACCCCGTATTGTAGGAAACATTCGCCCGCACGCGGCGAAGCGCTGGAACCACAGTGCAGCCGCGACGCGGCGCTTGACACGAATCAATCGAGCGCCGACAGTGCAGCCGCACCTGTCAACAGAGGAATCCGGGATGTCACTGGTCGAAGTTCGAAAACGCGCGCTCAACGTCGAAACAACCTACCACGAGGGCGGGCCGCGCGCGGATCCGCCGCTGCGCATGGGCGCGGCGATCGCGGTCGTGAACAACCCCTATGCCGGGCGCTACGAGCCCGACCTGATGCCGTTCATGGCCGAGTTGCGCGGACTCGGAAGGGAGATGGCGCAGGAACTCGCCGACGCGCTGGGCGCGGACAAGGTCCAGGCCTACGGCAAGGCGATGATCGTCGGCGTCGACGGTGAACTCGAGCACGGCTCGGTCTGGCACGAGGCCGGCGGGTGGGCGATGCGCCAGGTGCTAGGCGAACCGAAGGCGATCGTGCCCGCGTCCAAAGCAGTGGGCAGCGCCGGGTACCGGATCATGTGTCCGGTGCACAACATCCATGCCTGCTACGTTCGCAGCCATTTCAACGCGATGGACGTGGGTATCCAGGACGCGCCGCGTCCTCGCGAGATCCTGTTCGCGCTGGTAATGGCCACCGGCGGGCGCGTGCACTCGCGCCTGGGGGGCCTGCTGATGAAAGACGTCAAGGGCGACGACGGGCAGCGCTGAGCGCGGGCGGGCGGGCGGCGCGAGCGCGGCAACGCCGTCGCGCGCGCGACGGCCCGCCGCTTCCAGTCGTGTGCGCACCCCGGCCTCGCCGGGTTTCGCTACCGCGCGTTGCTTCTTTCCGGCGTCTGTGCGCCTCAGTCGGGGACGACCGCGGTCGCTTCGATCTCGAGCTTCGCGCCTTCCTCGACCAGCCCGGCCACCTGCACCGCCGACATCGCGGGGTAGTTCACTTTCGCGTCGGGTCCGGTCATCAGTTCGCGGTAGACCGCGCCCAGCGCCTTTCCGGCCGCGAGGTACTCGACCTTGTCGGTGACGTACCAGGTCATGCGCACGATGTGCTGCGGCCCCGCGCCCGCTTCGGCGAGGATCGCCACGATGTTGCTCAGCGCCTGGCGCGCCTGTGCGACGAAGTCCTCGCCGATGATCTGCGAACGGGCGGTCCATCCGACCTGGCCCGCGACCGCGATGACGGTGCCGCGCGCGGCGACGCCGTTGACGTAGCCCTTGGGTTTGTCCCATCCGGCGGGTTGAAGAACGCGATGCATGCTGGTGGCTCCTGTGAGGGTGTGTGAACGAAGTATTGATGCGGTTTCGATCGGTGCGCGGATGCGCTTCAGAGGTCGGTGCGCACCTTCCAGAGCTCGGGAAAGAGGACGACGTCGAGCATCTTGCGCAGGTAGGACACGCCGTTCGTGCCGCCGGTGCCGGGCTTGAACCCGATCACGCGCTCGACCGTCGTGACGTGCCTGAAGCGCCACTGCCTGAATGCGTCCTCGAGGTCGACGAACTCCTCGGCGAGCTGGTAGAAGTCCCAGTGCCCGGCCGGTTCGCGGTAGATGCGCAGCCACGCGGCCTGCAGCAGATCGGAGTGCGGCCGCGGCGCGCGCCAGTCGCGTTCGATCTGGATCGGCTCGAGCGCGAAGCCGTTTCGCGCGAGCAGCCTGATCGCCTCGTCGTAGAGCGAAGGTTCGGCGAGCGCGGCGGCGACCTGCGCTTGCAACTCCGGGCGGTGCGCGTGCGCGCGCACCATCGCTGCGTTCTTGTTGCCGAGAATGAACTCGAGCTCGCGGTACTGGAAAGACTGGAATCCCGACGACGATCCCAGATGCGGGCGCAGCGTGCTGTATTCGGAAGGCGTGAGCGTTGCGAGCACATCCCAGGCGTGCACCAGTTGCTCCATGATCTTCGAGACCCGGGCGAGCATCTTGAACGCGGGAGCGAGGTCGTCCTCGCGAATTCGCTCTCGCGCGGCGCGCAACTCGTGAAGCATCAGCTTGATCCACAGCTCGCTGGTCTGGTGCTGGACGATGAACAGCATCTCGTTGTGGTCGCCCGAGCGCGTGTGCTGGGCGCCCAGCACCCGGTCGAGGTCGAGGTAGTCGCCGTAGGTCATCGCGCCGCTGTTGTCCAGCGGCGCGCCCTCGAAGCGCTGTTCGCTCATCGCGTCGGTGTCCGTTGCGTTCGCACGTGGTTGATCGCCGATTGTCCCGGATCGCCGCAGGCGCGCGTTGATTCAGGTCACCGCGAGGCGGGTTCGGAACTCGGGGCGATCCCAGGCGCGCGTCACGAGCACCTCGCGAAGCCGCTCGACCGCGTCCCAGATGTCGACGAACCGCAGGTAGCTCGGCGCGAATCCGAAGCGCAGGACGTCGGGGGCGCGGAAGTCGCCGATCACCGCACGCGCGATCAGCGCCTGGATCACCGCGTAGCCGGTCGCGCCGTCGGCGATCGCGAAACTCGCCTGGCTGGCGCGCGCGGCGTGCGCGCGCGGCGTCACGAGCCTCAGGCCGAAGCCCGCGCAGCGGCGCTCGACCAGCTCGATGAACAGGTCGCTGAGCGCGAGCGACTTCCTGCGGATCGCTGCCATCCCGCCCAGCGGCGCTGCCGCGCGCATCGCAGCCACCCCGCACTCGAGCGCGAGCATCGAGAGGATCGGCGGCGTGCCCACCAGCGCGCGCGAAATCCCGTCGGCCGGGCGGTACGCGGGGTCGAAGTCGAACGGTGCCGCGTGCCCCATCCAGCCCGAGAGCGGCTGGACGAAGTCGTGCTGGTGGCGCCGGGCGACGAACACGAAGGCAGGGGCGCCGGGGCCGCCGTTGAGGTACTTGTAGCCGCAGCCGACCGCGAAATCCGCGCGCGCCTCGTTCAGCGCGACCTCGAACGCGCCGGCCGAGTGCGCGAGATCCCAGACCACCAGCGCTCCGAGGGCGTGCGCGCGCGCGGTGACCTCGGCCAGGTCGAGGCGCGACCCGCTGCGGTAGTCGACCTGCGTGAGCATCACGACCGCCGTGTCGGCGTCGATCGCGTCGAGCAAGCCGGTGCGCTCGACCAGGCGCAGCGTGCGCGTGCCGCCGGTCTGCGCGATCAGCCCCTGCGCGATGTACAGGTCGGTCGGGAAGTTGCCGTTTTCGCTCAGTATCGTCGAGCGCTTCGGGCGCATCGCGATCGCCGCCGAGAGCACCTTGAACAGGTTGACCGACGTGGAGTCGGCAGCCACGACCTCGCCGGGCCCGGCACCGATCAGCGGCGCGATCGCGTCGCCGATCCGTTGCGGCAGGTCGATCCAGCCGGCTGTGTTCCAGCTCCTGATCAGCTCGCGGCCCCAGGCTTCGCGCATGCCGCGCTCGACGCACGCCACGGTCGTGCGCGGCAGCGGTCCGAGCGAATTGCCGTCGAGGTAGACCAGTCCGGGCGCGAGCTCGTACAGCGCGCGCAGGCCGCGCAGGGGATCGGCGGCGTCGAGCGCCTCGCAGGCAGCGCGGTCGATCGCGACGCCGCTCATTCGATCGTCCGCGCGCGCAGTTCGCGCAGCACCGCGCGCACCGGGCTCGCGTCGGCGCCGGCGATGCGCAGCGGCAGGGCGATCAACTCGTAGTCGCCTTCGGCGATCGCGTCGAGCACCAGCCCTTCGAGAATCGACATGTCGGCCGCGAGGACGCGCAGGTGCGCGTCCATTGTCTTCGACGATTGCGGGTCGAGCGACGGCGTGTCGACTCCGATCAGTCGAACACCGGCCGCGGCGAGCAGGTCCACCGTCTGGGGCGCGATCGCGGTGAAATCCTCGTCCCAGCGATCCTGCGCGGCGACGCGCGCGGTGCGCAGCAGCACGCGCGCCGGGCAAGCGTCGAGCCGCTCGCCGATCTGCGCCGGGAGCACCGCGCCGCGCGCCGAACTCACGTCGATCAGCCTGCAGGTTCCGAGGTAAGGATCGAGCGCGCGCGAGGCGCTGTCGGCGCCCGCGTCGTCGTAGTGAAGCGGCGCGTCGGCATGCGCGCCGGTGTGCGTCGAGAGCACGAGCCGCGAAACGTTTACCGCGCTCGACCCTGTGATGCTGCGCACGCGTTCGATCGAGAACGCGGTGTCGCTGGTCATGGCGACCGGCGGCTCGACCAACGCGGTGCTCCACTACCTCGCGATCGCGCACGCCGCCGGCGTCGAATGGACGATCGACGACTTCGAGCGGGTGCGCAAGCGCGTACCGG
>JAHDXY010000302.1 GCA_023384005.1 Burkholderiaceae bacterium | reverse complement strand
GGGTCGGGCCCGCGCGGGTGCTACCTGGCGGCGGGGCCCACCGACTTCCACGCCAGAAAGGTGCGCCTCGGTTCGATCTCCTCGAGCAGCAACGAGTCGATCGCGAAGCGGCCCTCGTAGGCGAGCGTCGCGGGGGCGACGCCACCGGTGCCGTAGCGCAACCGACCGTCGATCGAAAGCGCCCCGGACCCGAGCGTGAGCAACGCGTATTGCGAAAGGACGGGCTGCACCGGCGCGAGCGCGAGGCGCGACACCGCCAGCTTCAGTTCGGCGGCGCCGTTGTCCGGGCTGACCTTGCCGCGCGCCGCAATCGTTCCGCCGCTCCTGACCCTTGCTTTCGCGTCGACCGCGACCGGTTCCTTCGACGCGGTGTCGAACTGCGTGACGCGCAGCGCGATCGCTTCGAGCGCGACCTTGAGCGCGGGCGTACGGCTGCGGTCCTCGAACTCGAGCGCGAGACCGCTCACGTCGGTCTCGGCGAGCATCAACCTCCAGGGCCGCGACCGATCGCCAGCGGCGGTGCCGGCCGCCTTTCGCACGCTGGAACCGCTCGGGCTCGCGTCCGGCGCCGCGTTCGCGCGCGCGCGCCCTCGCGCGAGCCGCGCGAGGTTTAGTTCGCCGTTCGCGTCGACCAGCGCGCGTGCGGATCCGCCGTCGATCGAGAGCTTGTCCAGCTTGAAGAAGCGCGCCGCGAGGTCCAGCTCTGCGCCCGAGAGCTTCACGCTGCCGAGCTCCAGCACGTCGGCCGGATCGCCCATCGCGCGCACGGCGACGCCGCCGATCGTCGAACTCAGCCCGGTGCCGCGCAACGCGAGCGGTTCGGCGCCGCCGGCGAGATCGATGCCGGCGATGCCAAACGCGGCGTTCGCGATTCGCGCAGCACGCCCGCCGTGCTCGATTTCCAGCGACGACGAGGTCAACTCCAGCGGCCCGGCGGCGACGCTCGACGCGGCCTGCTCGAGCACCAGGTCGATCGATGCGATGTTCAGCGACGCTTCGCCAGCCTTGAAGCGAGTCGCGGCGTCGGCGAACTGCGGCGTCCCGAGCGCGAGGATCAGCTTGTCGAGCCTGATCTTGGTCGCGCTCGGCCCCGTCTGCACCTCAGCCGCGAATCCGAGGTCGAGCTGGTCGGTTTTCGCGCCGAGCTGATCGACACGGTCGTCGAAACTCGCCGCAATCCCGAGCAGCTCCACCTTCGCGACCGCGAGCTGCCAGCCGCTCCCGGCCTTTTCCTGAGCGGGTGGCGAAACCGGTCCGGGCGTCGGCGTCGGCGTCGACGCCGGCGCGGATGCGGACCTTGCCTCCTGGACCGTCGCAGGCGCGTCGACCCGTGCGGGTTCTTCCGTCGCGGGCGCCGCGGGAACGACGAGCGCGGACCAGTTCAACACTCCCCCGGCATCGATCAGCGTCGCGACGCTTCCCCTGGCAAGTCGAATCGATTCGATGTCGATCCTGCGCCGGGCGAGGTCGACTTCGACGCCTTCGACGCCGAGGGATTCGACCGCGAGCATCGGCTCGGGCGACCCGCGCGCCGAGAGCGACAACGCGCTGGCGCTGAGCGACGCCTTGCCGATCCGCCCGCCAAGCGCTCCGTCGGCGGCGACGGACAACGCGTAATCGGTGGAAAGACCGAACTTCCCTTCGTTCGCGCCAACCGCGAGCTGTCGATTCAGCGCGCGCGCGATCGTCTGCAAGGCGAGATCCTTGATCTCTGCCGTACCCTCGATGGTCAACGGCCGCAGTCCAAGCTGCCCGGCCAGCTCGAGCGCTTCGCCCGCGCCGCTACGCGCCGAAACCGCGTAGCGGCCCTTGCGATCGAGCAGCGTGCTGAACGCGTCGATCCGTACCGAAATCGGTTCCAGGCTCAGGACGCGCGGCTCGGCGAGCGCACGATCGGAGTATTCGAGCTTTCCACCCTCGACGCGCAGCTGGTCGACGATCAGTCGCGGCGGCGGATTCCCGTTCGGATTCCCTTTCGGAGTCCCGCTTGGCGGCTCGTCGCTCCCGAGGCGTTCGAGCAGCCCGCGGAAGTTGTGCCGACCCGACGCGTCCAACTCGATCGCTACGCGCGGCCCGGTCAGCGCGACTCTTGCGAAGGTCCACGACCATTCGACGATGCTTCGCGCTTCCAGGTCCACGAGCAGGTGGTCGAGGCCGAGCATCGAGCGTCCGGCGGCGTCGGCAAGCACGAGACGATCGACTTCGAAGGTCAAGCGCAGCGGATTGAAGCGCACGTCGCCCAGCTTGAGCTCGTGCTGCAGCTTCTCCTGGACCAACTTCGGCGCCTGCCACTTCACCAGTGCGGGCACCAGCAGAAAGCCCGCCGCGAGATAGGCGAGCGCCAGCCCGACGATCGCGATGACGGTCTTGCTCGACAGGAAGGCGCGCAGTTTGCCGGTCATTGACTTGGCCGGCGACGCGCAGTGCAGGCCGGCGATCGATCGATTCTATACGGGCGCCGCGCCGGGTCGCGGGCACACGCGAGAACGTATAGTCATGCCCTGGCGCCCGACGGTTGGCGCCGCGAACGCACCGACGATGAACGAAGCCCAAGCACGCCACGCCCTGCTGGTGCGCGCATACGAGACCGCGCCGCCCGGACAGTCGCGCCCTCACTGGGACGACGACGACCGCGACTGGGCGACGCGCGCGGCACTGGAAGTCGAAGGCGAGAGCGCGTCGGTTGACGCGTTCCTGTCGCGGCGCGCCGAACTCGCCTCGGAGCGGGTGCGCAGCCGTGACCGCGGCGCCGACCGCGCGCTTCACGCGCTCAGATGGCGTGCCTGGTTCGGATCGACACTGATCCTGCTCGCGTTCGCCGCAGGCTACGCCGCCGACGCGATCGGCGCGCAGGGCAGGATCAACCTTCTCTCGCCGCCGCTGCTCGCGCTGGTCGCGTGGAATCTGCTGGCTTACGCGGTACTGCTGGCGCGCTTCGCCGCGTCGGTCGCCCGGGGCGGCACGGCACGCCCCGGCCCGCTGGCGAGATTCGTCGCACGCGCCTCGCACGCGGTGGCGTCGCTCGAGCGAAGGGCGGCGAGATCGTCCGTCGTTTCGTCCTTCGTCGCCGCCTGGCTCGCCGCGAGCGCGAGCATCACCGCTGCACGCGTGATGTGCGTGATCCACCTTTGCGCCGCTGCCTTCGCCGCCGGGGCGATCGGCGGGATGTACGTTCGCGGCCTCGGTCTTGCCTACCTCGCGGGCTGGGAAAGCACCTTCCTCGGACCCGACACCGTGCACCAGATCCTCCGGACCGTGCTGTCTCCCGCAGTGGCGCTGACAGGAATCGCACTGCCCGATGCAGAGCACATCGCATCGATCCGTTTCGGGTTTTCACCGGGCGAGGGTGCCGCGCGCTGGATCCACCTCTACGCAGCGAGCATCGCGCTGCTCGTGGTAATGCCGCGCGCGGCTCTCGCGGCGGCCAACGGCTGGCGTGCGCGCGGCCTCGCGCGACGATTCGAGCTCCCGCTCGACGACCCGTACTTTGTTGCGCTGATCGGCGCGCACAGCGGTCTGAAGGTGCGGGTGCGGATCGTCCCGTACAGCTACAGGCTCGGTCCGCAAGCTGCACTGGCACTCGAAGCGCTCGTGCGAAGCGCGTTCGGCGCGAATTCGCTCGCCAGCATCGCCACCGCGATCGAGTTCGGTGACGAAGCCGCACTCGATGCCTCGGTGCTGGGCGAGGACACGCACGAGATCGTCGCCGCGCTGTTCGCGGCGACCGCCACGCCCGAAGCCGAAACCCACGGCGCGTTCCTCGCCGCGCTCGCCGCGCTCGTTCCGGCAGGCGCACCAATGCTGGTGCTGGTGGACGAGTCGACCTTTTACGAGCGCTTCGGACGCGACGCGCAGGCGCTGGCCAGGCGCGACGAACGCCGTCGAGCGTGGGCCCGGATGCTCGACTCGATCGATCTCCAGCCGGTGTTCGTCGACCTCGCCGCCGCGGATTCCGGGCCAGCGGCGCAGCCGCTCAAACAGGCGCTCGCGGCTGGCCCGGACTTCGCAGCGCCGGCCTCGCAGCGCCCGCAAGCAGGGCTCGCGAAGCGATGACCCGGACGATCGCGCTGAGCGTCGTGTCGCACACCAACGCGGGCAAGACGACGCTCGTTCGCACGCTGCTCGGGCGCGACGTCGGCGAGGTCCGCGACGAGCCGCACGTGACGCAATCGGCCGACGCGTACCTGATGGTCGAGACCGCGCAGGGCGATTCGCTGACGCTTTGGGATACGCCCGGTTTCGGCGATTCCGCGCGCCTCGCCAGGCGCCTGTCGCAATCCGACAACCCGCTCGGGTGGTTCATGAGCGAGGTGTGGGATCGCTACCGGGATCGCGCGTTCTGGTCGAGTCAGCAGGCAGTGCGCAACGTGCGCGATCGTGCCGACGTCGTGCTGTATCTGGTCAACGCGTCCGAGGATCCCGCCGATGCCGGTTACGTGCTGCCGGAGATGCGCGTCCTGGATTGGGTCGGCAAGCCGGTGATCGTACTGCTCAACCAGCTCGGCAAGCCGCGTACCGCCGAACTCGAGGCGCGCGAGATCGAGCGCTGGCGCTCGCATCTCGCCGGCGCGCATTGCGTGCGCGCAGTGCTCGCGTTCGACGCCTTCGCGCGATGCTGGGTTCAGGAGGTGGTGTTGCTCGCTGCGCTCGAGTCGGCGCTCGCGACCGAGTTGCGCGAAGCCTTCGCGCGGATCAGACGCGAGCTGTTGCGACTGCGACGCGCCGTATTCGAGAGCTCGATGCGGGTACTCGCCGAGCGTGTCGCGGGCGCGGCGAGCGATCGCGAGCCGGTGGCCAATGCGGGCTGGAGCGCGCGCCTGCGCGAGCTCGGCTCCGCGCTGGGCATCGGGCGCGACGGCGACGACTCCCCGCGCGGCGTAGCGATGAGCCGGCTCGCCGAGAGGCTCGACGCCTCGGTTGGCGCGAGCACCGACCGGGTGATCGAGCTGCACGGTCTCGGCGGTCGGGCGCGCGGCGAAATCCTCGCCCGGCTTGCCGAACACTACTCGTTGAACGAGCGACTGAGCGAAGGCAAGGCAGCCGCGCTGGGCGGCGTGCTGGCCGGCGCGCTGACCGGACTGAAAGCCGACCTCGCGA
>JAHDXY010000301.1 GCA_023384005.1 Burkholderiaceae bacterium | reverse complement strand
CCGAGTATAGGCGAAATTCGTCATGTGTAAGCTTATTTCTGAGACGCTACACTAGAGCGGGTCCGCGCCCTGCTCTCGCACCCGGCGTACTCGATTCGCAACCCCAACCGCGTGCGCGCGCTGGTCGGCGCCTTCGTCAACGGCAACCTCGCCGAGTTCCACGCCGGCGACCGATCCGGTTACGATTTCTGGGTCGAGCAGGTGCTCGCGCTGGACCGGCTCAATCCGCAGACTGCCGCGCGCATCGCGCGCGCGCTCGACCGGTGGCGCAAGTTCACGCCCGATCGCGCCGACGCGATGCGTGCCGCGCTCGAACGCGTGAAAGCCGACACCGCGCTTTCGCCCGACGTGCGCGAGATCGTCGTCAAGGCGCTCGAGAACTGAACGCGCCGCCCACACCGACCGCTCGGAGAAGAAGATGAGACACCTGGTGAGCCTGACGCAGTACCTGGTCGAGCAGCAGCGCGGCAAAGGAAAGATTTCCGGCGAACTCCGGCTCCTTCTCGAGGTGGTGGCGCGCGCGTGTAAGCGCATCAGCCTCGCGGTGAGCAAGGGCGCGCTCGCTGACGTCCTGGGCGAGGCGGGCACGAACAACGTGCAGGGCGAGGCGCAGAAAAAGCTCGACGTGATCGCCAACGAAACGCTGCTCGAGGCCAACGAGTGGGGCGGGCACCTCGCCGCGATGGCTTCCGAGGAGATGGAGGGGGTCTATTCGATCCCGAACCGCTACCCACGGGGCGAACACCTGCTGCTGTTCGACCCGCTCGACGGTTCGTCGAACATCGACGTGAACGTGTCGATCGGCACGATCTTCTCGGTGCTCAAGATGCCCGAGGGCGTGAGCGAACCGACCGAAGCCCATTTCCTGCAGCCCGGGAGCCGCCAGCTTGCCGCGGGCTACGCCGTGTACGGGCCCTCGACGCTTCTCGTGCTCACGGTGGGCGACGGGGTCGCGAAGTTCACGCTCGATCGCGAGACCGGATCGTGGACGAAGACCGCCGATCACGTTCGCATCCCGCACAAGACCAGCGAGTACGCGATCAACGCATCGAACGCGCGGCACTGGGAGCCGCCGGTGCGGCGTTACATCGACGAGCTGGTCGCAGGCGCGCAGGGGCCGCTGGGCAAGAACTACAACATGCGCTGGGTCGCCTCGATGGTCTCCGACGTGCACCGCATCCTCACGCGCGGCGGCATCTTCATGTATCCGCGCGACAACCGCGATCCGGGCAAGGCCGGGCGGCTGCGCCTGATGTACGAAGCGAATCCGATGGCCTTCCTGATCGAACAGGCCGGCGGAGCGGCCACCAATGGCGTGCAGCGCATGCTCGACGTGCAACCGACCAAGCTGCACGAGCGCGTGGCGGTCTTCCTCGGCTCGAAGGAAGAGGTCGAGCGCGTGACCTCGTATCACCAGAGCTAGCGCGCACGGCGCTACGGCGCGCGCACGACCATGCGCATCGTCGCGTCGCCGGGAATCGGCCGAACCTCGAATCCGAGCTCGCGCATCATCGCGAGCATCCTCTTGTTCTCCGACAGGACGTAGCCCTCGACCCGCGCCAGGCCGCTCGACCTGGCGGCGTCGAGAATCGCCCTCGTCAACGTCGTGCCGAGCCGCTGCCCCTGCCAGCCGTCGGTGATCGTGACCGCGAACTCGCAGCTCTTTCCGTCGGGGTTGAGCAGGTAGCGCACCACGCCCACGATCGCTCCAGCCGTGTCGACCGCGACCAGCGCGAGCTCGCGGTCGTAGTCGACCTGCGTGTAGCGCACCAGCATGCGCGGTGAAAGCTCGGCGAGCATCGACATGAACCGGTAGTAGCGCGTGCGTTCCGACAATCCGCGCACGAAGGCCTGGAGCGGTTCGGCGTCCTCGGGGCGGATCGCGCGGATTTCGTAGCTTCGCCCGTCGGGTGAGCTCCCGCCACGCGTGAGGTGCGCCGGATAGGGCAGGATCGCGAGGTGGGCGTGGCGGGCGCCATGCGTCGCGCGCGCGCAATCGACGACGATGCGCGCGTCCACCACGGTGATGCCGCGCTCGTCGGCGATCACCGGGTTGATGTCCATCTCGACGATCTCTGGGAACTCGCAGACCATCTCCGACACCCGAAGCAGCAGGTTCTCCAGCGCGTCGATCTCGATCGCCGGCATGCCGCGAAACTGTCCGAGCGCCTCGGCGATCCGCGTGCGCCCGATCATCTGCCGCGCGAGGTAGCGGTTCAGCGGCGGGAACTCGAGCGTCGTGTCCTGCACCAGCTCGACCCGCGTGCCGCCCGCCCCGAACGCGATCACCGGGCCGAACTGGGAATCGCGAAACGCACCGACGTAGAGTTCGCGAGCGAAAGGGCCCGACCGCATCGCCTGCACCGACACGCCGTCGATGCGCGCCCGCGGCTCGGCGCGCGACACGGCGGCCAGCAGTGCCGCGTGCTGCGCGCGTACCTGCGCGGCGTTGCGGATGTTCAGCGCGACTGCGCCCGCGTCGCTCTTGTGCGCGATGTCGGCGGAGCTGATCTTGAGCACGACCGGATAGCCGATCGCGCGCGCGGCGCGCGCCGCTTCGTCGGCATCGTGCGCGAGGACCGTGCGGCTCACCGGCACGTGGAACGCCACGAGCAACGCATTCGACTCGGTCTCGGCAAGCACTTCCCTGCCCTGCGCGCGCGCGATCAGCGCTCGCGCCGCGTCCAGATCGGGCGCGCGAAGCGACGAGAGCGAACGCGGAATCTGTTGCAGCAGCCGCTGATTGCGATGGAAAGTCGCGACCGTGGCGTAGGCGTCCACCGCCGCCTCGGGCGTGCGGAACACCGGCACGCCGGCGTCGTCGAGCACGCGCCACAGCGGGCGTACCGTGTGACCGCCCATCCAGCAGGCGAACACCGGCTTGCGCACCAGCGCCGCCGCTTCGATCACGAGGAGCGTGATCCGTTCGACGTCGGCGCCGGCATTGGCCGCGAGGATCACCAGCACGCCGTCGCAGTCCGGGTCGGCCGCCACCAGTTCGATCGCCGCGCCGAAGGCCGCCGCGTCTGCGTCGACGCCGAGATTGACCGGGTTCTCCCCGCGCGCCCTGGGCACGCGCTCGCGCAGCGCGTCGCGCGTGGCGAGCGCGAGCGGCGGCAGCTCGATCGCGTTCCACATCGCCATGTCGGCGGCGAGCACTGCCGGGCCGTTGCCGTTGCTCACGATCGCGATCCGCTTGCCCACCGGCGAGCTGTACGCGGCGAGGATTCGCGCGACGGTGAACATCTGCGTGAACAGGCGGATCTGCACCGCGCCCGCGCGACGAAACGCTGCGCTGTAGATCGCGTCGCTTCCAGCGAGCGCGCCGGAGTGCGTGAGCACGCGCGCGCGAAGTTCGTCGTGGCGCTGGCCCTTGATGACCACCACCGGCTTGACCGCTGCCAGCGCGCGCATTGCGCTCATGAACGGGCGCGACTTGCGCACCGCCTCGAGGTAGACGACCACGGCCTGCGTGGCGCGATCGTTCGCGAGGTAGTCGAGCACCTGGGCGACGTCGACATCGGCCTCGGCGCCGAGCGACACCAGCAGCGAGAACCCGATCACGGCGTCGGTGGACCAGTCGAGAATCGCGCTGCTCAGCACTCCCGACTGCGACACCAGCGCGACGTTTCCCGCCGGGGGCATCGCCCCCATCCGGCTCGCGTTCAGTCCGAGCGCGGGGCGCACGAAGCCGAGGGTGCCCGGCCCGAGGATGCGCACGCCCGCGCGCGCTCCGGCATCGCGCCAGCGCGCGACGTCCGCGTCGCTCGGCGAGTCGACCAGCAGCGCGCAGCTGGCGCAGCGCGCGCGCCCCGCCACCTCCAGCGCCGCCGGCACGTCGCCCGCACCGACCAGGATCAACGCGAGGTCGTAGCGCGACCCGGCGGGCGGATCGCGCGCTCCGAGGCGGTACTCGGAAAAGGAGCAGTTCGCGCCCGCGAGCTGCGCGAGAAGTTGCGCGACCCACGCAGGCGGCGACTCGCCCGCGACGATGGCCAGCAGCGAAGCCGGCTCGAACAACGGCGCGAGGTAGTGCCTGCTTTCCATCTCGGGCGCTGCCGCCGCGGGCCGTCGCTTCAGTCGATCCCGGCCAGCGCGCGCACGTGCAGTTCCGCGCAGCGCGCCAGTGCGTCCAGGTCGTAGCCTCCCTCGAGCATCGACACGATCCGCCCCTCGCACAACTCGTCGGCAATCGCGACGAGCTGCGCGCTCACCCAGCGGTAGTCGTCGTCGGACCACGCGAGCTGGCTCATGTCGTCGTCGCGGTGCGCGTCGAATCCCGCCGACACGAACAGCATCTGCGGCGCGAACGCGCGCAGCGCAGGCAGCCACTGATCGCGCACCGCCCGGCGCATCGCGGTGCCGTCGGAATACGGCCGCAGCCCCACGTTGCGCATGTTCGATGCGCGCGGCGTCTCGCCCATGAACGGGTACAGGCGCGACTGGAAGCTCGAGACCATCAGCACGCGCTCGTCGCCAGCGAAGATGTCCTCGCTGCCATTGCCGTGGTGCACGTCGAAATCAACCAGCGCGACCCGGTCGAGACCGAACGCGTCGAGCGCGTGACGAATTCCGACAGCGACGTTGTTGATAAAACAGAATCCCCTCGCCGATCCGCGCTCGGCGTGATGGCCCGGGGGGCGCACGTTGCAAAATGCGCGCAGCGCTTCGCCGCGGATCACGAGATCGGCCGCGCGCACCGCAGCGCCGGCGGCGTGCAGCGCGGCCTCGAAGGTGTAACGGTTCATCGCCGTGTCCGGGTCGAGCTGCCGGTAGCCTTCGGCCGGAGACGCGGCGCGCAGCTCGGCGAAATAGCGCGCGCTGTGGGCGCGTTCTACCTGTTGCCCGGTCGCCGCCGGCGCATCGTGCGCGTCCAGGAGCTCGATCACGCCGTGCGCGAGCAGGCGGTCCGAGATCGCGCTGACCCGTTCCGGGCACTCGGGATGCCCTGGGCCCATCTCGTGGCGCAGGCTGCTGGGGTGGGTCAGGTAGGCGGTCTTCATCGGCTCGCTCGGCGCGACGCTCGGACGGCACCGCGCACCGCCAGGGGCGGGAACGCTGCCAGTGGAGCGGGTGAAGGGAATCGAACCCTCGTATGCAGCTTGGGAAGCTGCCG
>JAHDXY010000300.1 GCA_023384005.1 Burkholderiaceae bacterium | reverse complement strand
CGTGGTTCAGGTCGAGAAGTTTCTCGCGCGTTTCGAGGCGCTCGCGGCGATCGGGGGCGAGGCGCGCGTACGTGCGCGCTGGAGCGCCGAAGACGCCGAGATCGGCGACGAGTTCATCGCCCACGCCCGCGCGATCCGCGCCGAGCGCGATCGCGCCCGGCGTGCCGGCGAGGTCGCGCGCATCGTCGAACTGCTCCAGGGCTGGGGCGGCGTCACGCTCGCGTACCGCAAGCGCATGATCGACAGCCCCTCGTACACGCTCAACCACGAGGAAGTGGAGAAGGCGCTCGAGGAGGGAATCCGCTTCGTCGAGTGCGTGAGCCCCGCGCGCATCGACGTCGACCAGTACGGCGCGGTGCGATCGATCACGCTTGCGCGCCAGAGGCGCGACGACACCGGACGCTGGCACGACGGCGACGAGATCAGCTGGCCGGCGCGCGCGGTGTTCGTCGCCGCCGGGACGCAGCCCAACACGGTGCTCGCGCGCGAGGATTCGGTGCACTTCGCGCTCGACGGCAAGTACTTCCAGGCGATCGACGAAGACGCGAACCCGGTCAAACCCGAGTTCTCCACGAGCAAGCCCGCAGTCGCGCAGGTGCTGCTCTCGCGCGTGGCCGACGGACGAATGCTGTCGTACTTCGGCGATCTGCACCCGAGCTGGTCCGGCAACGTCGTCAAGGCGCTCGGTTCGGCCAAACAGGGCTATCCGGTGGTCTCGCGCGTGCTCGCCAGGCGCCGGCCGGCGAGCGACGAGGCCTTCGCGCCCTTCGCCGCAAGGATCAACGACCTGCTGCGGCCCACCGTGCACCGCGTCGAACGGCTCACGCCGACCATTGTCGAAGTGGTGGTGCGCGCCCCGCTCGCCGCGCGCCAGTTCCTCCCCGGGCAGTTCTACCGGCTGCAGAACTTCGAGTCCTACGCGCGGCAGGTCGAACTGGGCGGCCTGCGCACGCGCCTCGCGATGGAAGGCCTCGCGCTCACCGGTGCGTGGGTCGACCGCGAACAGGGTCTGGTGTCGACGATCGTGCTCGAGATGGGGGGCTCGTCCGATCTGTGCGCGCTGCTCGCGCCGGGCGAACCGGTGGTGCTGATGGGCCCCACCGGTGCGCCCACCGAGACGCACGACGCGGGCACCTCGATTCTGGTCGGTGGCGGGCTCGGCAACGCGGTGCTGTTTTCGATCGGCGCGGCGCTTCGCGCGCACGGATCGCGCGTGCTGTACTTCGCCGGGTACAAGAAGACGATCGACCGCTACAAGGTCGACGAGATCGAGGCGGCCGCCGACGTGATCGTCTGGTGTTGCGACGAGGCGCCGGGTTTCGCTCCGCGCCGCCCGCAGGACCGCAGCTTCGTGGGCAACATCGTGCGGGCGATGATCGCCTACGGCACCGGCGAACTCGGCGCTCGGGACATCGCACTGGCGGGGGGGGGCCGGATGAGCGTGATGGGTTCGGCCCGGATGTGGGCGGCGGTGGCGCGCGCGCGCCACGCCGAACTCGCGCCGCTGCTCGACCCCGGGCACGTCGCGATCGCTTCGATCAACTCGCCGATGCAGTGCATGATGAAGGAGATCTGCGCCCAGTGCCTTCAGGCGCACACCGACCCTGTCAGCGGCAAGACCAGCTACGTATTCTCGTGCTTCAACCAGGACCAGCCGCTCGACCAGGTCGATTTCCCGATGCTCGACCAGCGACTGCGGCAGAACGCGCTGCAGGAACGCCTCACCGCGTCCTGGCTCGGCCACTGCATCGCGCCCGGCGCCGGGGAGCTGCGACGAGCGCGCTGACCCAGGCCACGGTCGCGGCGGCGATCTGGCGGACGCGAACGCGCCGGGGGTTGATGCGACGCAGCAAGATCGCATAGACTGCGCACGATCAGGAAACCTGCCCAAGGGGGCATCGAACCGATGCTGTACAAGTTGCGCGAAGTAAACCGTGCCGTGCTCACGCCGCTCACGGACTGGGCCGAGTCGATGAGCAAGCTTTACGCAAACCCGTACAGTCCGCTGTCGATAACCCCTTTCGCGAGCCGCATGATGGCGGGCTTCGAGTTGCTGCACCGCCTCGGCAAGGACTACGAGAAACCCGAGTTCGGGCTGAAGAGCACGACGGTCGAGGGCCAGGAAGTCACGGTGGCCGAGCGGATCGAGATCTCCAGGCCGTTTTGCCGCTTGCTCAAGTTCGAACGCCTGCTGCCCGCCGCGCTCGAGCATCGCCGCGACGATCCCACCGTGCTCGTGTTCGCGCCGCTCTCGGGCCACCATGCGACGCTGCTGCGCGACACCGTGCGCAAACTGTTGCCCGAGCACAACGTCTACCTCACCGACTGGATCGACGCGCGGATGGTGCCAATCGGCAACGGTCCGTTTCATCTCGACGACTACGTCGGATACTGCGTCGATTTCATCCGCCGCCTCGGCCCGGATCTGCACCTGATGTCGGTCTGCCAGCCGACCGTGCCGGTGATGGCTGCGGTCTCGCTGCTGTCCACGCTCGGGGACGAGCGACTGCCGCTGTCGATGACGATGATGGGCGGACCGATCGACAGCCGGCGCAGCCCCACCGAGGTGAACAACCTGGCAACGAACCACAGCTTCGGGTGGTTCGAACGCAACGTGATCGACACGGTTCCGAAGAAGTACCCGGGTGCCGGGCGCCGCGTCTACCCCGGATTCCTGCAGCACGCGGGCTTCATGGCGATGAACCCCGATCGCCACCTCAGCTCGCACTTGGATTTCTACCTCGACCTCGTGCGCGGCGACCTCGACGAGGCGCAAAGCCATCGCCGTTTCTACGACGAGTACAACGCAGTGCTCGACATGCCGGCCGAGTATTACCTCGACACGATCGGCACGGTGTTCCAGCGCCACGACCTGCCCAACGGCACCTGGCACGTGCCGATCGACGGGCGCAGGCTGCGGGTCGCGCCCGAGGACATCACCCGGGTCGCGCTGTTCACGATCGAAGGCGAGCTCGACGACATCTCCGGCTCCGGGCAGACCGAGGCCGCCCACGACCTGTGCGTGAACATCCCCGCCGCGCACCGCCAGCACCTGGTCGCGCGCGAGACCGGGCACTACGGCATCTTCAGCGGTCGGCGCTGGCGCGAAACGATCTATCCGCAGGTGCACGCTTTCATCCGCGCGCACGCGCGGCGGATCGGCCGGCGGCGCGCGCGAAAGGCGGCCTGACCCGGCAGTCGAGGGCAACGCGCGGCGGCCGGGCGGCGCGACGAACCGAAGCCGATGACGCGAACGCTCGCCGACCGCATCGACGCGGTCCTGCCGCAGACCCAGTGCACGAAGTGCGGCTACGACGCATGCCGCCCCTACGCCGAGGCGATCGCGCAAGGCGCGGCCGCGCACAACCGCTGCGTGCCCGGCGGGCGCGCGGGCGTCGAGAGGCTCTCGGCGCTGCTCGATCGCGAACCTCTGGCGCTGGACCCGGAGTGCGGCGTCGAGGCGCCACGGCGCGTCGCGGTGATCGATCCGGGGGCGTGCATCGGCTGCACCAAGTGCATCGCCGCCTGCCCGGTCGACGCGATCATCGGCGCTCCCAGGCGGATGCACACGGTGATCGGCGACAGGTGCACCGGGTGCGACCTCTGCCTGCCGCCGTGCCCGGTCGACTGCATCGAGATGCGCGAAGCAGCGAATGCGCGGGCCTGGAGCAGCGACGACGCGATGCGCGCGCGCGCGCGCCACGACGCGCGCCGCGCGCGGCTCGAAGGCTCGCTGCGGGTGCAGATGCGGGCGGCGGCGCAGGACTCCACCGCGACCGCTGCCACTGCTGCAAACGCACGCAAACGCTTGGTGCTCGAAGCGGCCGCGCGCCGGGCGCGCGAGCTGCGTGACCGGGCGGGGCAAGGCCGGTGAACGCGTCCAAACGCCTGCAGATCTTCGAGCGGCTGCGCGCGCTCGACCCGGCGCCAACGACCGAGCTCGAGTTCGGCACCCCCTTCGAACTGCTGGTCGCGGTGATCCTGTCCGCGCAGGCAACCGATCGCAGCGTGAACCTCGCCACGCGCGAGTTGTTCGCGCACGCGCGCACACCGCACGCCGTCGCCGCGCTGGGCGTCGAGGGACTGACCCCTTTCATCGCGCGCATCGGCCTGTTTCGATCGAAGGCGCGGCACATCGTCGAGGCCTGCCGGATGCTGATCGAGCACCACGGCGCACAAGTGCCGCGCTCGCGCGAAGCACTCGAGGCCCTGCCCGGGGTCGGGCGCAAGACGGCGAACGTCGTGCTCAACACCGCCTTCGGCGAGCCGACGATCGCGGTGGACACGCACATCTTCCGCGTCGCCAACCGGACCGGAATCGCGCCGGGCAAGACGCCGCGCGCAGTCGAGGGCCGCCTGCTCTCGTGCGTGCCGCAGGCGTTTCGCCGCGACGCGCACCACTGGCTGATCCTGCACGGGCGCTACGTATGCAAGGCGCGCAAACCCGAGTGCTGGCGCTGCCCGATCGCTGATCTGTGCGAGTACCGCGCGAAGAGCGCGCCGCCCGATAGCGCCTGAGAGGCTGGCTCGGTGTTCGACCCCGATCAGGCCGATGTGCGGCGCTTCTTCTGCGAGGCCTGGCGCACGCTGCGCGAGCGCGAGCCGCTCGCGCCGCTCGAGGCGATCGCCGCCGACTGGGTGGCCGAGCACAGCGGGTACCACGCCGAACTCGAGTCGCTCGAACAGGCGCTCGCGGCCGACTACGGACCGTCCACCGGGCGCGAGAATCCGTTCCTGCACCTGGCGATGCACCTGGCGATTTCCGAGCAGCTCTCGGTGGACCAGCCGCCTGGAATCCGGGCGGCGCACGCGCAGATCGCGCAGCGCACCGGCAGCGCGCACGAGGCGGCACACGAGGTGATGGAGTGCCTGGGCGCGGCGCTATGGCAGTCCCAGCGCGATCGGGCCGAACCCGACGCCGAGGCCTATCTTGCCTGCCTGCGCCGTCGCGCGGCGGCGCGTCGCGTCTAGCGCGCGCAAGGCGGCTCGCGCCCGCGGCTTTCTGCTACGCTAGACCGCTCGCCGGGCGGTCCGAAGCGGAAGCGGCGCGCGAGGCAGCGCCCGCCCCGACCCCGACCCCGACCCCGACCCCGACCCCGACCCCGACCCCGACCCCGAC
>JAHDXY010000299.1 GCA_023384005.1 Burkholderiaceae bacterium | reverse complement strand
CACGAGGAATCGATCGGCAAGATGCTTGATCAAGCCGTCACTTGGAGCGTCGCGATGAAAACCCTGACCACCCTTGATCCTCAAACCCGAGGCAGAAAAAGGAACATCACTAATTATGGCCTCGGTAACACGAAAAATGAGCGATGTCCCCTTAAGCAGTCCTTCCCTTTGTCAGGAACGGATGGGCTCCAGACGGGCGTGCGGATATTGCTCTCTTTTCATTCAACAATCGCAGACACGCGATAGAGGTAAGATATGAATTCACTTCTTCACGATTACTCGACCGGCATTCTCGACAACGCGCAGCCGCCCTGTCTGTCGCTTTATCAGCCGACGAGCCGGCATCACCCGGATAATCAGCAGGACCCGATTCGCTTTCGCAATCTTCTCAAAGAACTGGAGGGGGCGCTCCGGAAGGGTTATCCCGCGCATGACCCGCGAAGCATTCTGCGGCCCTTCGACGAACTCGCGCAGAATCGCGATTTCTGGAATCACACGCTCGACGGTCTGGCCATATTCGCCGCGCCCGATCGGTTTCGGGTTTATACACTGCCGCGTCCGGTGAAGGAGCTGACGATTGTCGCGGAGAGCTTCCACATCAAACCGCTCATCCGCTTCCTGCAGACAGGCGATCGCTATCAAGTCCTCGGCGTCAGCCGGGAAAGGATCTGCTTGTTCGAAGGAAATCGGGATACGATGCATGAATTGGAGCTGGACCCCGCGGTTCCGCGTACCCCGAGCGAAGCGTCTCGAGGCGAGGCGAAAGAGCTTCACGTCTCGGCCTGGACCTCCACGGCCGGCGCTCCCGGAGTGCATTTCAGCAAAGGCTCTAGATCTGACATCGAAGACAATGACGCGACAGGGTTTCTCCGGGCCGTCGATCGAGCGGTCCTTGAACACTACTCACGCCCCACTCGCCAGCCGCTGATCCTGGCGGCGCTTCCCGAGAACCAGAGCTTTTTTCGCGGCATCACCCGCAATCCCTTTCTTATTCCAGACGAAGTGACGGTGTATCCCGACGCGGTAACGATCGACGTCTTGCGCAAGCGCGCCTGGGCAGCGATGGAACCTCATTATGACACGCGCCTGGACGGACTGGTGGAAATGTTCGGAACCGCGCGTTCCAAAGAACTCGGCGACGATGATCTCGAGCGCGTCGCCGCGAGCGCTGTCGCCGCGCGGGTGGGAACGTTGCTCACGGAAGCAGATCGCCACATCCCCGGCCGGTTCGATCAGGAAACAGGCGCGATCGTTCTCGGCGGCAGCGTCGTAGACGACGTGCTCGATGACATTGCCGAGCTAGTGCTGAAAAACGGCGGTCAGGTCGTGATCGTGCCGCGCGAGCACATGCCAACCCAAACCGGAATCGCCGCGATTTACCGTTTTTGAGTTGAGGTGAGTCCCAAGTCCAGCAGAAAAGGCAGGTGGTGTCGCCATACTAGCGTCGGTTGCGATTCCTGGGCGTCACCCATGCCGCCCAGGCAGTGGCAAAGAGGCCGGGAGTTGTTGTTTCGGCTCGAACCCCGGCTCTTCACCCGACCCAAGCAGCCGTGTTTGAACATCATCTCGCTGCCAACCGAAAATGCCTATCTGCATGGCCGCCAACTTCCTCGTGCTGGACGCCAATACGCCCTTCGAGGCCGCGCGCCGGCGTGCTGGCATCGATCCGCCATGGCGAATACCTGTTCAAACGTCCCGAGCCGGGCTACGAGATCACGCTCGATCTCTTTCGGAAGACGAGGTGAGAGAGGTGCGGCACAGACATTGGGATCATCGATTCAAGAACTTAGTGAGTACGCTTTGCTCAGAACACTCAGCACGGGAGGCAATGCCAACCAGCGATATGAGTTTCTTGGCAGCACTGCGGAACTGGTACCGCGAGGAAGTCAACACTGATGATCAATCCATTGATATACAGCCGGCCCAAAACATGACGACCCCCACGCTGACCAGACGCGGACGGTTGCTTCATGTTATTGTACAGCGATGATTATCAACCTCCTCAGCGCCGTGTTTGGCACCTACGTCGGGCTGCTCCCAATTGCCAATCCCTTCAGCACTGCTGTCGTCTTTATTGCGATTACAAGCCGCTTCAGCGAAGCAAAAGCGCAGAAACAGGCGGCACGTGCCTGCATCTACATGACGATCATACTCATCGTGTCGCTGTTCGCCGGCGCCTTGATCATGGCGTTCTTCGGCATCTCGATCCCGGCACTTCGTATCGCCGGAGGGCTCATCGTCGCCCAGATCGGCTCGCAAATGCTGAATCCGGAACCCGATCCGTCGGATGCCAGCAAAGCTCATCCAGGCGATGGCATCCTCAGAAAGCCCGATCTGGCGTTCGTCCCGCTCGCCATGCCGATGCTGAGCGGACCGGGATCGATTGCGGTCACGATTGGCAAGGCGGCGGGCGTCGAGAGCATCTGGGAGTACGGCGCTATTGCGATCGGCATCGTGCTGGTCGCGTTCACGTCGTGGCTCGTGTTGCGCAGCGCCCGACGCATCCTGGACCTGCTCGGCCCGGCAGGGCTGAACGCGCTAACTCGGGTGATGGGCTTCCTGCTTGTCTGCGTCGGTGTGCAGTTCATCGCAACAGGCATCATGGACATGCTGTCCGATGAAGTGATGCTTGGTGCGCTGATCGAGGCACTCCAGGCAGTTTCCGAGCAATAACCGAGTGTCGTGCGCCAACGCGCCCGGCGTGCTAACATGGATTCGCCATGGTGAATACCTGTACAAAACGCCCGGAGCCGAGCTATGACGTGGAGCTCGACTTCTTTAGAAAGACGAAGTGAAAAGGATGCGAAATGGGCTTTGGAATCATCCGTATGGGACAAAGCGAGTTCAGGGTAGATTTAGTTAGTCCGCAAAAGAGCAATTCAACAACAATTGAATGAAGATGACGAGATTCGTGGCTGGTGACGTGCCGAGGCTGCCCCCGACGCTGCGCCACCCGTTTCGTCAGCAATGCGAATGGAAATCACAAATGCACAACGATCCACTCGGCATCACAGCAACCCTGAAGACAGAATCGGGATCCTTAAAGTATGCAAGCCTTGCAAAACTGGCTGAGAGAACCGGCGCGGACGTCGCCCGACTGCCGCATACCGTCAAGATCCTGCTAGAGAACATTGCGCGAAGAGCAGGTAGCAGGGACGTTTCGGAGGCCGACGTCGAAGCGCTTGCGAATTGGCCGGATGGCAAAGACACTTCGCTCGCTTTTATGCCGGCGCGAGTTTTGATGCAGGATTTCACCGGCGTTCCGGCGGTAGTTGACCTCGCCGCAATGCGAAGCGCCTTGGCCCGATCGGGTGGGGACCCGAGGCGGATCAACCCTTTCGTTCCTGTCGACCTTATCATCGATCACTCGGTTCAGGTCGATCGTTTCGGCAGCCCTGACGCCTACGCCGCAAACCTGGAATGGGAATACCGGCGCAACCGCGAACGCTATGCGTTGCTGAACTGGGCGCAGCAGGCATTCGACGAATTCCGGGTGGTCCCACCCGGCATGGGAATCTGTCACCAGGTCAACCTGGAGCACCTTGGGCGCGTGGTGAAGGAACGCGACGGCTGGGCCTTCCCCGACACCTTGGTCGGCACCGATTCGCACACACCGATGATCAATGGTCTTGGCGTCCTGGGTTGGGGTGTCGGCGGAATAGAAGCTGAAGCTGCGATGCTGGGCCAACCCATGTTTCTGCCGAAGCCGATCGTTACCGGTGTCAGGACGAGCGGAACTCTGCCTCCCGGCGCCACGGCCACAGACCTGGTTCTGACGCTCGTTCAGATGCTCCGTGCATATGGTGTGGTGGGTAAATTCGTCGAATTCTTCGGTGCCGGTTTGAGCAGCCTGAGTATCGCCGACCGTGCGACGCTCTCCAACATGTCGCCCGAGTTTGGCGCTACCGCGACGCTGTTTCCCGTGGATGCGAATACGTTGAAGTATTTGCAACTTACCGGGCGCGGGGACATCGTTGATCTGGTAGAGCGTTACACGAAAACACAGGGCCTGTTCCGAACCGGCGCCGAACCCGAGCCACGTTTTGATGAAACCCTCGACCTGGACCTGAGTAAGGTCGAACCGAGTGTTGCCGGCCCTAAGCGACCGCAGGATCGGGTCGCGCTATCCGGTGTCAGGGAATCCTTTAATTCCGGCGCGGCGGCGGAGGTTAATGCCGGGGATATTGCACGACTCGTCGCCGAAAGTTGCGTTGCGGCCGGTGATTTTCTAAAGGCCACGCCAGAATCGTTGGAGGAGCCAAACGCGGCCAAGCACGTCACCCACGGTTCGGTCGTCATCGCTGCGATCACGAGTTGCACGAATACGTCCAACCCGTCGGTCATGCTCGCCGCCGGCCTCATCGCCAAGAAAGCGGTCGAGGCGGGGCTGCAATGCAAACCTTGGGTGAAGACCTCGTTGGCCCCTGGCTCGCGTGTTGTGACCCAGTATCTGGACCACGCCGGTCTCACGCCGTATCTTAACAAGTTGGGCTTCGATCTCGTGGGCTACGGTTGCACGACCTGTATCGGCAACTCGGGTCCGCTACCCGAAGAGGTCGCCGAAGTCGTCGATGATAAAGACCTGTCGGTTGTGGCCGTGCTATCCGGAAACCGAAATTACGAAGGGCGGATTCATTCCCAGGTGAAAGCGAGCTACCTCGCGTCACCACCGCTGTGCATCGCCTACGCACTCGTGGGTACCGTGCTGTGTGATCTGAGCGTGGACCCACTGGGCACCGGCGACAATGGCCAGCCCGTTTACCTTAAGGACATCTGGCCGACGGCCGAAGAGATAGAAACGCTCGTGGCCTCATCCGTGAAAGCGGAGCAATTCGACCTCGAGTACGGCCGCCTGTTCGACGGCGATGATAAATGGAAGAGCATGCCTGCGCCGGCGGGCGCCTTGTTCGATTGGGTGGACGATTCAACCTACATTCAGGAACCCCCTTTCTTCATCGATTTCACTGACACCCCCGCGGAGCCGGCAAATATCGAAGGCGCACACGCGCTCGCGGTACTGGGCGATTCAGTGACGACCGATCACATCTCACCCGCCGGCGCGATCTCGGCCAATTCAAGCGCTGGGCAATATCTGCTCGCGCATGAAGTGGCCAAGGCGGAG
>JAHDXY010000004.1:38353-50394 GCA_023384005.1 Burkholderiaceae bacterium | reverse complement strand
ACGTGCTCGAGGCGGTGCAGATGTCGGTGCTGCCCAAGGTGATCGAGACGCCGCGAATCGCGGCGGTGGCCAAGGACGGGATCCAGCTGATCGTCGTCTCGCGCGTCACGGTGCGAACCAACATCGACCGGCTGGTCGGCGGCGCGGGCGAGGAAACGATCATCGCGCGCGTGGGCGAGGGCATGGTCAGCACGATCGGCTCGGCGGCCAACCACAAGAGCGTGCTCGAGAACCCCGACCACATCTCCAAGCACATCCTGAGCAAGGGTCTGGACGCGGGCACCGCGTACGAGATCCTCTCGATCGACATCGCCGACGTCGACGTGGGCGCGAACATCGGCGCCAAGCTGCAGATCGACCAGGCCAACGCCGACAAGCAGATCGCGCAGGCCAAGGCCGAGGAGCGCCGCGCGATGGCCGTCGCGCTCGAGCAGGAAATGCGCGCCCGCGTCGTCGAGGCCGAGGCCGAAGTGCCGCGCGCGATGGCCGAGGCGTTTCGCCAGGGCAACCTCGGCATCATGGATTACTACCGGATGAAGAACCTGCAGGCCGACACCGACATGCGTGAAGTCATCGCCGGCGGCACCGACGACACGCCCGACACGCCGAAGAAGTAATCCGCCATGGGCCGCTCCGAACTCCTCGTCTACGTTGTCATCTTCATCGCGGTGGCGGCGTTCAACTACGTGATGAAGATGCTGGCGCAACGCGCGCGGCAGATGCAGGAGCGGCAACAGGCGGCGCAGGAAGAACTGCGGCGCCAGTCGATGGGCGACGACGAACCCGAAGCCGGCGAGCTCGACGCCGGTTGGGGCCGCAGCGGGCAGGCGGCAATGCCTGCTGCTGCCGAGGCGCCCGAAGCGCCGGCGAGCCGGCCGGCCGCGCCTCGGGCGGCGGGCGCGGTCAGGGCGGCGTCCGCCCGCTCGGCGCGCCGCAGCGCCGCCACCGAACTCCTGCGTTCGCGGGAGAACCTGCGCAATGCGATCGTGGTGATGGCGGTGCTCGGGCCGCCCAGGGCGCTGAAGCCGCACGACCAGTGAGGCCGCTTATCCCCAGAGGTCGTGAGCGGTCACTATCGCGGCGACGCCGATCAGGGCTGATTCGCTGACCGGAGGCGGTACCGGAATCTCCGGCGTGGTCGGCACGGCCGATTCCACTCGAGCTGCCAGCACCGTCAACGTCGCCGTGTAGAAGTTGCTGCCGCCGCTCTGGTCGCCCACGCCGAAGCCGAAGCTCGCCGTGCCCGCCCAGCCCCATTCCGGGGTGAACCAGTAGGTGCCGTCCTCCAGGACGCCGGCGTTGCCGTGCGTGACCGGGGAGGCGAGCCAGTAGCCGACAGCGTCGCCGTCGGCGTCGCTGGCCGGGGCGAGCTTGCCTACCGCGGGCGTGTCGATCGTGGTTGCGATCGCTGTGTCGGCGGCAACCGGCGAGGAGTTTACGAGCAGGCGCATGCCGTCGGCGAACTGCGCGCGTTCCACGCCGACGAGCGTGTCGACGCCGCTGTCGCCCACGCGCGCGCCCAGCGTGATCGTGTCGCCGGCGAACCAGAGCAGGTAGTCGGAAAACGCGCGCTCGTACAGCGCGGTGTCGTTGCCCGCGCCGCCCTCCAGCGTGTCGTTGCCGGGGCCGCCGGCGAGCGTGTCGTCGCCATCGCCGCCGGCGAGGTGGTCGTCGCCTGCACCGCCATCGAGGGTGTCGTTGCCATCGCCGCCGATCAGGTGGTCGTCACCCGTGCCGCCTTCGAGGATGTCGTTGCCGTCGCCGCCGATCAGGTAATCGTCGCCCGCGCCGCCTTGCAGCGTGTCGTTGCCTGCGCCACCCTGCAGCCGGTTCGCCGCGTCGTTACCCACGATCCGGTCGTCGCCGCCGCCGCCGGTGGCGTGCTCGATCGTCGTGCCGAAGGCGATCGCCACCGTGTCGGGGTCGGTCCACGAGTTCGTGAAGCTCTCGTCCCAGTAGCTGAGCGGCTCGCCGAGTTGACTGAATTCGCCGGGGCGCAGGTCGATCAGCGCTCCCTGCGTGCCCGCTTCCCAGGTGATCGTGTCGCTGCCGCCCGTGTCCCAGATCGTTTCGAAGTAGCGCTCGCCCTGCGCGAAGCGGTAGACGTCGTCGCCGCTGCGGTGCGTGGTGTTCGCGCCGTACAGGTGCTGCAGCGCGAGGATGTCGTAGAGCATCGGCGTGGTGGGTTCGAACTCCACCCACGAGAACGGCGCACCGGCGAACGCGGTGTAGGTCATCAGCGAGCGCGCGTAGCTGTCCTCGGCCCACGGCAGCGTCGCGCCGTTCTCGAACGGGTGCTTCAGGCCGAGCGCGTGGCCGATCTCGTGCAGCAGCGTCGAGAACTCGTAGCTGCCCGGCGACCAGTCGGCGGACCAGGGCGCGGCGCTGTTCAGCCACACGTCGCCCGATCGCGCGTAGCTGCCCGGCGTGTAGGCGAGCGACTGGATCGATGCCGATTGCACCGTCCACGCGAAGCGCAGCTCGCCCACCGCGCCTGCCGATTCGGCGATCTCGACCAGTTCCAGGTTGGCCACCGCCGACCAGGTCGCGAGCGCGTCGCGCACCGCGTCGCGCTGTGGCCCGGTGAGCGCGGCCAGGCCGGCCCACGGTTCACCGCCCGAGCTGCCGCGCCCGTACTCGTCGGCGGCGCTGTCCCAGGTGGAGCCGGGTCCGGCGAAGCTGTAGCTGACCGCGAGCGGCTGGCCCTGCGCCGGCGCGGCCCAGCTCAGCGTTTCGAGCAGCGCGTCGACGCGCAGGTCGCCGCTGCGGGCGGGGGGCGAGACGGCGAGGCTGCTGGCGTAGGGGGTGGGCATCGGGAAGAGGGCGGGGTGGTCGTTCGTCGCGGGCGGGCGGTTCGCGGCTGAATCGCTCGTTGCCGCATCGCTCGTGGCCGCATCGTTCGCGGCCGGGTCGATCGTCGTGGATCACAGCTGATAACGGACCGAGTCGCCGCTCGCGCGAGCGGCAAGGGGATCGGCGGCGCGGGTCGGCCGACGAACTTGCCCTGGGCGCGGCCCCGGTGCGTTGACGGGGTGCTCCGGCCGAGTGCGCCGGTGCGGCCCCGTCCTGGCTAGCGGGCCTGCCGGCGTCGAAGCGCTACCGCCAGGCAGGCGAGTCCGAGTCCGAGAAGCGGCAGGCTGGCGGGCGCCGGGATCGGCGCGCGCGTGACGACACCGTTCGACCAGGCGGTGGGATCGTCGTCGGGGCCGAGGTCGCCGCGTGCATCGGGCTCGATCGAGAATTCCCCCGCGCTGATCGTCAGCCGCACCGAGAAGATGCCGTCGCTGATGAAAGGCACGGAGACGAACGAAATCACGCCGGTCGGAGGAGCGTAGTCGATCGGAACCACCGAACCGGTCGCGTCCGGATCGCCGAAAAAGCGCAGCAGGTAGTTGTCGCCCGGATCGAAGTCCGTGGCGTTCAGGCGGAACTCGACGGTCGGGTAGGGCGGCGGTGGCGTCAGGCCCGTGAGGTCGAAGTTGACGATGGCCGTGTCTCCGGCCGTGACCACGACTGCTGCTTCGGCCGGGGGTGCGAAGGCGCCTGTTCCGGCGGCCGACAGCAGGCCCGCGACGAGCGCGCAGGCGACTGGCTTGAGCATGATCCACTCCTTCGATGACGAGGTGTCGATCTTGTTGCTCTTGTGGGTGCCGCCCTCCTGGTTCCTGCGAAAGGGATGACCTGCATCGATCGTGCCAACCCTATGATCTCCTATCAATTCAATGACTTGGCGCGCCTCGCCGGGGCTGCCTTCCCCGGGCTGTCAAGCGCGCCGACAACCCTGTTCGGCGACCGGTCCGCCTACGCCGCGTACCAGAGCGCGGCGAAGAAGTGGCACGCGCTGCCGGCCATCACGAACAGGTGCCAGGCGAAGTGCGCGTAGCGCAGCTTCGAGTCGAACAGGTAGACGATCGCGCCCACCGTGTACGCGAGGCCGCCGGCGAGCAGCAAGCCGAACCCGGCGCTCGCCATCCGCTCCAGCAGCGGCGCCGCCGCCACCAGCGCGACCCAGCCCATCGCCAGGTACAGCGAGGTCGAGAACACCGGGTGGCGGAGGCGGTCGAACATCTTCGCCGCCACCCCGATCGCGGCGATCGCCCACACCACGCCGAACAGCGACCAGCCCCAGGGGCCGCGCAGCACGCCCAGCACGAAGGGCATGTAGCTGCCCGCGATGAAGAGGAAGATCGCCGAGTGGTCCAGCCGCTTGAACCAGTGCTTGGCGCGCCCCGCGGGCAGCGCGTGATAGGTGGCCGACGACAGGTACAGCACGATCATCGTCGCCGCGAACAGGCTCGCGCCGACCACGTCGCCGGCGCCGCCGCGCACGGCGGCGAAGTGCACGAGCACCGGCAGCGACGCCACCGCGAGCAGGAAGCCGATGCCGTGGCTGATCGCGTTCGCGAGTTCCTCGCCCCAGGACTGCGCGCGCTCGTGGGTGGTGTGCATCGGGCGATCTTACGCCGGGCGCTGAGGCGCTCTGCGCAGCGCCCGGCGAGAGCGCCTACTTGGCTGGAAGCGTGGTCAGATGCACCGCGAGGTCCGCGGCGATCTGGTGGTCGAGCGCGCGCATCGCAGGCATGTCCTCGCGCGGCTGGCCGTTGAGGATCTTGTGCATCATCTCGGCTCCGTTGTCGGCCACCGATCCGAGGGGCGGCGCGTTCTTCACCTTCTTGCCGTCGACGCCGTGGCAGCCCGCGCAGACGGTGTTGAAGTAGACCTCGCCCCTGGCGCCGTCTCCCTTTGCCTTGTTGTCCGGGCCGAGCAGTTTCGCAAGGTTGCCCTGGCCCTTGGAGACGAACAGTGCGAGGTCGGTGGCGTCTTGCGCGCTGATCTGCGCGGTGGTGTAGCCGTGGGTCTTGTCGCGCAGCATCGCGGCGATCGCTGCCGGATCCTTGTTGCGCGCCGCCTCGATTCCCTTGATTCCGCTGGCGTGGCTGCCTTTCGCATAGGCGCCGTCCTTGCCCTTGTAGTCCCAGCCGTGGCATTCCTTGCAGCGCCAGGACGATTCACCGGCGTACTTGCCGCCCTTGACGGTGTAGGCGGGGTGGTCGCCGGTCGGCTTCGCGGCGCCGTTCTCGCTCCACCACTTGTCGTAGAGGCGTCCTCCGCGCGCGATCGCCGATTCGGTCTCGGCTGCGATCGTCGTCGATGCGGCGCCCGAGAAAAGCGCTACGCCGATGCACAGTGCGCTCAACGCACGAGCAGAAGTAATCATTGGGGACCTCCGGGAAAGAGTTGAGACGACAGGACTAAATCCATGACAGATGTAGGGATTCTGGGCGCGTGCGTGTTCTTGCGCATTGCGTATCGTCAGTCTCGTGTGCGCCGTGTGCGCCTTGTGTGCCGCGTGCGCCTTGTGTGCCGCGTGCGCCTTGTGTGCCGCGTGCGCCACGGTCGCAGTTGCCGTTGCCGTCCCAGGTCGGTTCGGTGCCGGACAGACTGAACAATTATTGAATCAATGCTGGTGCATTCTGTAGAATAAGCCAATGGAGCACGTGAAATCATGAAGCACGCCTCCTCCGTCGAGACTGCCCGAAGCCGCTCCGCCGTGCTGGGCGGTGCGCTCGCGCAAACCGCGCGCCGCATCGGCGTCGGCCCGACCGAACTGGGCAGGATCATCGGCGTGAGCCAGCCGACCGCGTCGAGGCTTCTCGCGGGCAACTACGCGCTCAAGGAAGGCTCGAAGGAGTGGGAACTCGCCGCGCTGCTCGTGCGCCTTTACCGCGGCCTGTTCGCGATCGTCGGCGACAGCGACCAGCTCGCGAAGGACTGGCTCGGATCGGCCAACCGCGCCTTCGGCGGCAAGCCGCCGATCGAGGCGATCAGGTCGGTGCAGGGCCTGGTCCACGCCTGCGAGTATGTCGACGCGCACCGCGCCCGGGTCTGAGGCCCGGCCCTGGGCCGGCGCGGGGTGGCGGGCGGTCGAGGCCCAGCACAGGAACGCGACGCTGAGCCTCGTCGGCGGCGATCTGTCGCAACAGGCGCTTCTCGAGGACATCGTCGACGCGGTCAAGCCGCCGCTGCCCGACGACGCGCGCGGTCTGCACTATCTGCTGGCCACCCCGTTTCGGCATCCCCCGCCAACCTCCGGGTCGCGTTTTCGGAGCGCCGGCGAGCCGGGCGTGTTCTACGGCGCCGAACAGCCGCGTACCGCATGCGCCGAGGTCGGCTACTGGCGGCTGCGTTTCTGGCTGGACAGCGAAGCGCTGTCGCGCAGGCATGCGACGCTGCAGATGACGCTGTTCCAGTTCCACGGTGCGAGCGACGCAGCGATCGACCTCAGCGCGCCGCCCTTCGATCGCCGCAGGAAGGCCTGGACCGACCCGCTCGACTATCGCGCGACGCAGGCGTTCGCCACGCGCGCGCGCGTCGGTGGCGTCGAGCTGATCCGCTACGAATCGGCGCGCGACGCGCCCGCAGGCCGCTGCCTGGCGATTCTCTCGCCCGCGGTGTTTCGCGGTCTGCGCCAACCCTTTCGCGGCGTACAGCAAACCTGGAGCCTGTTCATCCGCCCTCCCGACCTCACCGTCTGGCAGCGCTCGCTGAACAACGAGAGCTTCAGCTTCCAGTGGCCGGCGTCGCCGCCATCGGTCGCCTGATCGAGCGCCGTTCCTGGTCGTCTGATCAAGCACCTTCCGTCGCCGCCCGGTCGGGCACCGACGCCTGTCGGAGTTCTTGACAACCGGGTGCCGCATCGCCCCGGGGGCGGCCACGGGCGACGAGAGGCGACGCACCTGGCGTGGCGAACCGGGCCGAAATCTTGACCCAGATCAGGTCTCTCGCAGCGCCTCCGCGGAATGTCCGTGCGCACTGAAAGCCGCGGCGCGTTTCTTGCATGCCTCGCCTGACCACGTCCGCCCGCAAGGCGCGCGTGGCCACGCGAGGAGGTGGCATGTTCCGACTACGTCTCTTCCCGACCGTCGTCGCCTGCGCGACGCTTCACCCTCTGTTTTCGCCGGACGCGTACCAGCTGCTCCACCCCACAAAACTAAATTGCTGGCAGGGTTACGGGCTGACCCACTTCTGGACGCCGGACAGGATCGATTCGAGCGTGGTGTTCACCCGCTACGGGCAAAACGCCTGGGGCACTGGAGGCGCGATCGCGCACGAGATTTCGCCCACCTTCATCGGCCTGTCGTTCAACGAGAACCAGAACGTGGGCGGGGTGGTGTCGGAGTGCATCGACTACGTTGGCTGCACCTACTGGGGTGCAGAGGCCCGGATACGCGGCGCGGGCGCGTTCGGCGCCAACTACGCGGCGCGCTTCGGCGGCGGTGCACTGGACATCCGCTATCCGGTCAAGGTGTCGCTCGATCTTCCCTACGGAGCGAACGGCACGAACGTTCCCGACCTGGGCGATATCTTCACGATCGGATCGTCGTGGTCGGTGAACACGATGAAGGTGCTCAGCTCGCCGGGCAACACGACCACCACCACCCCGTTCCTCGGTTCGACCGGGCCGTACGCGCAGGCCTTCGTCGACCTGGTCGCATACTTCGACGGGGCGGCGCGTGGACGCATCTGCGTGCACGACTGCCTCGCGGGAGGACCGTCCTTCGACTTCGACAAGTCGCGGGAGATCCTCGGACTGAGCCGCGAAGGCGACGGCGTGGTGCGCGTGTGGGGTTCCCCGGTCACCAAGGGCAGCCCCGGAGAGCTGGCCGGTGGCGTGATCAAGTACTACGCGAACCTTCCGGTCCTGAACGCGACCGGCGGGCTGGGCGCCGACCTGAAGACCCTGACGACGAGCACGCAGGACCAGCTGGCGGGCATCGGCATCGGCATCGACGAGATCGTCACGCAGCTGCTCGGCGTGCCGATGAACGGCTCCTTCGGTTTCAGCTTCGCCGGCGAATACATCGGCGTCGGCTACAACATCTTCGACGCGGCCGCGTGGCTGAACCTGCTGATCCGCCAGCAGACGAGCTTCGTCGGCAAGCCGATGATCGACCTCGAGTTCAGCAGCCCGGTGCAGGTGTGCACCGGCCCCGGCCCCGGCCAGTGCGGGCCCGACACCAAGAAGGTGACGTTCGAGGCGGGCACGAGCATCCAGCTGCGCAACACCGGCGCGCAGCTTCTGGGCGTCGTGCCCACCTATCGGCTTCTGGGCACCGCCACCAACGACACCGACCTGCCGCTCACCGGCGAGGTGAACCTCAGCGCGCTCGGGCTCACGTCGACGCTGGGCGACCTGGGCCCGCTGGTGAAGGACTGGAAGAAGACCTTCGACATTGCCAGCATCGACCTGCTCGCGAAGACCTTCGGCGTGAACTTCGAGCACAGCGTGGGCGGCGCGTTCAACATGCTGTTCAACAAGCCCGAGGGCGTCTCGGCGAGCATCGGCAGCGCGGCGCTCACCTACTGGGACATCGCCCAGTGGAGCGGCTGCTTCGCGCTGACCGCGGCGTTGTGCGGGCAGACTCCGCAGAGCCAGGTGATCGGCTTCTACCCGTTCCTGGACGCGCCCACGCCCGACGACCCCGACGGCGTGCAGTACGCGCTCGACCAGCAGCTCTTCGCCTGCCTGGCCGGTCTGCTGCGCTTCGGGTGCGACGAGGACATCGTTCTCGCGCTGATCGACGAGCGGCGCTTCCTGCCGCTCGTGCTGAGCAGCCCGCGCGCCCTCGACGACGAGAACGGGTCGGACGTCTACCTGAACCTGCTCGCGGGCCTGTTCACGCCCGAGTACGAGGTGAATCCGGGCATCAGCGACGAAGAAGTCGCGCGCAACATCGCGGCGCTTCGCGAAGCCTTCGCGCCGCAGCCCTTCGTCGTGCCGCCCGCGCCGATGCCGGCGCCGGGCACGGTGGCGCTGCTCGTCGCGGGGCTGGCGGTGTTCGCGGTGCGAAGAGGGGTTTCGAGAAGCGCGCACTGAGCGCGTACTGCGCGCGCCGGCAACGACCGCAGCCGCGCGACGGCCTGGGCGCGCCGCGCGTTCGGCCGGCGGATGCGTTTGGCCGGCCGATTGACGCGGTTCCCGGGCTGGCATACGCTTTACCGGTTCGTGATCGATAAGGATTTCGTATGACAACCGTCACGGTGTCCAGCAAGTTCCAGGTCGTGATCCCGAAAAGCGTGCGCGAATCGCTCGATATCCAGCCCGGGCAGAAGATCGAAGTCGTCGTTCATCAGGGGCGTGCCGAGTTCATTCCGGTGCGCGAGATGAAGGCGATGCGTGGCTTCCTTCGCGGCATCGACACGCGCGTCGCGCGCGATCGGGACAGGGTTTGAATCTCGTCGACTCCTCGGGCTGGCTCGAGTTCTTCGCCGACGGAGCGAATGCCGGCTTTTTCGCGAAGGCCATCACCAGCACCGATGAACTGGTCGTGCCAACGATCAGCCTGCTCGAAGTATTCAAGCGTGTGTTGCAACAGCGCGGGGAGAATTCCGCGCTTCAAGCGGTAGCCCACATGCGCCAGGGAAAGGTCGTGACGCTGGACGCGGACATCGCGCTGGCGGCCGCGCATCTCGGTATCGAACACAAGCTGCCGCTTGCGGATTCGGTGATCCTCGCGACCGCACGCCGCTACGCGGCGACGCTGTGGACCCAGGATGCCGATTTCAATGGCATCGCGGGCGTGCGCTTCGTCGCCAGGACAGGGCGATAGCCGCCGCACCATCGCCTGGCGGAGCGCTGCGCCGTCGGCCGGTGGCTGCGCCTGCGCGGCGCACGACGCACCGCGCGGCTCAGGGCATTACTTCGCAGAACTCGTAGATCTCGGCGTCGGCGAGCCGACGGCGCACGCGCACCGGCGCGCCGGCGTACCAGCCGCGGGGGTCGTGCCGCTCGACCTCGTCGCCGAGGTGGCGGATCAGCTCGCACACCGGTTCGGTGACCGACTCGCGCCAGCGCGCGTCTTTCCTCACGTAGGCGAGGTAGAGGTTCTTCATGCAGTTGCCGCGGCAGTAGGGCTGCGCCCTGCACTGCGTGCACGGCATGTCCGGGTGCGGCTGCAAGGTGCTGCGCCGCAGCCAGTTCGCGACCACGTCGCCCTGCTGCAGTTCGGGCTCGTACATCATGTCCGGGCAGGGGAAGACGCGACCGTCGGGCATGACGTTGATCAGGTTCGTCGAGGCGCGGCACTGCGACAGGCCGTTGGAGAGCTGCTCGACGCGCGCGGGCAGCAGCTTGTTGCGCACCGTGCCCATGATCGGAACGATCGGGTACAGCTCGGGCGCGGCGAAAAAGCGCGCGACCAGGTCGCCGAGCACGGCTTTCTTCGCGGCCACCGACTCGGGGGTGTGCGCGCCCTCGTCCTGGGCGAACTGGAAGTAGACGTAGTCGAAGGTTCTCGCGAGCTCGTCGATCTCGTCGGCCGAGGTCTCTCCGCTCCACCAGGTCATTCGCGCGCAGAAGCTCGCGTCGGTGCGCCCGCGGATTTTCTCGAGATTGTCGAGCACCTTGCGGTACACGCCCTTGCCGCGAAAGCCGTCGGTCACGCGCTGCCCGCCGTCGACCGAGATCATCACGTTGGACAGCCTCGCGAGCACCGCGTCGGGCACGCGGTGCAGCAGCGTGCCGTTGGTCTGCATGTTGAAGCGCGCAAGCGGGAAGCGCTCGACGAGCCCGAGGGCGAGCTTGATGTTCAGCGCCGGTTCGCCGCCGTAGAGCGTGATGTAGATCTCGCGATCCGCGAGGTGGGTGCGCACGAAGGTCTCGAGCTGGTCGATTGTGTACGACGCGCTCTTCTGCGAGCGCAGGACCTTTCCGACACCGAGGCTGCAGTAGCTGCAGTTCAGGTTGCATTGCAGTGTGGTGAGCAACTGCAGTTCCACGCGCCGGCACACCGTTGCCGGTTCGCGCGACGAATTCTCCAGATCGATCGCCTGCATCCGACGGCCTCTCCTTCGTGAGCGCAAGCCAACCCTGCGCCTCTCGTGGATCCGCGCAGGGAAACCCAGCACTTTGGCCGCGGCTCGCCACGCGCTCAAGCGTGGTGTAACGCGCGGTTGACCGGGGTCAAGAGCGGGGAGCGAGGTGCGCCGGCGGCCGGTCAGGGCTCGTTTTCGGGCGTATCGTTGCTGGACCAGAAACCGCTTCGACGCGGCTGCCAGCGGTTTCTCCTGGTCGGGCGGGTCAGCAGCCGGAAACCGAAGGCGAGCGAGGAGGAAGCGATCATGGGTGCGTTGGACGACGTTTTATCCGAAGGCGGTCGGCTCCACCGCGGCGATGATCCTGATCGACCGCGGCAAGCTCGACATGGCCGCTACGGTCGAGAGCATCATCCCCGAGTTCTCCAAAGTCCAGGTGCTCGACGGTTTCGACGGCGACGCGCCGCGCATGCGCGCGCCGAAGACGCGCGCCACGGTGCGCCACCTCGCCACGCACACGTCGGGCTTCGCGTACGAATTCTGGAACCCGGACGTGCCGCGCTGGATGGAGAAGACCGGGCATCCGACGATCCTCTCGGGCCTGAAGTCATCGCTGTTCTACCCGTTGGTCTTCGA
Organism: Burkholderiaceae bacterium; assembly: GCA_023384005.1. GTDB lineage: Bacteria > Pseudomonadota > Gammaproteobacteria > Burkholderiales > Burkholderiaceae_E > Quisquiliibacterium. Next base: position 38,943 of record JAHDXY010000004.1, on the reverse strand, counting down.
CCCGGGCACGCGTTGGGACTACGGCATCGGCATCGATTGGCTCGGGCAGGTGGTCGAGGCGCTCGACGGCCGCCGCATCGACAAGTTCTGCCAGGAGGAGATCTTCGGCCCGCTCGGCATGACGAGCACCGCGTTCGAGTGCGAAGGCGCGCTCGCCGCGCGGCTGGCGTCAGTGAGCGCGCGCGGCGAAGACGGCAAGTTCGCGCCCTTCGAGATCGCGCCTCCGCCGCACCCGGAGGTCTATGGAATGGGCCACTCGCTGTACTCGACCGCGGGCGACTACATGCGCTTCCTGCGCATGTTCCTGAACCGGGGTTCGCTCGAGGGCAAGAAGGTGCTCAGTGAAGCCGGCGTGCGTGCGATGCTCGCCAACCAGATCGGCGATCTGCGCGTCGGCAAGCTCGTCACCGTCGCGCCGCCGATCACCGCCGACTTCGAGCTGTTTCCGGGTACGCCAAAGACGCACAGCTTCGGCTTCATGCGCACCGAACAGGACGTTCCGGGGATGCGCTCGGCGGGCTCGCAAGGCTGGGCCGGCGTGCTCAACACGCACTACTGGTTCGACCCGGCAAAGGACATCGCGGGAGCGA
>JAHDXY010000004.1:36445-38343 GCA_023384005.1 Burkholderiaceae bacterium | reverse complement strand
ACGCTGCCCGTCGTCGAAGCGCCGTTCCTGAAAGTGTACGAGCGCTTCGAACGCGCGGCTTGCGCGTCGGGCTGAGTCGCGGTGGCCGCGCGCCCAGCCGGGCGCGTGGCCGTGTGCGACGCTGTGTGCGTGCCCGCGCTCGGGCGCGTGGCGCCTGATCGCGGCTGGGATTCGTTCGCACCGCCCCCCATCGCCTGGTAGAGCGCCGCGCTGTCGGCCAGTCGCTGCGCCTGCGCGGCGATCAGTCCGGTGCGGTTCTGCTGCGCCTGCTGCTGCGCGATCAGCACCTGCAGCTCGCTGGCCGCGCCCAGCGCGAAGCGCCGCTGCGTCGACGCGAGCGAAGCCTGCGCCGCGGCGTCGGCCGCCGCCAGCGCGGCGAGCGTTTGCGCGTCGTTGTCCAGCGCGTGCAGCACGTCGGCCACGTTGCGCAGCGATTCGAGCACGACGACCTGGTAGTTCGCCGCGGCCGCGTCGAAGGCAGCGAGCGACGCGCGCTTCTCGGCCGGCAGCCCCGGACTGAACAGCGGCTGCGTGAGCTGCGCGACCAGCCCCCACACCGCCGATCCGGCGCCGAACAGCGCGCCGGTGGCGAGCGCCTGCGTGCCGATGTTCGCGCTCAGCGTGATCTGCGGGTAGAGCTTCGCGATCGCCACGCCGTAGTCGGCGTTGGCCGCGTGCAGCAGCGCCTCGGCGGCGCGGATGTCGGGGCGCTGGCGCACCAGTTCGGAGGGCAGCGACAGCGGCAGCTCGCGCGGCAGCGTGAACTCGTCGAGGTTGAATTCGGGAATGCCACCCGCACCCGGCGCGCGGCCGGCCAGAACGGCGAGCAGGTTGCCGGTCTGCTGCAGCTGCTTGCGCAGCGCCGGCAGCGTCGCGCGGGTCTGCTCGAGTTGCGTCGTGAGCGGCAGCGTCTCGTCGGGCGCCGCGTGCCCGATGCGCACCCGTTCGCTGGTCAGTCGCAGCTGCTCGGCCTGGATCGCGAGCATCGCTTCGGTGGCCTCGATCTGCGCGGCGAGCCTGGCGCGCGTGATCGCCGCGCCGGCCAGGCTGCCCGCGAGCGTCAGGCGCGCGCCCTCGAGCTGGTAGCGGCGGTGATCGCTGCGCGCGGCGAGGGCTTCGAGCGCGCGCCGGTTGCCGCCGGAGAGGTCGAGCTGGTAGCGCACCCCGACGCTCGCGTTGTAAAGGCCGTACTCGCGCGTGTCGCCGGCGAGCCCCTGCGCGCTCGGACTCACCTGCTGGCGCTGCGCGCCAACGCCCGCTTCGGCCTGCGGGTAGAGCGTCGCGCCTTCGCGTGCCGCGAGCGTTTCCTGCGCCTGGCGCAGCGTCGCCTGCGCCGAGGCGAGCGTCGGGCTGGCGGCGAAGGCCTGCTCGATCAGCGCGTCGAGCCGCGCCGAGCCCAGCGCCTTCCACCACTGCTCGGGAACGCTCGCGCCCGACACGAGGCGCTGCGCGTCGCCGAACGCGACCGGCGCCGACGCGGTGGTCTGCGCCGCCGCCGCGTTCGCCGGCGCCGTGTACGCGCTCAGCTCGGGCGCCGCGGGCGTGACGAAATCGGGCGTGCTGGCGCACCCGGCGAGCGTCGCAACCGCGATCAGCGACAGGGTCCTGCGGGTGAGAATTCTCCTGGGCATGGCGTTCTCCTTCTGTGCGGTCGCGCTCAGTGAAACGCGCGTCCTTCGCCGGCTTCCTCGTTGGTCACGCCGTCGCGGATGTGGTAGATGCGCTTGAAGGTGGGGATGATTTTCTCGTCGTGCGTGACGATGATGATCGCGGTCTGGTACCTCGCGGCCATGTCGTTGAGGATGCGCATCACGGCCATCGCGCGCTCGCCGTCGAGCGGCGCGGTCGGTTCGTCGGCCAGGATCACCGGCGGGCGGTTGACCAGCCCGCGCGCGATC
>JAHDXY010000004.1:0-36435 GCA_023384005.1 Burkholderiaceae bacterium | reverse complement strand
CGCCACTCGCTGCTGCTCGCCGCCCGAGAGTTGCGAGGGCATCGCGCGCGCGCGGTGCTGCACGTCGAGCGCGGTGAAGAGCTCGAGCGCGCGTGCGCGCGCCTCGGCGTTGGGCGCGCCCGCGAGCATCGGCAACAGCGCCACGTTGTCGGTCACGTCGAGAAAGGGAATCAGGTACGGCGCCTGGAACACGAAGCCGATCCGGTCGCGGCGCAGCGCGCGCAGGTCGCGCACCTTCCAGGCGTCGTCGTAGATCACCTCGTCGCCCAGCGTCATGCGCCCCGCGCTCGGGTCGATCACCGCGCCCAGGCACTTGAGCAGCGTGCTCTTGCCCGAACCCGACGGACCGATCAGCCCGACGACTTCGCCCGGCGCGACGTGCATGTCCACCTTCTTCAACGCGTCGACCGCGGTGTCGCCCTGGCCGTAGCGCTTGCGCAGTCCTTCGATGCAAATGCCCTTGGCGCTCATCTCAGCCTCCGATCGCTTCGGCCGGGTCGACCTTGAGCGCCATGCGGATCGCGACCACGCTGGCCATCATGCAGATCGCGATCACCGCGAGAAATCCCATCAGCGAGTCCAGCGGCATCAGCAGCGTGTGTTTCGGGAACAACGGCGCGGCGAAGCTCGCGCTGATCTTGCCCACCGCGAAGCCGATCAGCCCGAGCGCCACCGCCTGCTGCATGATCATCGCGGCGATCGTGCGGTTGCGCGTGCCGATCAGCTTGAGCACCGCGATCTCGCGGATCTTGTCCATCGTGAGCGTGTAGATGATGAACGCGACGATCGCCGCGCTCACGATCGCGAGGATCGCCAGGAACATCCCGATCTGCCTGGCAGAGGTCGCGATCAGCTTGCCGACCAGGATCGATTCCATCTCGGTGCGCGTGTGCGCGGTCAGCCGCTGCCAGCGGCGGATCGATTCGGCCACGTCCTCGGGCTGGTGGCCTGGCCTGATCGTGACCAGCACCGCGTTTACCGACACGTTGGTGCTCTGCGAGGCGATCACCGCGTCGAGCAGGCCGGGCACGGAGGGGCGGTTGAACGCCGGGTTCGCCTCGGTGCGCCGGCGCGCCTGCAAGATCGCGTCGTTGTCCTTGAGGAACTGCGCGGCCTGCGCGTCTTTCAGCGGAATGAACACCATCGGGTCGCCGCCCGACGAGACCATGCGCCGCGTGAGCCCGACGACCGTGTACTCGTTGCGCCGGATGCCGAGCCGGTCGCCCAGCCTGAAGCCGCTCGCGATGTCCGCCACCGCCTCGTAGTGCCCGCGCGTGATCTGCCGCCCGGACACCAGGTAGGGCGGCCAGCCGAGCGTGCCGGGCGCGCCGTTGGCGATCCCGACCACCATCGCGCGCACGTCGGCTTCGTCCTTGCGCACCTGCATCGTCAGGTAGGTCACGTTGGCGGCCTGCGCGACGCCCGGCACGGCGAGGATGCGCCGGTAGACGTCGTCGTTGATGCTCGACGATTCGGCGTAGGGGCCCAGCGTGTCCTGCTGCACCACCCAGAGCTCGGCGCCGCTGTTGTCGAGCAGCGCCTTGCCGTCGTCGATCATGCCGCGATAGACCCCGGCCATGATCAGCGTCACGCCGATCAGCAGTCCGAGCCCCACACCGGTGAAGACGAACTTGCCCCACGAGTGCAGGATGTCGCGGCCGGCGAGGCTGATCACTTCGCGACTCCTTCGATCCGCTCGACCACCCGGATGCGGCTGCGCGCACCGAGCGCGCTCTCGCTGTAGAGCACCACCTGGTCGCCCTGCTCGACGTTGCCGCGCACCTGCACGCGCCCGTCGAGGTCGCTCGCGCCCAGCTTCACCGGCGTGAACGCCAGCTCGCCGTCGCCGAGCTTCCAGACGCCGACCTCGCCGCTTTCGCGGCGGATCGCCGCGTTCGGAATCACCGGCGCGGCCGGCAGCGCGGGCAGCGACACCGTCACTTCGGCCAGCTCGCCGATCGGCGGCAGCGTGCCCGGAGGCTTGTCGAACACCACCTTGGCGAGCGTTTCCTCGGTGACCGCGTCGGCGATCGGCTCGACGCGCAGCACGCGGCCCGCGAAAGTCTCGCCGCTGCGCGAGCGCAGCACGATGCGCGCCGGCAGTCCCGCCGCGAGTCCGGTCGCGCTCGACTGGTCGAGTCGCGTGTCGATCCACAGGCTCGCCGGGTCGATCAGCTCGACCACGGCCTGTCCGGCGACCACGGTGGTACCCGGATCGGCCGCGCGCAGCGCGACCAGACCGTTCACCGGGGAGAGCAGCCGCAGGTTGCGACGCTGCGCGAGCAGCGCGTCGCGATCCGAGCGCGCGCGCACCAGCTCCTCGCGCACCGAGTCGAGCGCGGCCTCGGCGATGCGCAGCTCCTGCTGGCGGATCGCGACGCTCTCCTCGCTGGTCGAGCGCGCGGCGAACAGCTGCTCGTAGCGGCGCGCCTGCGACTGCGCGTGGGCATGGCGCGCCTGCGCTACACGGATCGCCGCCTGCACGCGCTTGATCGTGGCGTCCTGCGAGGCGACGCGCGCGTCGAGGTCGACCGGGTCCATTTCGCCCAGCGTCTGGCCGCGCCTGACGCGATCGCCCACCTGCACGTCCAGGCGTGCGAGGCGGCCGGAGAACACCGGACCGATCCTGTAGCGGTAGCGCGCCTGCACGGTGCCGACTCCGAACAGCGAGGGCGTGACCGATTCGGCCTGCACGGTGGCCACCGTGATCGAAACCGGAGCGAGCGGTCCGGAGCGCAGTGCGACCCAGGCGAGCAGCGCGACGAGCGGCACGAGCACCGCGATCAGCGCCAGCGTGCGGCCCTGGACGGGCAGGCGTTTCACGTCGTGCTCCCGATGCCGCGGCGGTAGATCGCGAACACGCGCGGCGCGTCGCGGCGCATCCGGCGAATGTCGCCGGCCAGCATCGATTGCATGATCAGCCCCTGGATCGTGCCGACGAACAGCAGCGCGGCGGCTTCGGTGTCGAGCGTGGCGGAGAGCTCGCCGCGCGCCTTGCCCTTGTCGATCAGGAAGTGCAGCCGCTCGCCGTAGCCGCGCAGGAGCGTCTGCACCATGCGCTTGGCCGGCGTGAGCTCGGCGCGCTGCAGCTCGCCGAACATCATCCGCGGCACGCCGGGGTGTTCGGCGACGAACTCCACGTGCGTCATGAACATCGCCTGCATTGCATCGAGCGGGGAATCGATGTCCTTCGCTGCGCGGTCGATGCGCGCGAGCAGGCGCTCGGCGACCCACTCCATCACCGCCTGCCAGATCGCGTCCTTGCTCGGGAAGTGGCGAAACAGCGCGCCCTGCGTCAGGTTCATCTGCTTGGCGATCGCCGCGGTGGTGATCTCGCTCGGGTTCTTCTCGCCGGCGAGCTCGATCACCGCTTCCACGGTGACCGCGCGCCGTTCTTCGGCGGGAAGGTGCTTGGCATGGGCGCTCATCGGAGCCCCTCCATAAGAAAGTAATTGATTACTATCTTATGGGCGATGGCAGGGGTTGTCAAGGGCAGGTGCGCGACAGGGCAGGCGTGCGGCGTTTGGCCCCAAGGCGGACGCGAGGTCCGGGCGAGGGCCGCTGGCGCGTCCGACGCGGGCCGACGCGGGTACCCTAGCGGATTCGACGCGCACGATGAAGCGCGGACGCGCACGACGAAACGTGGAACGAAGGGCAGCACGCACCGAAGAACGAACCGAACGACGAAAGGTCGCACGCGCGATGTTCAAGGCCCTCTTCGCACTGCCGCGCACGGTCTGGCTGATCGGGCTGATCAGCCTGGTCAACGACAGCGCGAGCGACATGCTCTATCCGCTGATTCCGCTGTACCTGTCGACGGTCCTGATGGCGGGGCCGCGCGCGCTCGGGATCATCGAGGGCATCGCCGAGGCCACGTCGAGCCTTCTCAAGCTGTTCTCGGGGGTGATCGTCGATCGCACCGGCCGCGCCAGGCCGTGGATCGTGTTCGGCTACGGACTGGCCGGATTCGGCCGGCCGCTGATCGCCTTCGTCGCGAGCTGGCCCTGGCTGCTCGCGATCCGCTTCGCCGACCGCGTCGGCAAGGGCCTGCGCAGCTCGCCGCGCGACGCGCTGCTCGCGCAGAGCGTCGAGCCCGAGCGGCGCGGGCTCGCCTTCGGCGTGCACCGCGCGATGGACAACGCCGGCGCGGTGGTCGGTCCGCTGGTCGCCGCGGCGCTGCTCGCCGCGCAGGTGCCGCTCAGGGAGATCTTCCTGTGGTCGGCGCTGCCCGCGGCGCTGTGCCTCGCGATGGCCTTGATGATCCGCGAGCCGCGCCGCGCCGCACCGGTGCGACAGCCGGCGCGATTCGACTGGAGGCTGGGCGACATGCCGCCGTCGTTTCGGCGCTACCTGCTCGTGGTGGCGCTGTTCACGCTGGGCAACTCGTCGAACATGTTCCTCTTGCTGCGCGCCGGTGAACTCGGTGTCGCCGACGCGCGCATCCCGTTGCTGTGGGCCTCGGTGTCGGCGGTGGCGATGCTCTTCGCCGCGCCGCTGTCCGCGCTATCGGATCGGCTGGGGCGCGTGCACCTGCTGGTGGCAGGATATGCGTCCTACGGACTGTTCTACCTCGGCATGGGATTGATCGCCCAGGACGGAATCATGCTGTTCGCGCTGTTCGCCTTCTACGGATTGTTCGTGGCCGCCACCGAGGGCGTCGAGAAGGCGCTGGTGGCCGACCTCGCACCGGCGGCGCGACAGGGAACGGCCTTCGGGTGGTTCAACCTGACCGCGGGTGCCTTGCTGCTGCCCGCGTCGGTGGTGTTCGGGTGGCTCTACCAGGAGTTCTCGCCTCTGACGGCGTTCGCTTTCTCCGCGGCCTGCGCGTTGTCGGCTGCCGCGCTGCTCTGGCGATGGGTGGGCGTAAAGCGACCGGCGCCCGCCGGATCGTCGCCCGGTGGCGGCATCGGGCCGCGCTGAGATGAGCGCGGCGCTGTTCGTGGCCTTCCTCGCGGTGCCCGCGCTGGCGCTCGTGCTGGTGCACCGTTACGGCTGGGCCGCGCGACTGGGCACGATCGTGCTGTGCTATGCCGCCGGGTTGCTGGTGGGCAACCTCGGCGTGCTGCCCGAGGCCGCCGCGGGCGTGCAGAAGACATTGTCCGAGGCGACGATCGCGCTCGGCCTGCCGATGATCCTGTTCACCGTCGACGTGCGCGCCTGGTCGCGCATCGCGGGCAAGGCGCTGTTGTCGATGGCGCTGGCGACGGTGTCGATCCTGGTCGTCGCGGTCGTGCTGTTCGCGCTCTATCGGGCGCTCGACACGCCGGCGCCGCACGAACTCGCCGGCCTCGCGGTGGGCGTGTACACGGGCGGCACGCCGAACCTGGCCGCGATCAAGGCCGCGCTCGGCGTGGACGACGCGCGCTTCGTGCTGTTCAACGCTTTCGACACCGTGGTGAGCGCGGCCTACCTGATGCTGATGATGTCGGGCGCGCGCACGCTCGCCGCGCGCTGGCTGCCCTCGAGCGTCGCGCTCGTGCCGGCCGGAAGTCCTGCGCTGGCGCCGTCGGGTGCGTCGCCCGGAAGTCCGGCGTCGCCGCCGTCGGGCGCGTCGCGCGAGGCACGCCCGCAACCCGCTTCGGCTCGGCACAGAGAGCGCGAAGCGAATGCGGGCTCCGACCTCTTCGACGAACGCTACGCGTCGCTGCTAGAGCGCCGTGGCGCGTGGCGCGCGTTGCAGTCGCTGTTCGCGGCGGCGCTGGTCGTCGGCATCGCGGTCGTGGCAGGCGAGGCGATCGGAGGCGGCGACGCGACGGCGGTCGTGATCGCACTGCTCGCGAGCCTCGGGCTGGCAGCGTCGCTGGTGCCCGCGGTGCGCAGGCTCGCCGAGTCGTACAAGCTGGGCATGTACCTGATCTACGTGTTCAGCTTCACGGTCGCGTCGACCGCGCGCCTGGACACCGTGCAGGCCTCGGACATGGCGCTGTTCGGTTTCGTCGCGGCGGCGGTGTTCGCGAGCTTCGCGCTGCACGCGCTTCTTTGTCGCGTCGCCGGAGTCGACGTCGACACCTTCCTCGTGACTTCGGTCTCGGCGATCTGCTCGCCGGCCTTCGTGCCGATGGTCGCACGCCAGCTCGGCGAGCGCACGATGCTCGTCTCGGGAATCGGCACCGGCATCATCGGCTACGCGATCGGCACCCAGCTCGGGATCGCGGTCGCGCTGCTGCTGCGAAACTTCGCCTGAGCCGATGCGCCGATCGATCGCCACCCGAACCGCATCGCGCGACTGCGCCCCGAAACCCCGCCCATCGTCCAGACATGACTGAACCATTGCCGCTCGAGGGACGTCCCGCCGACGAGGTGCTGCGCGCATTGCAGCAGTTCGGCACGCAGGACCCCGACTACCGCCACGGACGACTGTGGAGCCTGGTCTACTGGCTCGACGAGGACTACGACCGCTTTCTCGGCGCCGCGTACCAGGGTTTCTCGTCGGCCAACGGCCTGAATCCGGGCGCGTTCAAGAGCCTCAAGCGGCTCGAGAGCGAGGTCATCGCCTCGGTGGCCACGCTGCTCGGGGGCGACGACGAGGTGTGCGGCGTCGTCACCTCGGGCGGCACCGAGAGCTGCCTGCTCGCCGCCAAGACCTACCGCGACCTCGCGCGCGCAACGCGCGGCGTGAAGCGCCCGCAGATGATCCTGCCACGAAGCGCGCACGTGGCCTGGTTCAAGGCCGCCGAGTACTTCAGGGTCGAGCCGAAACTGCTCGCGCTCGACCAGGACCTGCGCGCCGACGTCGCGCGCCTCGAGGCGATGGTCAACCGGCGCACCGTGATGATCCTCGGCTCGGCGCCCGGTTATCCGCACGGGACGATCGACCCGATCGAGGCGATGGGCGAGATCGCGGCGCGCCGCGGCGTGCCGATGCACGTCGACGCCTGCGTGGGCGGATTCATCCTTCCGTTCATGGAGATGAACGGGCACGCGTTACCGCCCTGGGACTACCGCGTGAAGGGCGTCACCTCGATCTCGGCCGACGTGCACAAGTACGGCTACGCCGCCAAGGGCGCCTCGACGATCACCTATCGCAACCTCGAACTGCTCGAGCACCAGATGTTCGTCTGCCAGGACTGGCCGGGCGGCGTGTTCGCGTCGCCCGCCTTGCTCGGCACGCGCCCGGGCGGCGCCTACGCCGCGGCGTGGGCGGCGATGCAGTACCACGGCGTGTCGGGCTATCGCGAACTTGCGCGACGCGCGATCGAAGCTTTCGCGCGCATCCGCGACGGCGTGCGTGCGATGCCCGAGCTGCGCGTGCTGGGCGATCCCAGCGGGCCGCTGCTGGCCTACGGGTCGCGCGATCCGGAGGTGGCGATCTACGCGGTGGGCGACCAGATGGGCGCGCGCGGCTGGAGCGTCAATCGCGTGCAGTTTCCCGAGGGCCTGCACGCGATGGTCACCGCGCAGCACCTCGACGTGGTCGAACGCTACCTCGCCGACCTGCGCGAGGCGGTGGCGGCGGTAAAGGTCGACCCGACGCTCGCATCGAAGGGCAGCGCCGCCACCTACGGCATGCTGGCCAACGTGCCGCTGCGCGGCATGGTGCGCCAGCGCGTTCTCGAGATGTTCGCGCGCCAGTACGCGCGCGACGGCGCGCCGCTGGCGCTCGGCGGCGCGCACGAAGGGTCCTCGCCGGGCGCTGCGTCGGGTGCGGGCGACCGGTCGAGGCAAAGCGGCGCGTCGGGGCGGCCAAGCGGCGCGGGCGCGTGGGTCGAAGGCCTCGCGTTGCGCTACGCGCAGTGGAAGCGGCGCCGGAACACGCCGCGCAGGTAGGGCGCGCGGGCGTCACCCGCGCTCGCGCGCGGGCGCGCCGCGCGGCGCGTCGATTCGCACTGGCAGGCTGCAGAATCCCTGCGGTGCCACGTCGAGCGCGTTGTTGAACTTGCTCGAAAGGTTCTGGAATCCGATCAGACCGGTGAGTTCGACGATCGCGTCGTCGTCGAAATGCTCGCGCAATGCCGTGAAGTGCTGCTCCTGCACCTGCACGTCGGAGCGCGTGACCGCCTCGGCGTAGTCGAGCGCGGCACGTTCGCGCGGAGTGAACAGCGCGCTCTCGCGCCATCCCGACAGCGCTTCGACCTTTTCCTCGGCCACGCCTCGGCGCACCAGCGTCGCGGCGTTGATGTCGACGCAGAAGGCGCACCAGTTGACCTGCGACACGCGCACCGTCACCAGCGAGCGCAGTGCCGGTTCGATCGGCGAGGCGCCGCGGTCGAGCGCTCCGTACAGCGCGGCCACGCCGAGGAACAACCGTGGCGATCGCGCCCAAAGAAGTCCGGCCTCGAGTACGCGTCCGTACTTGCGGCGCTGGTTCCAGAAAAACGGGCGCAGGTACCAGGGCGTGGACCGGACACTCGCGGGACGGACTCTCATTCGTTCAACATCCTGTTCGCTTGGTGGGCAGGGATCAGTTCGTCGCGCCGCCGGCGAACTCCTTGCCCCGCGCTGGCGGCAGCGGCCGCTCTCGCCCGGTGCCGGCGCCTCTTGGGTATTCGACCGCCTCTTGCGTTTTCGACAGCTAGGCGGCACTATTAGAACATCCATTCTAGGAGGGTCGATGGCGCGGTCGGCGGCGGTGCGGCGTGTCGATGACACGCGTCAGCAGGTTCTCGACGCGGTGCTCGCGTTGTTCGCCGAGCGCGGCTACTTCGCGACCTCGATCCAGGACATCAGCCGCGAGTCGGCGGTGAGTGTCGGGTCGATCTATCACCACTTCGGCGACAAGGAAGGCATCGCGCGCGCGCTCTACCAGGCGCTCTCCGACCGGATGAGCAGCCGGATCTCGTGGATCAGCGCGCGCCACGCGAGCGTTCACGATCAGTGCCGCGGCATCGTCGAAACGCTGTTCGAGATGACGGAACGCGAGCCGCTGGTGATGGACTTCATGCTGTATGCCAAGCACAAGGATTTCCTCCCGGAGGAGAAACCGATCTGCTCGTCCCGGCCATTCGAGCTGATGCGAACGATCGTGGCCGCCGGGATGGAGTCGGGTGAAATTCGCCGCATGGACGTGATGGTGGCGTCCACGAGCCTGTTCGGCGGGCCGATCCGGATGATCGTGGCCCGCCTCGACGCAGTGCTGCAGGTGCCCTTGTCCCGTCACCTCGACGAAGTGTGGGAGTGCGCCTGGAGGTCGGTTGCCGCCCGTTAGGGTGGTTTTTTTTCGCTCGTCTTAGAACGAGCGCTCATTCTAGGAGACTGATGATGAAGAGCCTGGCCATCGTGGTGCGCGACGATTCGTACGACAAGATCCTCACCCCGCTCGCATTCGCCTACCTGACGGCGTCCGAGGGCACGCAGGTCGACATGCTGTTCGTGAACTGGGCGGTCAAGGCCCTCACCGCGGAGGGCGCGGCCAATCTGAAGATCGACGGCAGACACGCGGCCGACGAGGAAAAGGTACGCGAAGGTGTCGCAAGGGCAGGGCTTCCCACCGACATCTACGAGGTGATCAAGGCGCTCAAGTCGACCGGCACGGTGAACCTCTACGCCTGCAGCCTGGCCGCGTCGATCTTCGGCGTCGACGAGAAGAACCTGATTCCCGAGGCCGAGGGAATCGTAGGGGCTTCGTGGTTCCTCAACGACAAGGCGGCCAAGGCCGATCACTACCAATACTTCTGAGAGGGGCGACGATGGACGAGATCCGAGTGACTACAACGCTCGACACCAGCGGGAAGTGCTGCCCGATGCCGATGGTCGAGACCAACCGGGCGATCAGGGAACTGGCGGTCGGAGACGTGCTGGAGATCATCGCCACCGACATCGCGACGCGCACGGACATCCCCTCGTGGTGCGAGCGCACCGGGCAAACTCTGCTGACCTCGAGCGAAAGCGACAAGACGCTGCGCTACTACGTGCGCAAGGATCGCTGAGCCGCGCCAGCAACGCTCCAGCGGCTGGCGTCACCGGCCGCGGTGCACGATCGCGCGCCGCGGCCGCATACTGTGCACATGAGCGACGAGCCGCCGCGGTCTCAGGATTCGACGGGGTCCCGGAAGATCCCGGGACCCCGTCGACCGCGTCGCGTGAAGCTGGCCGACGGTCGCGAGCTGACCTTGCGCGCGGTGCGCGTGTCCGATGCCAGCGAGATCCACCAGGCTTTCGAGCGGCTCTCACCGGCGTCGCGTCTGACCCGCTTCCTGCATCACAAGAAGTCGCTGAGCGCCGAGATGGTCGAGCGCGGCGTGCGACCGCGGCCCGGCTACTCGTTCGTGCTGGTGGCGACCGTTCCGGCCGACGATGGAATCGACATCGTCGGCGCCGCGCAGTATCAGCCGCTGGGCGTGGCCGGCGAGCAGGATCGGCCCCCGGGCGAAGACGCGAGGGGCGAGGAGGGCGTCGCGAACGACGCCCGCCCCGCGTCGTGCGAGTTCGCGATCACGGTGGCCGAAGACTGGCGCGGAAGCGGGCTCGCGCGCCGGCTGCTCGCGAGCCTGGTCGATCGTGCGCGGCGCGACGGCTACACGACGATCGAAGGGCTGGTGTCGGCGGAAAACGTCGCGATGCTCGCGCTCGCGCGCAGGCTCAAGTTCACGCCGCACTACTCGCCCGAGGGCGGCAATGCCGTAGTGGTGCGGCGCAGGCTCGTGCGCGACTGAACATCGCCGCGCGGTCCCGCGACAGCTACGCCATCGTCGCACTTGATTTCGCACGGCGCCGTGCGACAGACTTGTCGCGCAACAACGCACAACAACGCACAGGAGGATCGACATGATCGTTGCACTCAGGAACGCAGTCCCCGTGGTAATTGCCGGCGCGGCGATCGCCGCGGCGGTGTCGTTCGCCGTCGTCGACGCGCCGCGTTTCGGCCTCGGGCAGGCCCACGCCCAGCAGGCGCAGCCCGCGCCGGTACGCGAGATCACGAAGATCGCCGGCGAGGTCTATCGCTTTCGCAACAACTTCCACTACTCGGTATTCGCCGTGACGCCCGAGGGCATCATCGCGACCGACCCGATCAACGCCGACGCCGCGCGCTGGCTCAAGGCCGAACTGAAGTCGCGTTTCGACAAGCCGGTGAAGTACCTTGTCTACAGCCACGACCACGCCGACCACGTCAGCGGGGGCGAGGTGTTCGCCGACACCGCGGTCGTGATCGCGCACGCCAATGCGAAGACGGCGATCATCGGCGAGGGGCGGCGTACGGCCGTTCCGCAGCTGACCTTCAGCGACCAGATGACGATCGAGCTGGGCGGCACCGCGGTCGAGCTCTCGTACGTCGGGCGCAACCACTCGGACAACTCGATCGTGATCCGCTTTCCGAAGGAGCGCGTCGCCTTCGCTGTGGACTTCATTCCGGTGAACTCGGTCGCGTTTCGCGATTTCCCCGACGCCTATCTCGCCGACTGGCTCGAGTCGCTGCGCCCGGTCGAGGCGATGGACTTCGACGTGCTCGCGCCCGGCCACGGCCCGCTCGGAAACAAGACGCACGTGACGGCGTTTCGCAACTACATGGAAGAGCTGCGCGACGAGGTGGTCAAGCTCTCGCGCCAGGGAATGCCGCTCGCCACGATGCGCGAGACGATCAAGATGCCGAAGTACGAGAACTGGGCCTCGTACAAGGAGATGTTCCAGTTGAACATCGACGGCATGCACCGGCTGGTGAACGCGAACCGGCGCGGGAACTGAGGCCGGACCCGGAGCGGAAACTGAGGTCGGACCCGGGGCGCAACGCCGGTCGCACCCCGGTCGCAGGCTGGCCCTGCGCCCGTCAGGGTCGGCCTTGTATCGCCTTACAAAGATGCATATAATATGCATCTATGAGAAGCGCAGCGATGACCATCGCCAAGCCGATCGCACGCGCAAGCGCAGCCGGTGCGCCGCGCGGGCGACGCGCCGGCGGCATCGCCTGCGGCATCGACAGGGAGCAAAGAAATGCCCGTTGAACAAGCCGCGCCGCTCGCGCAGGCGCTGGAACGGCCCTACCGCCACGGATTCGTCACCGACGTCGAAGTCGACTCGTTGCCGCCGGGGCTGGACGAGAGCACGATCCGCGCGATCTCGCGCCGCAAGCGCGAGCCGCAGTTCCTGCTCGAGCGCAGGCTGGCCGCTTTCGAGCATTGGAAGACGATGCCCTTGCCCGCCTGGGGCAAGCTGGAAATCGAGCCGATCGACTTCCAGGCGCTGAGCTACTTCTCGGCGCCGAAGTCGCAGGCCGACGGCCCGAAGAGCCTGGCCGACGTCGATCCGAAGCTGCTCGAGACCTACGAGAAACTGGGCGTGCCGCTGCACGAACGCGCGGCCCTGGCTGGCGTGGCGGTGGACGCGGTGTTCGACTCGGTGTCGGTGGGTACGACCTTTCGCGAGCAGCTGGCCAAAGTCGGCGTGATCTTCTGTTCGTTCTCGCACGCAGTGCAACACCACCCCGAACTGGTCGAGCGCTACCTTGGCAAGGTGGTGCCGGTGGGCGACAACTTCTACGCCGCGCTCAATTCGGCGGTGTTCTCGGACGGCTCCTTCGTCTACATCCCCGAGGGCGTGCGCTGCCCGATGGAGCTGTCGTCGTACTTCCGCATCAACGCGCGCAACACCGGCCAGTTCGAACGCACGCTGATCATCGCGGAGCCGGGCAGCCACGTGAGCTACCTCGAGGGTTGCACCGCCCCGCAGCGCGACGAGCACCAGTTGCACGCCGCGGTGGTCGAGCTGATCGCGCACGACGACGCGCACATCAAGTACTCGACCGTGCAGAACTGGTACCCCGGCGACGAGCAGGGGCGCGGCGGCATCTACAACTTCGTCACCAAACGCGGGCTGTGCGCGGGCAAGCGCTCGCACATCTCGTGGACGCAGATCGAGACCGGCTCGGCGATCACCTGGAAGTACCCAAGCGTCGTGCTGCGCGGCGACGACTCCAGCGGCGAGTTCCACTCGATCGCGGTGTCCAACCACCGCCAGCAGGCCGACACCGGCACGAAGATGATCCACCTCGGGCGCAACACGCGCAGCCGGATCGTCTCCAAGGGCATCAGCGCCGGACACGCGCACAACAGCTACCGCGGCCTGGTGCGCATCGCGCCCACCGCGGCCGGCGCGCGCAACCACACGCAGTGCGACTCGCTGCTGATCGGCCCGAACTGCGGCGCGCACACCTTCCCCTACGTGGACGCCGCGCGCGACGACGCGGTGGTCGAGCACGAGGCCACCACCACGCGCATCTCCGAGGAGCGGCTGTTCTATTGCCAGCAGCGCGGCATCGACCCGGAGGAAGCCACGGCACTGATCGTCGGCGGCTTCTGCCAGGCCGTGCTCGAAGAGCTGCCGATGGAGTTCGCGCTCGAGGCCAAGGCGCTCCTCGCCGTTTCGCTCGAAGGCGCGGTCGGCTGATCGCGCGAACCTGGACATCGCAAAGGAACAAGCATGACTTCCACCGAATCGCTGCTGCAGGTCCGTGAACTGTGCGTCGACGTCGGCGAACGCCGGGTGCTCGAATCGGTCTCGCTCGACGTGCCCGCCGGCGCGCTGGTGGTGCTGATGGGCGCCAACGGCAGCGGCAAGAGCACGCTCGGACTCACGCTCGCGGGCCATCCGCGCTATCGCGTCGCCGGGGGACAGGCGCGCTTCGACGGCAAGGACCTGCTCGCGCTCAGCGCCGAAGAGCGTGCCCGCGCGGGGCTCTTCGTGTCGTTCCAGGCGCCGCCCGAGATTCCGGGCGTGAAGAACAACCTGTTCATCCGCACCGCGTTGAACGCGGTGCGCCAGTCGCGCGGCGAATCCCCGCTCGACGCCTTCGACTTCCTCGAAGGCGCGCGCGAGGCGGCAGCGCGACTCGGCCTGCCCGAGGCGATGCTGGCGCGTCCGGTGAACGACGGCTTCTCCGGCGGCGAGCGCAAGCGCAACGAACTGCTGCAGCTCGCGCTGCTCGAGCCGCGGCTCGCGCTGCTCGACGAGATCGATTCGGGCATGGACGTGGACGGCGTGCGCGCGGTGGTGAAACTGGTGCAAGGCCTGCGCGAGAAGGGCACCGCGTTCGTCGTGGTTTCGCACTACCTGCAACTGATCGAGCTTCTGGGCCCGGACCAGGTGCTGCGGCTCGACCGCGGGACGATCGCCGAGACCGGCGGCCTGGCGCTGGCGCGCGAGATCGCGCGCAGCGGATTCGTGCGCGCGGCCGAACCCGAGGAGGCTTGAGGCCATGAACACTGCCCGAGCCGACGCACTCGCAGCGCGCGAGCAGATCGCGACGCAGGGCTGGATAGCGCGCAGCGCCGAAGCCTTTCGTCACCTGCCCCCGCCGGCGGCCGAAGTGTGGCTGGGCGGTGAAGCGGGAGCGCTGGCGGCGCAGCCCGAAAGCGCTCCGATCGCCAGCCCCGGCTGGACGCTGGATCCCGTAGGGCAAACGCCGCAGGGCGTGGTCGAAGCCCGCTGGCTGGACGCTGGCGATCCGAAGCAGCGCGCCGAGTTGTTCGACGGCCTGCCGCTGCCCGGCGACGACGCCGACGCCGCGCCCTTCGGCTGGGCGCACCGCGCGCTGTGCCGCGACGGCCTGCGCCTGCGCGTAGGTGGCGATGGCAGCGGCGACGGAGCCGGCGGCGGCAACGCGGACATCGCCGCCGACGCCAGTAGCGGCGCCGACCAGCGCAGCGTCGGCGACGCGCCGTCTTCGGCCGAGCCGGTGTGGCTGCGACTGCGCCACGAATCGCGCGAGTCGGTCGAGGCGCCGCTGCTGGTGCTCGAAGTGGCCGCGGGCGTGCGCTGCGTGCTGGTCGAATCGCACGATGCAGGGCCGGCCGACGCGCAGCGCGATCCGGGCGACGCGCAGGTCGAACCGGGCAGCGAAGCGCAGGCGGCGCAGGTACAGAACCTGCAGGTCCACCTGCGACTGGGCGAGGGCGCCACGCTGCACCACCTTCGCATCGCCGCGCCGGGCGCGCGCGACAGCGTCGCGCACCACCTGCACGCCAGGCTCGATCGCGGCGCGCGCTACGTCCAGGCGCTGATCGCTTCGGGCAGCGGCTATCACCTGCAGCGCAACCGGATCGACCTGCAGGGCGAACGCGCGAGCGCGAGCCTCGCGGGGGTGCTGTTCGCGCCCGGTTCGGCGATCGAGCAGCAGGTGAGGGTCGAGCACGAGGGCACGCACACGTCGAGCGACGTCGAGGCGCTGGTGCTCGCCAGCGGCGCCGCGCGCGCGGTGGTCAACGCGCACACGCGAATAGCCCCGGGTGCCGACGAATCGCAGGTACGGCAACGCCTGAGCGGCATCCCGACCGGTGGCCAGCCACGGCTGGTGCTGCGCCCGCACCTGGAGATCCACCACGACAACGTGCAGGCGGCGCACGGCGCGACCTGGGGCGCGGTGCCCGAAGACGCGCTGTTCTACGCGCGCCAGCGCGGCCTGGACGAACAGCACGCGCGCGCGCTGATCATCGAGGGGATGGCCAGCGCGCTGCTGCAACGCAGCCTGGGCGAACCCGAACTCGTGCAGGCGCTGGAGGTCGACGCGCTGCTGCGCCGCGTGGCGGGCAGTCAGTTCGACGGCGCCCACGCCGCGCTGGAGGTGCGACATGGATGACACCAGTCAACCGAACCCGACCGGCCTGCGCGCCTTGCGCGAGCTCTTTCCGGTGCTCGAGCAGACAATCAACGGCGCGCCGCTCGCCTACCTGGACAACGCGGCCACGACGCAGATCGCGCAGCCGGTGCTCGACGCGATGCGCGGATTCGAGCATCGCGACCGGGCGAACATCCACCGTGGCGTGCACACCTTGAGCCAGCGCGCGACCGACGCCTTCGAGCGCGCGCGCGAGGACCTCAAGCGTTATGTCGGCGCCGGCCCGTCGCACGAGCTGGTGTTCACTTCGGGCACGACCGACGCGCTGAACATGGTCGCGCTGGGGCTGTCCATCGGCGGCGAGCGCCCCCCGGTGATCGAGCCCGGCGACCAGATCATCGTGAGCGGCATCGAGCACCACGCCAACCTGGTGCCCTGGCAACAGGCGGCCAGGCGCAGCGGGGCGACGCTCTCGATCCTGCAGCCCGACGCGCAGGGCCGGCTCGACGCGCGCGATCTCGCGCGGCTCCTGTCGCCGCGCACGCGGGTCTTCGCGGTCACGGCCTGCGCCAACGCCACCGGCGAGCGCCCGCCCTTCGAGGAGATGCTCGCGCTCGCCGCCGAGGCCGGCGCGCTTACCGTGCTCGACGCCGCGCAGGCGGTGTCGCACGAGGTGCCGGCGATCGACGCGCTGGCGTGCGACTTCATGGCGTTCTCGGGCCACAAGATGTACGGGCCGATGGGCACTGGAGTGCTTGTCGGGCGGCGCGCCGCGCTCGAGCGCCTGGTGCCGCTGCGCTTTGGCGGCGACATGGTGCAGTGGGTCACGCAGACCGGGGCCAGCTTCGCCGAACTGCCCGCGCGGCTCGAAGGCGGCACGCCGAACGTGGCCGGGGCGGTGGGCCTCGCCGCCGCGGCGGCATTCATCGACAAGGTAGGGCGCGGGGAGATCGACGCGCACGTGCGCGCGCTTCGCGCCAACGCGGCCGCCGGACTCGCGGCGATCGAGGGCGTCACGGTGCTGTCGCCCGAGGCCAGCGCCTCGGCGATCGTCTCCTTCGTCGCGCAGGGCGCGCATCCGCACGACATCGGCACGCTGCTCGACGAACAGGGCGTCGCCGTGCGCACCGGCCACCACTGCGCGCAACCTCTGATCGATCACCTCGGGCTGGGGCCGACGACGCGCGCCTCGTTCGCGCTGTACAACACGCACGATGAGGTCGAACGCCTGCTCGCCGGCGTCGCTCGCGCGATGGAGGTGCTGCGATGAGCGAGCCGACATCGGCCGAAAACGCGCTCTACCAGGACGTGGTCATGGAGCACAAGCGCACGCCGCGCAACTTCGGGACGCTACCCGCGCCGACGCACCAGGCGCGCGGGCACAACCCGCAGTGCGGCGACGACCTGCAGGTCACGCTCGACGTGGCCGAGGGCAAGGTGAACGACGTGCGCTTCTCCGGCCAGGGCTGCGCGATCTGCATCGCCTCGGCGTCGATGATGACCGAGGCGATTCGCGGTCGCGACGTCGCAACCGCCGAGCAGATGCAGCAGCGCTTTCGCGAGGTGCTCACCGGACAGCGCGAACCCGAGGGAGCGCAACTGGGCAAGCTGATCAGCCTGGCCGGCGTGCGGCGCTATCCGAGCCGGATCAAGTGCGCGCTGCTCGGCTGGCACGCGATGTCGCACGCGCTCTCGGGCTCGCACGACCCGGTCACCTCCACCGAGAACGACCCGCCGGAGACGAAGTCATGATGCCGCAACGCGAATCGGTGGTCACCACGCGCCCGGTGCGCGTCGAGTGCATTCCCGACGGCACGCCTTTCGAGTTGCCCGAGGGATTCCCGGCGCAGATCACGCAGGCGCTCGGCGCGTCGTTCACGCTGCTGGTCGACGGACAGCTGATGCGCCTCAGGGGCGCCGACGCCGACGCGATCGGCAAGCCGGTGCCGGTCGCGCCCGCGGTGCCCGCCTACGTCGGGCCCGACGAGTTGCGCGAGCTGGTGTGGAAGACGCTCAAGACCTGCTACGACCCGGAGATCCCGGTGAACATCGTCGAGCTCGGGCTGATCTACGTCTGCGACGTGTTTCCGATCGACGACGGGAAGTTCCGCATATCGATCAAGATGACGCTCACCGCGCCCGGTTGCGGAATGGGCGAGGTGATCGCCGACGAGGTGCGCGAGAAGCTCAAGTCGCTTCCGCGCGTGGCCGAGGTTTCGGTCGAGAGCGTGTTCGACCCTCCCTGGGACCGCTCGATGATGTCCGAAGCGGCGCAGCTGGCCCTCGGTCTCTGAGATCCGGCGCCGGAGAGGCGCGGGATCGACCGGAGCCGGCCGCGCGCCGGCTCCGGCTCAGCCCGCGCAGGCTCCTCCAGAGCAGCACGAGTCGCCGCCCGCCTTCTTCGCGGCGCTTGCTTCGAGCTTGTCGATCTGCACGCGCCAGAGTTCCGGACCCGCCTCGAGATAGGCCCATTCGAACTGCCCTGGCGAGCGCTCGTCGAGCTGGTAGCGCAACGGCCGCGGGTCGTGGTCGTTGACCAGTCGCATCGCCTGCCCGGGTTGCAGCGAGTCGAAGCACGCGAAGATGGTCGAGTGACGCTCGCGCGGTGCGATCTGGCGAACGTCGAGCGTGGAGGTAACGGTGGCAGTCATGAATCGTCCTTGTCCTGACAGCTGGTTGAAGTGAGCCCGCGGACTGCGGGTGGAAGCAGACCCGCGCCGTGGCGCGGGCGGGAGGGAAATCATCGTGCCGGTGGCGTCGCCGATCACCGCCGGCGTCATCCGTCCTTGCCGTCGAAGCGCGTCTTCAACAGCCAGGGCGTGTAGACGAAGAGGTAGATCGCGAAGGCCGCGCACCACGCGAGCGTCGCGGCCACCAGTGCCGGCACCAGCCACTGCGGCGCCACCAGCGGCACCAGCACGCGCAGCGTCGCGGCGGCCATCACCAGCGCATAGGCCAGCACCTCGGCGCGCGATACCGCCAGCGGCCTGCCGGTGTGACCGCGCGCCGTGCGCGTGATCATTCCGATGATCAGCCCGCCGGTCGCGCCGACGGCCAGCGCGTGCAATCCGGCCGACTCGCCGATCCAGCCGGTCTGAGCCAGCGCGAGCAGCGCGAAGCCGACGGCGATCCAGGCGTAGGCGGCGTGCAGGATCCACAGGATCGGCCGCGTGCGCGTCACCCAGGGCTGCCACTGCCACTGGCGCCAGACGTGCAGCGCGCTCGCCAGCGCGAACGCCGCGAGCGTGAGCGCTCCGGGTGGCGCGAACACCCACAGCGCGAGCGCGAGCGCGCTGGCAGCGATCGTCGCCACGCCGAGCCGGGCGGAGATGCGCAGCCTCAGGCCGGGGGTCGCGCTCATCGTGAACGCCGGCACCACGCGCGCGGCCATCACGCACTCGATCATCACGATCAGCGCGAGCGCGGCGTGCAGGGCGCCGAGTGCGGGCAGGTCGATCGCGCCGATCACCGCGAGGTGAAACGCCAGGTTGGCGATCGACAGCAGGACCAGGATCGATGCCAGCGGCAGGTTGCGGCGGTTGCCCGCGCGCAGCAGCACGGCGACCAGCACGGCGGCCACCGCCGGAAGCAGCACGAGGTCGAGCACCGCGTACAGCGCATAGGGTCCGGTGACCGCGGCGACGCGCGCCGCGAGCCACAGCGCCGCCAGCGCGCCCAGCCACGCGCCGCGCGGCGTCGCCAACCCGGTCCAGGCCTTGCCGGCGGTGAGCAGGAATCCGGCGATCACTGCCGCCGCGAAGCCGAACAGCATTTCGTGGCCGTGCCACAGCATCGCCGGGGCCGCGGGTTCGATCGTCGTCTGCCCGAGGAACAGCGCGATCCAAAGCGGCAGTGCGAGCAGCGCGAACACCGCGGCGCCGAGGTAGAAGGGGCGGAACCCAAGGCGCAGGAACGGCCAGCCGCGGGTCGAGGGGGAACTCGGGCCGCCGGGCGAAGCTTTCGACGGGGCGGCGGGCAAGACGGGTTGCGCGGACATCACGACACCAGGGTGAGAGCGCCGACTGTGCGGCTCTGTTTCGACGATAAGATGTATTGTTCGTGAATCTTAATGCTGGATCGCGCTAAAAGCAATATACTGTGTGCATGTTTAGGAAAATCGATGCGCCTCGCTGAGTACTCCGACTACGCGCTCAGGGTGCTGATGTACTGCGCGGCCCGCCCCCAGGAGCAGGTCACGATCGGCGAAATGGCCGAGCGCCTGGGCGTGTCGAAGAACCACCTGATGAAGATCGTCAACGATCTCGCCAACCGGGGTCTGCTCAAGACCACGCGCGGGCGGGGCGGCGGCGTTCAGCTGCTCAAGGACGCCGCCGGCATCCGGATCGGCGACGTGGTTCGCGCCACCGAGACCGACTTCCGTCTCGCCGAGTGCTTCGACAAGCGCACCAACATGTGCTCGCTGACCCCGACCTGCAGGCTGAAGGGCGTGCTCGACTCGGCGCTGCAGGCCTACTTCAGGGAGCTCGACGCGACGACACTGGCCGACATCGCCGGCCCGCGCAACAGAGCGCGGCTTCAAAGCTGAGCGTGCGGGCGTGAAGATCAACGTCCTGTCGGACCTGCACCTGAGCGTCGGGGTGCTCGACAGGCCGGCGAACGACGCCGACGTGGTCGTGCTGGCGGGCGACATCTCGCGTCCGCGCCAGGCCGTGGAGTGGGCGCTCGGATTCGACAAGCCGGTGCTCTACGTGCCCGGCAACCACGAGTTCTACGGCGGCAGCATCGACGGCACCATCGAAGAGCTGAGAGCGCTGTGCGCAGGCACCCACGTCCACCTGCTCGACGGCAGCGAGGTCGTGCTCGCGAACGTGCGCTTCGTCGGAGCGACGCTGTGGACCGACTTCGAATTGTTCGCCGAGGCGCAATCGCGCGCCCAGGCGATCGAGCAGGCGCTGCGCCTGTCGCGCGACTTCAGCCGCATCAGGCTGAGCGGCGCGGCAAGCGACCTGTTCACTCCGGCCGACTCGGTGTCGCTGTTCAGGCGCGACGCGCGCTGGCTCGATTCGAGCCTGCGTGCGCCGCATCGCGGCCCCACGGTGGTGATCACGCACCACGCGCCCTCGCCGATGAGCGTGCACCCGCGCTACGCCGGCTCGCTGCTCAACGCGAGCTTCGTCTCCGACGCCGAGCACCTGCTCGGCGCGCACCGCGCGTCGCTGTGGATCCACGGGCACACGCACGACAGCTTCGACTACCAGGTCAACGGCACCCGGGTCGTGTGCAACCCGCGCGGGTACTCGCGCGAGGGCGTGAACGAGAACCCGCTGTTCGATCCGGACTTCATCGTCGAGCTCGACGAGGGCGCGCTGCGCGCCTGAAGACGCCGCCCAAGCCCAGGACGCCATGAGCCCCGCACCGGAGAAACTCCCGCCGATCGACGACGAACTCGACGTACTGGCCGACATGGTGCCGCTCGCCGCGCAGGAAATCGTCGAACTCGGTTGTGGCGCCGCCGCGCTCGCGCGCGCGCTGCTCGAGCGTCATCCCGACAGCCGCGTCACCGCCCTTGAAGTCGACCAGCGCCAGCAGGCGAAGAACGCCGCCGCGCCGCGGCCGGGCCTGAGTTTCGTTACCGGTGTGGCGCAGTCGATCCCTTTTCCCGACGCGCGCTTCGACCTCGCGCTGATGCTCAAGTCGCTGCACCACGTGCCGCTGCCGTCGATGGCGCGCGCGCTGCGCGAAGCCGCCCGCGTGCTGCGCCCGGGCGGGCACCTCTACGTGTCGGAGCCGATCTACGACGGTGCTTTGAACGAATTGATTCGCATCTACAACGACGAAGGCGTGGTGCGCGCGGCGGCGCAGGCCGCGCTGGACGAGGCACTGCGCGCGGGCGTGCTGGAGCAGCTCGCCGAACGCCGATTCCAGATGCCGGTGCACTTCGCGGACTTCGCCGATTTCGAACGGCGGATGATGCGCCCGACCTACGCCGATCACCGCATCGACGACACCGTGCTCGACGCGGCGCGTGCCGCCTTCGAGCCGCACCGTGGCGCCGCGGGGGCGGACTTCACCCGGCCGATGCACGTGCGAGTACTGCGCCGGCCCTCCTGATCGGTGGGGCAGCGTGCCGCGCGGCCGCCGCCGGGGACAGTCCGCCGGTTCTTCAGGTGCCGCAGGCCGCCCCGCTGTTCCTCAGACCGAGTTTGCGCAGGATGGTCTCCAGGGGGCACAGTCGCGTGAACGCGCTCTGCAACAGGTTGGCGCCGACGAAGGCGGTCAACCAGAGCCAGTTGGGCGAATGGAACACCGGGCTCGCAGCGACCCCCAGTGCGAGCGAGACGAGGATCACGGTGCCCGCGAACATGCGGATGACGTTTTCGATGTTCATTGAAGACTCCTTGACTGGATTGGCATGGAAGCAGTCCCGAGCTTGAACGCTGGCGCCGCGCGTGTCTGCCACGTGGGTTGCACAGTGCGCGGCGCCGCCTTCGCGAGCGAGCGCGTTCTCGCCGCCGGTCGCGATGGCGCGAGGCCCCGATGAACGACGCACGAGCCACGCGAGCGCTCTTGCTGGCGCGTTTTCCGGTGTTCGCCGGCGTGCCCGAGGTGCGGCTCGACGAACTGCTGGGCGCCGCGCCGCTGCGCCGCGTGCCGGCGGGCAGCGTGCTCTTCGAACCCGACATGCGCTGCGAGGGTTTTCCGCTCGTGCTCGAAGGAAGCGTCAAGGTGGTCAAGACCTCGCAGAGCGGGCGCGAGATCGTTCTCTACCGGGTGAGTCCCGGGGAAGGATGCATCCTGTCGGGCGGCTGCCTGCTCGGACGCAGCGACTACTCGGCACGCGGACTCGCCGAGACCGAAGTCACGCTGCTGACGATCCCCGCCGCGCAGTTCCAGGACCTGATCGTGCAGGTTCCGGCGTTTCGCCACTTCGTCTTCGACATGTACGGCTCGAGGCTCGCCGAGGTGATGGAACTGCTCGAGGAGGTGGCGTTTCGCCGGCTCGACACGCGGCTCGCCCGGCTGCTGGTCCAGCGCGGCCCGGTGATCAGCGCCACCCACCAGAGCCTGGCCGACGAGCTGGGCAGCGTGCGCGTGTTCGTGAGCCGCCTGCTGCGCGGATTCGAGGAACGCGGCTGGGTCTCGCTGGAGCGCGAGCGGGTGACCGTGCTCGAGCCGAAGTCGTTGCTGGAGTTCTCGCAGTTGTAGGGGCACCATCGTTGACATGCGTCAATGTA
Source organism: Burkholderiaceae bacterium (assembly GCA_023384005.1). Classification (GTDB taxonomy): domain Bacteria; phylum Pseudomonadota; class Gammaproteobacteria; order Burkholderiales; family Burkholderiaceae_E; genus Quisquiliibacterium. Next base: position 13,755 of record JAHDXY010000004.1, on the reverse strand, counting down.
GCTTGAAGTAAGTAATCAGATACTCACTTTATTGCTTGATGAACTCTGTTTCCGGCCGCGGATTCGTCTCGGACGCGAAGCGCGACCGGCGCAGTCACGACGTACAGGAGACTGGACATGGCTTCCGACGCAATGGACCCGCGCGGCGATCGCGCCAGTGCCCACCCACCGAGACGCGAGCTGCGGATGCGGGCGATCTCGATCGTCGCGATCGGCTTTGGTCTGTTGACGATCAAGGCGGGCGGGACGACCTTGAGCGGCGACGCCGCTGCGGTCGTCGCGGCGGGCAACTACGTCGCCTTCGTGCTCTGGTTCAACTTCGTCGCGGGCTTCGCTTACGTCGTTGCCGGCCTGGGGTTGTGGTGGCGACGGCGCTGGGCGGCCTGGCTTGCCGTGGCGATCGCCGCCGCAACGGCGCTGGTGTTCGCGGCTCTGGGGGCGCACGTGGCAGCCGGCGGGGTCTACGAGCAGCGCACGGTGGTCGCGATGGTGCTGCGCCTGGCGGTCTGGGGAGCGATCGCGGCCTATGCGTGGCGCCAACTGGTGCGTGAACGGAGGTAAAGCGATGAACGTCACTTTGCAGGGCAAGAACAACATCGCGGCGGGCTTCCTGTTCCTTGCCGCGTTCATGATCTACGGTTTCGTGCTGATCTACCTGCGCGACTTCGCGCCGGGCAAGGAGTCCTGGATCGCGGACTATTCGACCGGCAAGCACTTCGAGTCGCGCCTGGCGCACGTTCACGGCAACCTGTTCGCCTTCATCAACGTCGTCGTGGGCTACCTGTTGTTGCGACTTCCCGTTGGGGCGTTCGCCGCCAAGGGCATCTCGCGGCTGACGCTCGCCGGCATGCTGATGCCGCTCGGAATCCTTTCCGAGGTGTTGTTCGGCGTGCCCCCGCTGCTGGTGATCGTGGGCGGGATCAGCATGGTCGCCGCGATGGTCTGGTTCGGCGTGGCCGCGCTCAGGCTGCGCCTGCCCGAACAGGTGCGGCCGCGGTGAGCGCGCGCGCGTGTCTGGGGGCGGCGACGCACTTCGCAGGTACGAATCGGCCGCGATGACCCGGGCGATCGCCTGCCTTGTTCATGCTCCCATCCGGACGCCGTCCAGGCGCTGGCTGGCCGGCAGCGCGCTGGCGCTCGCGCTGATCGTGCCGATCGCGCCCGCCATCGCGCAAGCCGGTGACGGCGGTTCGAAGGCCCCGGAGGATTGCGACGCCTCGCAGACCGTGCGCTTCAGGGGCTTGACCGCGCGGCTGGAGAACGACCTGTTCGCCAATACCGATCGAAATTACACCAATGGCGTGGCGTTCGTGGCGGCTTCGCACGACATCGCCGGCGTGCTTCAGATGCGGTGCCTGCCGGCGCCGGTGCGATTGCACGCCGAACTGATCAAGTTCGTGAATCCCGGCTTCTGGTCGGATCCGGGGAGCCCTAGGCATACGCAGAACGTCGTCGTCAAATTCGGCCAGGCCATCTACACGCCCGGCGATTCGCTGCGAACCGACTTGATCCCGGACGATCGCCCCTATGCCGGCCTTTTGTACCTGGGCATGTCCTGGAACCGCCGCACGCGCGAGCCGCCGGGCGATACCGAGATGCTCGATACGCGCGAAGTCACCGTAGGCGTCATCGGACCGGGGTCGCTTGCGCGACAGGCACAGAACCTGATTCACGACGCGATCGGCAGCGAGCGGTTCCTCGGCTGGGACCACCAGCTGCGCAACGAACCCGCGCTGCAACTGGCGGCCGACCGCAAGTACAGGAGCCATCGCGGAGCCGGCGTGATCGTGCCTGGGTTCTCCGCCGATTCGATCCGCTCGATCGGGCTGCGACTGGGCAACATCGAGACTTCGGTCGCGCTCGGTGTCGAAGGTCGGATCGGCTGGAACCTGCCGAACGACTTCGGCACCTATCCGATCCGGCCGGGCGCCGAGAACCGCCCGCCTTCGCCGTCGTCGATTCGGGGAGATCCGGGCGATGCAACGCTCGCCGTACCGCGCCCAGGCGTTCACCTGTTCGGCACGCTGGAAGCGAAGCTCGTCGCGCACGATTTCTCGCTCGACGGAAACCTGTTTCGATCGAGCCACCGGGTCGACCGCCGGCCCTGGGTCGCGCAGGCGGCCGTGGGACTGAGCGCGCAGGCGCGCGTTGCCGGGCGCTGGATGAAGCTGGCGGTGATGCGCGTCTTTCGTACCCGCGAGTTCAGCGAGCAGAGATCGAACCACGCTTACGGGTCGATCGCCCTGAGCGTCGAGTTCTGAGGAGTGGGTGGTAGGTAGCGGCCCGGCCGATTAGTGGCCCTGCGCCGGCTGCGCCGGGTTTCGACTGGCTCAGCGCGCAATCTGCAGCCATTCGAGCAACGCCGCCGCCCTGGGGCGCGCGACGTGCACCCGCACGCCCTGCTCGTCGCCGTATCGATAGAGGATCACCGCGAGTCCTGCGAGCAGGCGCACCGCGGACGCCGACGCCTGGTCGAAGAAGACCTCGGCGCCGAACGAGAGGAGATCCCCGGTTCCCTGCCCAGAGATCGCGAACACGATGGTGGCGTCTTCGCTGCGCGAGACGGCGAACCCCTTCTCGTGCCATCCGGCTGGCAAGGCCGCGCCGCCGACGATCAGGGCGCGATCGCGCGCGAGGCGCACCGCATAGCAATCTCCGCGGGCGACTTCAGGCCAGCCGACCGGGGCGGACTCGACGCCCGCCAGTTCCAACGCCGCCTTCAGGTCGCCGTTCACCACGACCATCGCGCCCGGGCGGCAGGTCGCGATAGCGACATCCGATCCTTCGATTCGGACCGAATCCCAATCGGGCAGCGGCGACCAGTTCGAGGCGAAGTCGTAGCCGGGGCTCGCGACCGCAGCCGCACCGTGACGACGCGGTTCAGGCATTGATGCGCTCTCCTCGCGGATCGAAGGCGCAGGGTGGCGCGACCCTGGCCGCGCGCGTCTTTCCCAGGTGAAACACCGATACCGCTTCGCCGACGCGCGCGCGGCCATTGCGCAGCAGTGCGAGCGCGATCGGCCGCCCGAGATTGGGGCTCACGTAACTCGAGGTGACGAATCCCTGGCTGCTTCGCCGCGGACCGTCGCCGTGCACGATGTGCGCGCCGGCGGCGAGCGCTTCGCCGTCGGTTTCCAGGCCCACCAGAACGTGCCTGTCGGAGCGCGACGCTTCTTCGGTGAACAGGCCGCGCTTGCCGATGAACTCGCCGGCCTTCTTCTCGCGCGGCCCGGCGAACCCGAGATCGTGCGGCATCGTCTGGCCGTCGGTGTCCTTGCCGATGATGATCAGGCCTTTCTCGGCGCGCAGGATCGACAGGCCCTCGAGGCCCAGCAAGCTGGCGCCGAGTTCAGCTCCGGCCGCTTTCAGTCGCGCCCAAAGCGTCGCGGCCTGCGAACACGCGACCGTGATCTCGTAGCTTCGATCGCCGGTGAACGAGACGCGCGAGATTCGCGTCGAATCGCGTTCGACGAAACTCATGTGCGCGAACGACTCGTCGTCCAGGTCGAGTTCGGGATGCAGGCGTGCGAGCAACTGCCTCGATTTCGGCCCGGTCAGCGTCAGCGTCGCCCACTGCGCGGTCGAATCCTGGATGAAGATCCGGCGGGCATCGAACTGGTCCTGGCGCCAGGTGTCGAGCATCGCGGCGACCGCTTCGACGTGCGAGGACGAACACGAAACGACGAAGTGGTTCGCGGCGATCCTGCACAGCACCCCGTCGTCGAGGATCGAGCCGCTCTCGTTCAGCATGAAGCCGTAGCGGATGCGGCCCGGCTTCAACGTCGCCATCGTGTTGTAGTAGACGAAGTCGATGAATCGTTCGGCATCGGGGCCGAAGACCTCGATCTTTCCGAGCGGCGAAGCGTCGAACAGCGCGACGCCTTCCCTCGCGGCACGGGCTTCGCGCTGGATCGCGACCACGGCGCTGTCGGTGCCGTCGCCGTCGGTGCCGTAGTAGGCGGGGCGCAGCCAGCCGCCGTACTCGCGAAACACCGCGCCGTCGGCGCGATGCGCGCTTTCCAGCGGCAGGCGCTTGATCGGCGCGAAGCACTCGCCACGTCGTGTTCCGGCAAAGCTCGACAGCGGCACCGGGACGAAGGGCGGTCTATAGGTGGTGGTACCCACCGAAGCGATCGGCCGGCCGCTGATCGCCGCCATCGTCGCCAGGCCGACGATGCCGGAGGTTTTGCCCTGGTCGGTCGCCATGCCGAGCGTGGTGTAGCGCTTCAGGTGTTCGATCGAAACGAAGTTTTCGCGCGCGGCGAGTTCGATGTCACCGGTCGTCACGTCGCTCTGGAAGTCGACCCACTGGCGTCCTTCGGCGCCCGGCCGGGGCCAGGCCGGTTGCACGTCGTAGGCTCGCCGCGAAGCGGGCGTCGCGGTGCCTGCACCTGAACCCGCCCCCGCACCCGACGCCAGCGCCTCGTCGACAGTGAACTCGCCCGCCGCGGCACCGACGGTATCGATCCGGGCGATGCCGGGACGCGGCACGAAGGCGAGCAGGTCGTCGCGCCAGTCGAGCTTGCCGCCGGCCTGGCAATGCAGGTGCACGCTCGGCGTCCAGCCGCCCGAGACCAGCAGGGCGTCGGCGTCGATCGATTCGCCGCGATCGGTGTGCACGCTGCGCAGGCCGTCGCGCCAGTCGAGTCCGCGAACCCGCGACTTGCCGCGCGCGGGAACGCGTGCGGTGTCGGGCTCCTCCCTGCTGTCGAGCAGCGTGACCTCGGCGCCGGCCGCGATCAGCGATCGGGCCACCTCGGTGGTCGAGCTGTTGTTGGTCGCGACGACGATGCGATCGCCGACCAGCACGCCGTAGCGATTCAGGTAGGCGAGTGCGGCGTGCGCCGACATCACACCGGGGCGATCGTTGTCGGGAAAGGTCAGCGGTCGCTCGATCGCTCCGGTGGCGAGCACGATCCGTTTCGCCCGAACGCGCCACAAGCTGTCGGGCCCGCGCAGCGGATCGATCTGGTTGCACAGCACCAGGTTGTGGTCGTAGATGCCGAACGCGGTCGTGCTCGCGAGATACCGCCCCCCGGCGGCGGAGAACGCGGCGGCCGAGTCGCGCGCCCATTGCGCGCCCGCGACGCCTTCGACCGTTTCGCCGGTGTCGCCGAGCATGCCGCCGGGCGACGCGCGGTCGTCGACCAGCAGCACGTCGTGTCCGCGCTCGGCGGCGGCGCGCGCGCAGGCGAGGCCGGCAACGCCGGCGCCCACCACCAGCAGCTCGCACTTTGCGTGGCGTTGACGCGCGATCGCCTCCGGGCGGAAATCCGGATCGGCCCGGCCGAGCCCGGCCATCTCCCGGATCCGCGGCTCGAACCAGTGCCAGTTCGGCCACATGAAGGTCTTGTAGTAGAACGCCGCCGGAATGAAACGCGCGAAGCGGTCGATCCACGCATGGCGATCGCGTTCGGCGCTCGGGCTGGCGATTACGCTGAACGCCTGGACCTCGGCGGCGAGCGGGGTCGTGGTCGCCCGGCAGTTCGGCGTGCGCACGCCGGCTTGCACCAGGTCGAAGATCGCGTTGGGTTCCTCGACCCACGCGCCCCAGACGCCGCGCGGGCGGTGGTACTTGACGCTGCGACCGACGGTGCGCACGCCGGCGGCGAGCAATGCAGAGGCGAGCGTGTCGCCCGGATGCCCGGTGTACCTGCTGCCATCGAAGGAAAAACCAAGCTCGACAGTGCGATCGATCGCGCCGCCGCTGTCGAGCCGGCGCGAACTCATCGCTCGTTTCCTCCGAGCGACTCGACCGCGATCACGGCCATGCTCACCGTGTCGCGGCGCATCGCGAACAGTTCGCCGCAACCGAGGTGGCGCCAGATCTCGCGGCTCGTGCCTCTGGGGTTGTTCTTCGTGTGCAGGTACGAGGCCCAGAGCTCGGGCGTCACCTCGCGCGCCGGTTCGGGGCGGACCTTTCCGGCTTCGGCGACGAAGTGGAACTCCGTCTCGTTGCGCTCGCCGCAGAAGGGGCAATCGAAGATCTGCATCGCCTGTGCTCAGTGTGCGATTCCGGCGGCGGCGCCTTCGTCGATCAGCGCGCCGGTGGCGAAACGCGACAGCGCGAACGGGCGGCTCAGTTCGTGATGTTCGCCGGTCGCGAGGATGTGAGCGAGCAGCGTGCCCCCGGCCGGGATCGCCTTGAAGCCGCCCGTGCCCCAGCCGCAATTCACGTAGATCCCGGGTACGCCGACCGGGCCCAGGATCGGCGATGAATCGGAGGTCACGTCGACCGCGCCGCCCCACTGCCGCATCAGCCGCAGCTGGCCCAGCGCCGGGGCCATTTCCAGCAGCCCCGAGAGCACGGCTTCCTGCATCGGCGGGTTGCCGCGCTGGGCGTACGAGGGCACTCGATCGAGCCCGCCGCCGAACACCATCTCGCCCTTGTCCGATTGACTGAAGTACACGCCGGTGCCGGGCGACAGCGCGACCGTGTCCATCATCGGCTTCACCGGCTCGCTGACGAAGGCCTGCAGCGTGTAGGTGTTGATCGGCAGCTCGTATCCGCCCAACGCGGCCAGCACCGACGAAGACCCGGCCACCGCGACGCCGATCCGTTCGCCGCGGATCTCGCCGCGCGTGGTTTCGACGCCCACCACCCGGCCGGCCTCGCGCGCGAAACCGGTGACTTCGCAGTTCTGGATGATGTCGACGCCGAGCGCGTCGGCGCCGCGCGCGTAGGCCCAGGCGACCGCGTCGTGTCGTGCGGGGCCGCCGCGGCGCTGGTTGGTCGCGCCGAGAATCGGAAAGCGCGCGTCGCGATCGAATTTCAGGATTGGCGCCAGCGCGCGCACCTGTTCCCGGCCAAGCAGTTCGGCGTCCACGCCGTTGATCAGCATCGCGTTGACGCTGCGCGCCGCGAGTTCCATCTCGATCTCACTGTGCGCGAGCATCAGCATCCCGCGCTGCGAGAACATGATGTTGTAGTTCAGCTCGCGCGACAGGCCTTCGTACAGGCGCACCGACAGGTCGTAAAGCGCCGCGCTCTCGGGGTAGAAATAGTTCGAGCGAATCACCGTGGTGTTGCGCCCGGTGTTGCCGCCGCCGATCCAGCCGCGTTCGAGCAGCGCGACGCGCCTGATGCCGTGGGTCTTCGCGAGGTAGTACGCGGTGGCCAGTCCATGGCCGCCGCCACCGATCACGATCACCTCGTAGGCCGGTTGAGGTTCGGGCGAACGCCACGCCGGGCGCCAGCCGCGTTGGCCGGCGCGGCCTTCCCTGAACAGCGAAAAAGCCGAGTAACGTCGCGTCAATTGGCTGGCAGGCGATTGCGGTGGAACTTGCCGCCCTTCATCACGATCGGGATGTGGGCGCCGTCGTCGGCCATCAACTCCAGCTTCTTCAGCGGGTTGCCGTCGACGACCAGGATGTCGGCGTAGGCTCCGGGCGAGATCTCGCCGATCTGGCCCTTGGCGCGGATGATCTCTGCGTTCACGCCGGTGGCCTGGTTGAGGATCTCGAAGTTCGAGAACACCGGCGAGCGCAAGGCGAACTCGGTCGACTGCATCGGCTGGATGGCGCCGATCAGGTCGGTGCCGAAGCCCACCCTGACGCCCGCGCGTTTCATGTGACGCAGCCGCTCGACCGCCTCGTCCTTGATGTTGTCGAGCTTGTCGAGCGATTCGCGCGGCAGGCCGAACTCCTCGCCGCGCTCGGCCAGCCCGGCGATCACCGCCAGTGTCGGCACGATGCTCACCCCCTTGTCGGCCGCCATGTTCGCGGTGTCGGCTTCGATCAGCGTGCCGTGTTCGATGCAGTGCACCCCGAGCGCGATGGCGCGCTTGAGCGCCCGGTCCGGGTGGATGTGGGCGGTGCAGTAGACCAGGTGGTTCTCCACTTCCTCGACGATCGCGCGAACCTCGTCCTTGCCGAACTGGATTCCTTCGAGCGGGTCGGACACCGAGGCCACCCCGCCCGAGCCCATGAACTTGATGAACGAGGCGCCGCGGCGAAGCTGCTCGCGAACGACCCTGCGCACCGCGTCGACGCCGTCGACCACGACGCCCAACGGATTGACGAAGCAGCAACCGCACATCGTGACGTGATCGTCGTGGACGTGGTAGTCGTGATGGTGGCGCGTGTCGGCGTGCCCGCCGGTCGGGGTGAGAGCCTTCTCGCAGTAGTAAAGACGCGGGGCGGTGATCAGCCCCTTCTGGATGGCCAGCCACAGCCCGTAGTCGGCGCCGCCGGTATCGCGCACCGAGGTGAATCCGCGATCGAGCATGTCGCGCAGCATGTTCGCCGCGTGGTGCGCGTACATCGTCACCGGCAGGCGCTGCAGCCGGTTGACGTTCATGTCGTAGAAGTACGCGTGAATGTGCGCGTCGATCAGGCCGGGCATCAGCACCCGGCCGCCGCAATCGATCACCTCGGCGCCGGGCGGCGGCGGCGCATCGGAAACCGACTTGATGCGCTCGCCGTCGACCACGACGTTGGCCGCGCTGAGGCGGTCGTTCAGGCCGTCGAAGACCTGTGCGTTGCTGAATACGATCATCGTTTCGATCCTCGGTGGCCTGCGCTTACTTGCCGTCGTTCAGCGCCTTGTTGATGCGCTCGAAGTATGCGAGCGCGACGGGGCTGATTTTCTCCGACTGCGCGCGCCAGATCTTGAGCAGCTCGGCCTGGATCAGCTTGCGATCCGCCAGCGGCACCGGGTCGAGCATCTTCATTCCGCCCTTGGTGGTGAGCCACTCGTAGGCCGTTTTCTCGGCCGCGCCCTGTTTCCAGGATTCGAGCGACTCGCGCCACATCGCATTCGACTCGTCGACCAGGATCTTCTGCAGGTTCGGTGGCACTTTCGCCCAGACATCCTTGTTCACGCCGATCGAGAAGGGGTAGGCCATCGAGAACGCGGAAAGGTAGCTGATGCAGCAGGTGACCTCGTAGATCGACTGCGACTGCCCGTAGGTCGGACCATAGACCGAGCCGTCGACCACGCCGGTCTTGAGCGCCATGTACAGCTCCGAAGACGGCACGACCTGGGTCGATACGCCAAGCGCGTTGAACGCCTGCAGGCCGTCCTTGGTGAAGTGGCGGAACTTGATCTTGCGCAGGCCTTCGAGCGTATTGACCGGATCCTTGGACATGATCACCAGGTCGCGCAGCGCCCCGAACGGCGAGCGTGCGACCTGGACGATCCCCCACTTGCTCGATGCCAGGATCTCCGCGCCGATCTTGTACTGCTCGTCGACGATCTTCAGGTTCTGTTCGGCGTCGATCAGCACGCCGTGGGGTGCGAACACGCCCATCAGCGGCTCGTCGCGCACCACGTAGTAGGGCACGATGTTCATCGCCTCGAGCACGCCTTGCTTGAGAACGCGCAACGAATCGACGTTCTTGAATCCGATCGTCTCGATCGGGACGACCTCGATCTTGAAGCGACCGCCCGATTTCGTGTCGACGCGCTTGGCGAGCTCCTGCAGGTTGATCGTCGTGGGGTCCTTCGGGCCCACCGAGCTGCCCAGACGCCAGTTGACATCGGCCGCCTGCGCGAGGCCGGTGCTCACGACCGCGGTGGCCAGCACCGCGAGTAACGACTTGAGTTTCATGCGACTCTCCTCTTGATTGAACAACCCATCGAAATCCGCCGCCTTTGCCTGGAGGCGGCTACCCGAACCCGGAAATGCGCGGCAGGAACAGCGCGATCTGCGGAAAGACGGTGATCACCGCCAGCAGCGCGAGCATCAACAGCCAGTACGGCAGGCAGGCGATCGCCGCCTCGCCGAGCGAGACCTCGTTGCGACTGACGGCCATCACCACGAACAGATTGATGCCCAGCGGCGGAGTCAGCAGACCGATCTCGATCACGATCACCAGCGCGATGCCGAACCACACCGGGTCGAAACCCAGCCCGGTGACGACCGGAAACACGAAGGGCAAGGTGATCAGCAGCATCTCGATCGGCCCGAAGAAGCAGCCGAGCACCAGGTACATCGCGAAGATCAGCGTGATGACCACTGGCGGCGACAGGCCGGCCTCGGAGACCATCCCGATCAGCAGGCGCGGCAAGCCGGTCAGCGCGACGGCCTGGCTCAGAACCAGCGCGCCCACCAGAACCAGCGTCAGGGTGGAGAAGGTGCGCACCGTCGCCGTCAGCGCAGTCCACACGCGCGCTAGGCTCAGTTCGCGATAGAGCATCGCCAGCACCATCGCGGTCGCGACGCCCAGCGCCGCCGCCTCGGTCGGCGTGGCCAGCCCCAGGAAGATCGTGCCCAGGATCGCGAACACCAGGATGACGAAGGGCCAGGCTTCGGCCGACTTGGCCAGCGCGCGCCCGAGCGGCATCAGCGCGCCCACCGGCGGCGCGACTCCGGGGCGCAGGCGCGCCATGATGCCGATGTAGACCATGAACAGGCCGGCCAGCAGCAGCCCGGGGACGATTCCCGCGATGAACAGCGCGCCCACCGAGACTTCCTGCCAGGCGCCGTAGATGATCAGAGCGATCGAGGGCGGAATCAGGATGCCCAGCGTGCCGCCCGCGGCGATGGTGCCGATGGTCGCCCGGCGCGAGTAGCCGCGCGACTTGAGCTCGTCGTAGGCGATCGCGCCGACCACCGCAGCGGTCGCGGTGGAAGATCCGCTGATCGCGCTGAACACCGTGCACGCGCCGATGTTGGTTTGCAGCAGCTGGCCCGGGAGGCGCTCGAAGGTGGGCGAGATCGCGCTGTAGATGCGCTTGGCCAGACCCGACTGACCGAGGATTTCGCCCAGCAGGATGAAGGTTGGCACCGCGGTGAACGTGAAGCTGTTGAACACGTTCCAGGTGGCGTTTCCCAGCACGCTGAAGTTTGCGCCGAAGGCGAAATGCAGCACCGCGAGCCCGGTCGCGCCGATCACGATGCCGAGCATCGAACCGGTGAGCAGCGCGAACGCGATGATCGCGACGAGCGTTGCGGTGAGCATCGCTCAGGCCGCGCCTTCGTCGGCTGCCGTGGCTTCGGGCGTGGGTTCGCCGTCGAGCGCGCGATCGAGATCGGCCAGCGAACGCACCGCCACCGCCAGCGCGAGCAGGGCGAGCGACACCGGGATCAGCATCATCCAGGGCCATTCGAGAAGGTCGGCCACGTAGCTGCGAGCGCCGAACTGAAAACTCGATCGGGCGAAGCCGAAGGTCTGCCAGAACAGGATGCCCAGCACGACGATCGCCCCCAGGTGGCCGGCCAGCATCGTCCAGGCCTGCAAGCGCACCGGCAGCAGCCGCCAGACGATCAGCACGCGAATGTGGCGCCGCTCCACCATGCCGCCGACCATCGCGAGGAACGACATCGCCACGAACAGGTAGCCGGCGATTTCCTCGGTGGCCGGGATCGGGCTGGACAGGACGTAGCGCTGCAGGCTCGCGAACACGAGCACGACAACGATCAACGCCACCGCGATCGCGGACAAGGCGGTCATCGCGCGGGCAAGCCGCAGCGACCACGCGTCGGCGTGTTCGACCAGGGGCCGCAGCGCGCTCACGCGATCTCCTTCCAGACCTCGCGCGCGAGCCGCAGCCAGTTCCCGCCGAGGACTGCGCGGATGTCGGCCTCGCTGTATCGCGCGCGAAGCATGCGTTCGGTGAGCTGCGGAATCTGCTCCGGCGTGGACACGCGCAACATCGTCGTTTCGTAGCCCTGGCCTGCCGGATACTTGTCCGACTGCCGTTGCACGGTGGCGGTCAGCGTCGCCGGGTCCGACACGCTGTCGAGCCCGATCCCGACGTGCTTCGCGCCGAGCAGTTCAACCCAGTGATCGAGGTGCGCGAACAGCGCGTCGGTCGAGTCGTCGTTGTCGCCCAGGAAGATCCCGATGCCGTTGACGCCGATCACCCCTCCGGTCGCGGCACAGGCCTTCGCCATCTGGTCGTCGATGTTGCGCTCGTGCGCTTTGAGCGCCGCGGCGTTGCAGTGCGAATAGATCACCGGCGCGCTGGCCATTTCGAACACGTCGAGCGAGGTTCGCCGCCCGGTGTGGGTGCAGTCGACCAGCATGCCCACGCGTTGCATCTCGCGCACCAGTTCGACGCCGAAGCGCGACAGCCCGCAATCGGTGCGCTCGTGACAACCGTCGCCAACGTGGTTCTTCTGGTTGTAGGCGATCAGCGCGTGACGCACGCCGAGTTTGTAGAACACCTCGACCAGGCCGATGTCGCGCTCGAACGGGGTCGTTCCCTGGAAGCTGAAACCGAGCGCGAGCTTGCCGGCCTTCTTCGCCGCCTCGGCGTCGCGCGCGCTCGCGAGCAAGGTGTAGCGGTCGGAATTCTCGTTGATGAAACGACGCCACATCGAGATCCTGCGGATCGCGCCCAGCGCGTCGTCGGGGTCGCTCGCCACGGTGATCGACACCGCGTCGTACCCGCTCGCTTTCATCCGCTCGAGCGCGCCGTAGTGCGACGTCCAGGAGCCGCAGGTGGGGGTCGCGGGAAAGGTCTGGTCCCAGACCAGGGCGTCGGCGTGGAGCCTGGCGGCGTCGGTTGCCTGTTTCGCAGCGTCGGTCATTTCCGGCCTCGATTCGCGTCGTGATGGGCGGAGAACCTGGCGAGCAGGATCTGGCAGGCGCCCTTGAGGATTCCGTCTTCGGCTTCGCGGCTGCGGTCGAACATCATCCGGATCGCGCCGCCGCGCATCAGGTCCACGACCAGGTGCGTGCACTCGAGCATGCGCTCCAGAGGCATGTCCACGTCCGGGAACTCGGTGCGCAGGTGATTCGCGAGGTTCTCGACCTGGGTGTCGCGATACTGGTTCACCGCCGCTTCGAGCGCGCGGTCGTGGCGCGTTGCGCTCAGGATCTCGATCACCGCGGTATAGCGGGGGTCGGCGTAGATTTTCGCGTAGCGGGTCACGAGCCGTTCGATCCTCGCGCCGAGTTGGGTATCGGCCGGGTTGTCGCTCGCGGGAAACGCCTCGGCGAAGGGCGCGAACAACTCGGCCACGGTCGCCGCCATCAGCTCGCTCTTGGCGCCGAACTGGTGCTGCAGGGCGCCGGTCGTGACGCCCGCGCGCCGGCAGATGTCGTTCACGGTCGCACCGGCCAGGCCGCGTTCCATGATCAGGTCGATCGTCGCCGCCAGCAACTGATGGCGCGTCTGCTCCGAGCGTTCGGCCTGGGTCATCTGTGACGCCGGCATTGCATCTCCGAGGCGCGTGACGAGAACGAATACATCATCAACGTTATGATGGATGTTAGCAGCAAACGGTTCCAAAGCGACGCTCACTGAGATGCGGCCTGTCATCGAGCAAGCGGGTACGTAAGTGGCGGCGGACAAACCTTGGATGCCGCGATGACCGGCGAGCAGGCTCTGGAAGAGTTCGTACGAAGACCGATCTGAGACTACCCCGAACGATCCGCAATCGGGTTCGCAACTTCATCCCCAGTCGATCCGGACAGCGGGATCGCCGCCTCCTCATCCGGGTTGGCGGTGGTCAAACCCGTTTCCCGGGTGTTGTTCTCATCGGGCCGACAAGCCGACGCCAAACGCACCTCGCCGCGTCCGTACCAGCGCTGCCCGCCGAGTATCATTTCCGGCGGGATCATGGGGAAACAGTTCTCGTGCGGCACCACACGTACGTCGAGAAAGAACGGACCAGGATCAGCCAGACACTCCGCCAGCCCATCAGCCAGCTCTCCCGGCAAATCGACACGCCTGCCACCCCAACCAAAAGCGCGTGCCAAGGCACCGAAATCGGGTAATGCGGCGTTCCAGCTTTCACTGATTCGGTTGCCGTGGATCAGTTCTTGCCATTGCCGCACCATACCCATATACGTATTGTTACA
>JAHDXY010000298.1:4084-5176 GCA_023384005.1 Burkholderiaceae bacterium | reverse complement strand
GGGGCGGATGCTATGGGGGGCATCCGCGCACCGCGACGGCTTGGTGCGGGTCTATGCGGGGGCGGGGGGGGCGCTGCGCTTGCTCTGCGTGCGCCGAAAAGGCGCGTTCGGTCGCCATCCGCCGCGCGAGCTCGCGCGTGAGCTGGTCGATCGCCGCGTGCACCGGCTCGAGTTCGCTGCGTTCGGCCGGGCCCAGCGTCGCTCCCGGGGCGGAAGCGTCGTGCGCCAGCAAACGCTCGGAGAGCGTCTGCAGCGCGGCGGTCTCGGCGCGTACGCGGGCGCGCAGCCAGAACTGGCCGAGCAGTCCGATCGAAAGCGCGGCCAGCACGGTGCTGAGCACCACCTCGTCGCGCGTCTCGCTGCGCTCGGCGTGCGACTGCGCCGCGTACAGCATCCGGCCGTCGGGGCCCAGCGCCAGCCCGTACAGCCGCCAACCGGGCACGTCGCTGAACCCGGCGCTCGGCGTGGCCCGCCAGGGGGTGGGCGGCGCCGCCGAAGAGCGCAGTTCGACGCGGCCGTCCGCGGTCACGACCTGCCACGCGTAGTCCTCGCTCGAGAGTGGCGCCGCCGGCGCGGCGGCGCCGTTGCCCGCCTTCGCCGCCACACCGCCGCCCGGGCTCGCCGCCACACCGCCACCGATGTTCGCCGTGGCGTTCGCGCCGCTCAGCGCGGCGAGCAGTTCCGCCGACGAGCGCAGCGAGTCCTCGAGCAGTTCGTCGACCTCGTTTCCGGTGGTCAGCCAGACGGCAAGGGCCATCGCGAGGCCCCAGGCGATCGACCAGATCAGCAGCGCGTTGGCCAGCCGTGCGCGAATCGACGGCGCGCGCGCGGTCGTGCTTCGCTCGGTCATGTCCGCCCCATCTGATAGCCGATGCCGCGAACCGTTTCGATCAGCCCGCGCCCGAGCTTGCGGCGCAGCGCCGAGACGTGGACTTCCAGCGCGTTGCTCGCCAGCGTGGAATCGAAGCCGAGCACCAGTTTCTCCAGATCCGCCTTGGGCACGATTCTTCCGGCGCGAAGCGCCAGCGCTTCGAGCACTGCCCACTCGCGCCCGGTGAGCTCGACGCGCCGCCCGGCCGAGCTTGCCGATCG
>JAHDXY010000298.1:3095-4074 GCA_023384005.1 Burkholderiaceae bacterium | reverse complement strand
CCGCGGCGGCAGCGCCGCCAGGTCGACCTCGACCGCACCGAAGTGCAGGCGCGAGGTAGCGCCCCCGCCGTGGCGCCGGCCCACGGCGCGCAATCGCGCGGCGAGTTCCTCGGGCGCGACCGGCTTGACCAGGTAGTCGTCGGCGCCGGTGTCGAGGCCTTCGATGCGGTCGCGAAGTCCGTCGCGCGCGGTGAGCATCAGCACCGGGCACGCGTCGCCGCTCGCGCGGCGCGCGCGCACCCAGTCGAGCCCCGATCCGTCGGGCAGCTGCCAGTCCACCACCAGCGCGTCGTAGGGCTCGCCGCGAAACGAGTCGGTCTCGCCCAGACTGCGGCACCAGTCAACGACGTGTCCTTCGCTGCGCAGGAAATCGCGCAGCCCCTCGCCGAGGATGTCGTTGTCTTCCAGAAGCAGCAGTCGCATCGTGCTCGTTCGCCCGGTCCGCGGATCGCGCGCCCGCCCGTATTCGGCACAGGTCGTCAGCCGGGGCGCGTCCCGGGCGTCAAGGTAGCATCCCGGCGCCTGCGGCGGGCTTCAGGATGGCTTAAGGTGGCGCTGGTGCAATCGGCGCGATGTCCTCGCCAACCATGTCCGTCGCCGGGCACGCCAACGCAGCGCCGGGTCGCGAAGCGCACCGGCGCTTCGAGATCGCCGCCAGCGTCGAGTGGGTGCTCATCGCCGCGAGCGTGTTCTTCGCGCTCTCGGCGAACCGGCGGTTCTTCGGCGCCGCGCTCGCCGGGCATTCGCTGCGCGACGCTGCGACCTGGGGCTACGCCGGCGCGCTGTTCCTGCTCGTCGTCGCTTTGCATGTCGTGGTTCTGGCGCTGGTGGCCAACCGCTGGACGGTCAGGCCGCTGCTCGCGGTGCTGATCGTCGCGACCGCCCTGGCCACCTACTACATGCAGACCTACGGCGTGTACCTCGATCCGGCGATGATGCGCAACGTGCTGCGCACCGATCCGGCCGAGGCGCACGAGTT
>JAHDXY010000298.1:968-3085 GCA_023384005.1 Burkholderiaceae bacterium | reverse complement strand
CTGCACCTCGTCGTCTACGCGCTCGTGCCGCTGCTGGTGCTCTGGCGCGTGCGGTTCCTGCGCCGGGGCCTGGCGCGCGCGACGATCGCGCGCGCCGCGCTGGTCGTCGGGGCGGGGGCGATCGCGATCCTGTCGCTGATCGCCGTGTTCCAGCCCTTCGCTTCGCTGATGCGCAATCACAAGGAGGTGCGCTACCTGATCACGCCGGCGAACTACCTCTGGTCGGGCGCCAGCGCGATGGCGGGCGATGCGCGAACCGCGGCCGCGCCGCGGGTGCCGATCGGGCTGGACGCGGCGCCGGGGCTGTCCTGGGACACGCGCACCAGGCCGCTGTTGATCGTGCTCGTGGTCGGGGAGACGGCACGCGCCGCCAACTGGGGGCTGAGCGGATACGCCCGCCAGACGACGCCGCAGCTCGCCGCGTTGCCGGTCGTCAACTTCAGCGACGTGACCGCGTGCGGCACCAACACCGAGGTTTCGCTGCCGTGCATGTTTGCTCCGGTCGGACGGCGCGACTACGACGAGTCGCGCATCCGTGCGAGCGAATCGCTTCTTCACGTGCTGGCGCGCGCCGGAGTCGCGGTGCACTGGCGCGACAACCAGGCGGGATGCAAGGGCGTGTGCGACGGGCTGCCTTCGGACGTCGTTTCGGCGGCCAGCGCCCCTGGGCTTTGCCAGGACGGACGCTGCCTGGACGAGGGGCTGCTCGTCGACCTCGACCGCCGGCTGGAGCACGCGAGCGGCACGCAGCTGCTGGTGCTGCACCAGCTCGGCAACCACGGACCCTCGTACTTCAGGCGCTACCCGCCGGCGTTCGCGAGCTTCCTTCCGGACTGTCGCGACGACGACCTGAGTCGCTGCAGCGTCGAGCAGATCGTCAACGCCTACGACAACGCGCTGCTCTACACCGACCACGTGCTCGCCAGCGCGATCGCCAAGCTCGACGCGCATGCCAACCGGGTCGACTCGGCGCTGGTGTACGTGTCCGATCACGGTGAATCGCTGGGCGAGCAGGGCCTGTTCCTGCACGGCCTGCCCCATGCGATCGCTCCGCGAGTCCAGAGCCGCGTCCCGATGACGATCTGGCTCTCGCCCGGCTTCGCGCGTTCCACCGGCGTGGCGCCGCAGTGCCTGCGCGGCTCGCTCGACGCGCAGGCGCGCCGTCCGCTGGCGCACGATCACCTGTTTCACACGATGCTCGGCTTGTTCGACGTTCGCACGGCGCTGCACGAAGCCGGTCTCGATCTCACCCAGGCGTGCCGGCAGGCCAGCCTGCTGGCGCACAGGTGAGCGCGATGCGACGCTTCGCGTCGCGCGATCTCGCGCTGGCTCTCTTCGGACTGCTGGCGATCGCGTCGTGGGAACTGGCCGGATGGGACCTCGCAGTCACGCGCGCCTTCGGCGGCGCACACGGTTTCCTGCTGCGCGACGCCTGGTTGACCCGCACCGTGGCGCACGACGGGGGCCGGCTGCTCGCCGCGATCGTGCTCGTGCTGATGCTCGTCGACCTGATCCGGCCGTTCGCGGGCGGGCGGTCGCGCGCCGCTCGCGCCTACTGGCTGTCGGCGACCGTCGGCGTGATGCTGCTGGTGCCGGCGATCAAGCGGACGAGCGGCACGAGCTGCCCCTGGGATCTGGCCGAGTTCGGCGGGTCCGCAGCCTACGTTCCACACTGGTTGATCGGGGTCGCCGACGGCGGCCCAGGCCATTGCTTTCCTTCAGGACATGCGGTCAGCGCCTTTGCGTTCTTCGGCCTGTACTTTCTCTGGCGGCACGAGCGCCCGCGCTACGCGACGATCGTGGCGATGGCGGTGACCGTGCTGGGCGTCGTCTACGGCCTGGCGCAGACCGCCCGGGGCGCGCATTTCGCGAGCCATCCGATGTGGTCGGCGTGGATCGCCTGGACCCTGTGCGCGGTCGCGGCGGCGATCGAATCGCCGGGAGCAATACGCCCCTTCGCCGCAGCCGCCCTCGCGCGTCGCGCGAACTGATCCGACGGCGCGAGCTGTTGCGCAAATGCAATAACGCCGGGGGAACCCCCGGCGCTTTCGCCCGCCTCAGGTGCCGCGCGCTGGTCAGCGCGCGGGTCGCCGCCCGAGCGGGGGCGGCGCAAGGCC
>JAHDXY010000298.1:0-958 GCA_023384005.1 Burkholderiaceae bacterium | reverse complement strand
GCGCCGCCCTGGATGTTCGAGGCCTGCTTGCCCTTGGGGCCGGTGACCACGTCGAACGTGACTTTCTGGCCTTCCTTCAGGCTCTTGAAGCCACTCCCGGAGATCGCCGAGAAGTGCGCGAACAGATCCTCACCGCCATCATCCGGGGTGATGAATCCGAAACCCTTGGCGTCGTTGAACCACTTGACTGTACCCGTTGCCATGTCCTGCCATCCCTGAAAAATACACACCGAAGTGCTGCAATCCGAAGAATGCCCGCTGGCCCATGTCTCGGTACGTTAGGTTGTTGAGGGCGACAGCGACCAAGGTATCAACCCTTGGGCACGCGCGGATTCTTGGCGAATACCCCGGCAAAGTCAAGCACTTGCGCGTGTTTGGGGGCGAGGACCGCCGGAATCGCCCAGGATTGCCACACTTTCCCGGTTGCGACGGCTGCGACAGCGCCGACCTCGGCGGTCGCCGTGTCGCCGCCGGGTGTCGGAAGAAGCGGCGCGCGCCGTGCCAAGCCTGAGACGATGGCGTCGCAGGGGCGTGGCGAATCGCCTGGCGCAATGCGCGTCGGTGTGACTGCATTCACACTATGCGCAGGACGCGAGCGAATGTCGGTTGCAGCGCGCCCTCGACTGGTTAGAATGGAATCGATGGCGACGAAGCACGAAACCTCCACCGTTGCGCAACGGAAGGAAGCGCAAGTGGAGCCGCCGCCCATGTTTCAGGTGGTGCTGCTCAACGACGATTTCACCCCGATGGAGTTTGTCGTGAGTGTGTTGCAGAAGTTCTTCGGCATGGGCCGCGAGAAAGCGACCCAGGTGATGCTGAAGGTGCACCGCGATGGACGCGGTGTGTGCGGTGTCTATCCGAGGGACACCGCGGCGACGAAGGTCGAGCAGGTAAGCGGTTACGCACGCCAGCACCAGCATCCGCTGCAGTGCGTGATGGAGGAAGCATGATCGCGCAG
>JAHDXY010000297.1 GCA_023384005.1 Burkholderiaceae bacterium | reverse complement strand
CGAAGCCCGAAGGGCAGTGCGTCGCGCCTTCGGCTCAGGCCGACTCGTAGAGCCGGGTGAGAACGAACTCGCGGTGCCCGAGCAACTCGGCCGCGGTCCACTCGCCGTTGGCCACGCGCAGCATCGAATCGAGCAGCGCGTCGCCTGCCTCGTCCATGTTCATCTCGCGGCGCAGCAGCCCCGAGGTGTCGACGTCGACGTGCTCGCCCATCGTGCGCACGGTGCGCGGGTTCGAGCAGATCTTGATCACCGGAATGATCGGGTTGCCGATCACGTTGCCCTGCCCGGTGGGAAAGAAGTGCACCGCGTAGCCGGCGGCCGCGCAAAGCGTGACCATCTCGGCCGCCGCCGAGGACGAATCCATGAACCACAGGCCCTTTCCGGTGGGCGCCTCTGCTTTGTCGAGCACGCCGTCGACCTTGCACTTGCGACCGATCTTCTGGATGTTGCCCAGCGCCTTCTCCTCGATCGTGGTCAGCCCGCCTTCGATGTTGCCCTTGGTGGGCTGCGACTCGGACAGGTCGCTCGTCTTGTGACGGTCGACCAGTTCCTGGTAGCGGTTGAACATGAACATGAACTTCTCGCGCACCTCGGGCGTGCGGCAGCGCGCCGCGACCAGGTGCTCGCCGCCGGTGAGTTCGGTGGTCTCGCCAAAGAGCAGCGTGCACTGCGCGGCGTAGAGCTTGTCGAAGGCGTTGCCCACGGTGGGGTTGGAACCGCACCCCGAGGTGGTGTCGGACTCGCCGCACTTGGTCGAGACCCACAGCTCCTTGATCGGGTGCTCGGTGCGCTTGAGCGTGGTCGCGTACTTCATGAACTTGTACGCGGCGCGCGACGCCGCGGCGATCGTCGCGATGTCGCCGTTTTGCTCGATCCAGAAACCCTCGACCGGCTTGCCGGTGGCGGCGATTCCGTCGACGACGCGCTTGGTCCAGCCCGGCTCGATGCCGATCACGACCACCGCGGCGACGTTGGGGTTCGACCCGGTGCCGATCAGCGTGCGAAAGTGCAGGTCGAGGTCTGCGCCGAACTGCAGGCGTCCGTAGGGGTGCGGGATCGCCATCGTGCCCTTGATGTGCGCGGCCACTGCCTCGCAGGCGGCGTTGGCGAGGTCGTCCACCGGCAGGATGATGACGTGGTTGCGCACGCCCACGCGCCCGTTGTCGCGCTTGTAGCCCCAGAATTTCGCTTTCTTGATGTCCATTCGACTCACCAGCGCTTGGTCTTGACGTTGTGGACGTGCAGGTGCTCGCCCTTTCTGATCGTGGCGACGGCACGACCGATGTCGGTGCCGTACTTGATCACCGTGTCCTGGGCCTTGAAATCCCGCATCGCGAGCTTGTGCCCGATCGGGATGTCCTGGCGCGCCTTGAACTTGATTTCCTTGTCCTCTTCCATGATCCAGCCGGTCAGCATCTGACCTGCCTTCACCCCTTCGACGACGACGACGCCGACGCCATCGCCTTCCTCGTGAACGACGAAATGAATCATTGTGTTTGCTCGCTTCGGATGAACCGCGGGTTGCGCAGCATTGCCGCCTGCTGCGCCTGCAGTCAAGTAAATCATATAGATGACCCGGGGTCAAGCGGCCGGGTTCGCGGCCGGGTTCGCGGCTCCCGAGCCGCCGCGCACTTCGCCCGCCGCGCACTTCGGCCGGTTCGCGATCCAGCCGCCGCTTTTTCGGCCGCCGCGCTTTCAGCCGCCGCGCTTTCAGCCGCCCTTCGCCAGCGCCTCGAGCTGGGCGAGCAGCGCGTCGCCGATCTCGATTCCGGCGCTGCCGGCGCGCACGCCGATCGCGCGCCGCCGCGCGCCGGGCAGGCGCACGCCCGGCTCGTCGAGCATCGCGGCGACGAGCGCCTCGATGCGCTCGTCGTAGACGCCGCGACCCGCGAGCGCTCTCGGGTCGATCGCGAGGAAGGCCTGGCCGATGCGCGGGCGGTTGCCGGCGTCGACGAAGAACGAGTCGGCCTCGGCGCCGAAACGCGCACCGGTGAGCGTCGTGACCAGCAGTTCCACGATCAGCGCGAGCATGCCACCCTTCACGCCGCCGGCGCCGCTTCCAAAGGGCAGCATGCTGCCGGCGAGCGCGGCCTGCGCGTCTGTGGTGGGCTCGCCCTGCGCGTCGAGCGCCCAGCCGGGCGGAATCGCGCGCTTCTCGCGCGCCGCGAGCATCACCTTTCCGCGCGCGACTTCCGACAGCGACAGGTCGATCACCAGCGGGTCCGCACCGGGCCTCGGAAACGCCGCCGCGATCGGGTTCGTGCCGAGCAGCGCGCGGCGACCGCCGGGCACCGGCATCGCGGCCGGTGAATTGCCCAGCGCCAGGCCGACCATTCCCGCCGCGGCCACCTCTTCGAGGTGGTGCGCCGCGACGCCGAAGTGATGGCTGTTGGTGACGGCGACGAACGCGACTCCGGCGTCGCGCGCCTTGGCGATCGCGGTGGCGACCGCGAGCTCGCAGGCCGGGAACGCGAGGCCGTCGCGCGCGTCGACCAGCGCGCATGCGGCGCGATCGGCGACGATCGCCGGCACCGCGTCGCCGTCGGCGCGGCCATTGCGCAGGAAGCTCGCGTACTGCGGCACGCGCGACAAGCCGTGCGAACCGAGCCCTTCGGCCTCGGCCGCGACCAGCGCGCGAGCGGTCGATCGTGCCATCGCCTCGCTCGCGCCGGCGGCGGCGAGCGCGCGCCGCGCGAGCTCCTCGGCCTGTTCGATCCGCAGCACCGTCATCGCCCCGTCCCCGCGTCGTGCTTCGCCAGGTGCCCCGCGACTCGATCGGCGATCAGCGCGCTGACGCGTTCGTTCGATTCGACCGTGACGCCGGCGACGTGCGGCGTGAGGATCAGGTTGCCGAGCCCATGCCAATGCGCCTGTTCGCCGAGGGGTTCGTGTTCGAACACGTCCAGCGCCGCGCCCCCCAGGTGGCCCTCGCGCAGCGCACCGGCGAGCGCGTGCTCGTCGAGCACGCCGCCACGCGCCGTGTTCACCAGCACCGCGCCGCGCTTCATCGCCGCGATCCGGCGCGCGTCGAACAGGTTGCGCGTGGACGCGAGCAGCGGCACGTGCAGCGAGATCGCGTCGGCCTGGGCGACGAGCGCGTCGAGCGTGCGCGGCCCGGTCGCGGTCCGGGTCCAGCACGGGTCGCCCGGGCCGAGCATCGGGTCATGCGCCACCGTGTGCATGCCGAGCGCCTGCGCCAGCCGCGCACTGCGCCGGCCGATGTCGCCGAATCCCACCAGGCCGAGGGTCTTGCCGGCAACCTCGCGGCCCGCCGAGAGCCTCGCGCGAGGCCACGCGCCGGCCACCACCTCGTGCGACGCGGTGAACGCGCCGCGCAACAGCGTCATCACCGCAGCGACCACGTACTCGGCGACCGCGTCGGCGTTCGCGCCGGTGGCGGGGAAGACCGCGATGTCGCGCGCCGCGCAGGCGTCGAGCTCGATGTTGTCCAGCCCCACGCCGAGGCGCCCGACGACGAGCAGTCGCGGCGCGCGCGCGATCAACCCGGCCGCGACGCGGGTGCGATTGCGCACGACGAGCGCGACCGTTTCGCCGAGCGCGGCGTCGATCCGCGCCGGATCGTCAACCAGCGCCGCGTCGTACACCACCTCTTGCCGCGGGCAGCGCTCGCGCAGCGACTGCACCGCAGCGGCATCCATGAATTCGGTGATCAGGATCTTCATCGCGGGTCGGGTCGTCCAGATGGTCGTGCGCCGGATCTCGTTCGCGCGAAGCGGCAGTTTACAGACATTCAGCTGATGTAGATGACCGCCGCGGCATCGACAACCTGCGCGCGTGGGCAGGCAGATCAGGGCGTCGCGGTTTGACCCAGATCAGCTTCGGTGCGAGGCTCGCGGACCCAGCCGTGCCGGTCGCGCATCTGCGCGCCGTGAGCCGCTATCCTTAGGGGTTCGGACCGGACGGCCCCGCCGAGCCGGAGTCCCGGAAACACCTCAAGAAGAAGGCAACATGACCGATCGCATCGAACTCCACGGCCTGAAAGTGGCCCGTCCCCTGCACGAACTGATCGAGCGCGAAGCGCTGCCCGGAACCGGCGTGACGCCGGAGCGGTTCTGGAAGGGCCTCTCGGACCTGGTCCACGGGCTGGGGCCGAAGAACCGCGCGCTGCTCGCGCGTCGCGACGAACTCCAGTCGAAGATCGACGCCTGGCACCTCGCGCGAAAGGGCAAGGCGCACGACCAGGCGGCGTACACCGCGTTTCTCGCCGAGATCGGCTACCTGGTGCCGCAGGGCGGCGAGTTCTCGATCGAAACCGCGCACGTCGACCCGGAGATCGCGACGATCCCCGGGCCGCAGCTGGTGGTGCCGGTGATGAACGCGCGCTATGCGTTGAACGCGGCGAACGCGCGCTGGGGAAGCCTCTACGACGCTCTCTACGGAACCGACGCGATGGGCGACGCGCCCGCGCCCGGGGGCTACGATGCGCAGCGCGGCGCGCGCGTGATCGCCTGGGCCAAGTCCTTCCTGGACGAGGTCGTTCCGCTGGCGGGCTGCAGCCACTCACGCGTCACGCGCTACGCGGTGAGCGGGGGACGACTGCTTGCCGACGGGCCGCACGGGGCGGTGCCGCTCGCCGAGCCGGGCTTCTTCGCCGGCTATCGCGGCCCGGCCGACGCGCCGGCGGCGATCCTGCTGGCGCACCACCGCATGCACATCGAGATCCTGATCGACCGGACGCACCGGATCGGCGCGCACGACGGCGCCGGTGTCGCCGACGTCCTGCTCGAAGCAGCGGTGACCGCGATCATGGATTGCGAGGACTCGGTGGCCGCGGTCGACGCCGAGGACAAGGCGCTCGCCTACCGCAACTGGCTCGGGCTGATGAAAGGCGACCTGAGCGAAGACGTGGCCAAGGGCGGCAAGAGCTTCGTGCGCACGCTCAACGCCGATCGCGAGTACCGCTCTCCCCGGGGCGAAGCCTTCACGCTCAAGGGCCGCGCGCTGATGCTGGTGCGCAACGTCGGGCACCTGATGACGAACCCGGCGGTGCTCGATCGCGAGGGCAACGAGGCCTTCGAGGGCCTGCTCGACGCGATGTGCACGGTGACGATCGCGATGCACGACCTCGCGAAGAAGGGCGGCGCGCGCAACTCGACCCAGGCGTCGATCTACATCGTGAAGCCGAAGATGCACGGACCCGAGGAGGTCTTGTTCGCCGACGAGATCTTCACCCAGGTCGAGCGTTCGCTGGGGCTGCCGGCGAACACGGTGAAGATCGGCATCATGGACGAGGAGCGGCGCACGACCGTCAACCTGGCCGAGTGCATCCGCGCCGCGAAGCATC
>JAHDXY010000296.1 GCA_023384005.1 Burkholderiaceae bacterium | reverse complement strand
TTCGCTGCTTCGCGAGGCTTGCGTCGACGAACTCCTAATCTATCTGGCGCCTTCGCTGCTGGGCGACGCGCTCGGCATGTTCGACCTCGAGGCGATCGACGACCTCGAGCACCGCACGCGGCTCTCGTTCGGTGCGGCGCAACGCGTCGGAGATGACCTTCGACTGCTCGCGCGCGTCGTGCGCGACGCCGCCGCGCACGGTGCGCAGACCGCCGTCGCGGCGGTGGAGGAACCCTGATGTTCACCGGAATCGTTGCCGCGATCGGGAGGATCGTGCGTGTCGAGACGCTGGGCGAGGGGCTGCGGCTGACCGTCGACGCGGGAGGGCTCGACCTGGGCGACGTCGCGATCGGGGACTCGATCGCGATCCAGGGAGCGTGCATGACCGTCGTCGCCCTGGAGCAACGCTGTTTCACCGTCGAAGTCTCGCGCGAGAGCCTCGATCGCACGGTCGGATTGTCGCGCGAGGCCGACGTGAACCTGGAGAAGGCGCTTCGATTGTCGGACCGCCTCGGCGGGCACCTGGTCACTGGTCACGTCGACGGCCTGGCCGAGGTCGTGCGCTTCGACCAGGTCGGCGAGTCGTGGCGGCTCGAGGTGCGCGTGCCGCCGGCGCTGGGTCGGTATTTCGCCTACAAGGGGTCGGCCACGATCGACGGGGTGAGCCTCACGGTGAATTCGGTGCGCGACGAACCCGAGGGGACCGTGATCGGCATCAACCTGATTCCGCACACGATGCAGGTGACCACCCTGTGCCGCCTGGGGCCCGGGGCGAGCGTGAACCTCGAGGTCGACCTGATCGCGCGCTACCTCGAGCGCATGGTTGGCGAACTGCGTTCGCGCGGATGATCGCGCCGCGCGCCCGGCGCTTCGTGCACGATCGGCTCGAACTGAAGCGGCGCCGGCGGCCTTGCCGGCAATGACGCGCGTCTGGCTCGAGTTCTTCGCCTGCGTCGCCGCGATCGGCCTGGGCGGCTATCAGCTCGCGCGCTACGCCGACCTGATCGCGGCGAAGTGGCGACTGTCGCGCAACTGGATCGGCCTGGTGCTGATGGCCACCGTCACCTCGCTGCCGGAGCTGGTCACCGGCGCGAGCAGCGTCGTGCTGGCCGATGCGCCCGACATCGCGGTGGGCAACGTGCTCGGCGCGTGCGTGTTCAACCTGTTCGTGCTCGGGGCGGTCGACCTCGCGTTTCGCTCGGGTTCGGTGTTTCACAGCCCGAATCGCGGCCACGTGCTCACGGCCGCGTTCGCGATCCTGATGTTCGCGCTGGTCGGTTTCAACCTGATGCTCGGAGACCGCGGGATCGGTTTGGCGATCGGTCATGTCGGGCTCTACAGCGTGCTGATCGTCGCGCTCTACGCGGGAGCGGTCCGCGCGCTGTACCGCTTCGAGCGCGCCACCCCCGATCGGTCGATCCCCCAGGACACGCGACCGGCGATGACCCGGCGGCAGGTGATGACCCGCTATGCCGGATGGGCCGCGCTGGTGTTCGCCGGAGCGATCTGGCTGCCCTTCGTCGCCGAGCGGCTCGCCGACGGCATGGGCTGGACGCGGACGTTCGTCGGCACCCTGTTCGTGGCCGTGGTGACGACGCTGCCCGAGACCGTGACCACGCTGTCGGCGCTGCGCATGGGAGCGGTCGACCTCGCGATCGGAAATCTGCTCGGGAGCAGCCTGTTCAACGTGCTGATCCTCGCGCTGGACGATCTGCTGTTCCTGCGCGGACCGCTGCTCTCGCACGTCTCGCCGCTGCACGTGTTCTCGACCTTCTCCGCTGCGGCGATGGCGGCCGTGGCGATCGCGGGATGGGTCGTGCGCCCGCCCGGACGCGTGCTGCGCCTTGCCGGTTGGGTGAGCCTTCTGCTGATCGCGCTGTACCTCGCCAATGCGATGGTGCTGCTGCTGCACGGCCCCAATGGCTGAGGCGACCGAAGGGACCGGGGGCACTGAGGGGACCGGGGGCGAACCCGGACACGCCTGGCACGCGATCGACGCGTCCGCGGTGCTCGCGCGGCTCGGGAGCCGTCGCACCGGCCTGACGGGCGACGAGGCGCTCGCGCGGCTCGCGCGCCACGGTCGCAACGAGCTTGCGGCGCCGCCCGGGCGTTCGTTGCTGTCGCGGCTGTGGGCGCAGTTCGACAACCTGCTGGTGCAGGTGCTGCTCGTCGCCGGCGTCATCACCGCGGCAATGGGTCACGCGACCGACGCGGCGGTGATCTTCGGCGTGGTCGTGATCAACGCGGCGATCGGTTTCATCCAGGAGGGAAAGGCCGAGCGCGCGCTCGAGGCGGTGCGCGCGATGCTCGCCGACGAAGCGACCGTTTTGCGCGACGGCGAGCGCCGCACGATCCCGGCCGCCGAACTGGTGCCTGGCGACCTCGTCCTGCTCGCCTCGGGCGACAGGGTCGCGGCCGACCTGAGGCTGGTGCAGGCGCGCAGCCTGCGTATCGACGAGGCGGCGCTCACCGGCGAGTCGGTGCCGGTGGACAAGGGCGAGCCCGAAGTGGCCGAGGATTGCGTTCTCGCCGAGCGTACGTCGATCGCCTATTCCGGCACGACGGTGACCTTCGGACATGCGAGCGGCGTCGTCGTCGCGACCGGAGTCGCGACCGAACTCGGGCGCATCGGCGGGCTGGTCGCGTCGGTGCAATCGCTCTCGACGCCGCTCACGCGCAAACTCGACCAGCTCGCGCGCAGGCTCACGCTGTTCATCCTGGCCGGCGCCGTCCTCACCTTCCTGTTCGGTCGCTACGTCTACGGCTTCGAAGCCGCCGAGATCTTCCTCGCCATGGTCGGACTCGCGGTGTCGGCGATTCCCGAGGGCCTGCCGGCGGTGGTCACGATCACGCTCGCGATCGGCACCCAGCGCATGGCGCATCGCAGCGCGATCGTTCGCCGCCTGCCGGCAGTGGAAACGCTCGGTTCGGTGACCGTGATCTGCACCGACAAGACCGGGACGCTGACGCGCAACGAGATGACCGTCGTGCGCGTCGCGCTTCCCCGGTGCACGATCGAGGTCGCCGGGACCGGCTATGCGCCCGAAGGCGGATTCAGCGTCGACGGCGCCGCGGTCGCGCCCGCCGGGAACGAGTCGCTGCTCCAGTTCGCGCGTTGCGCGCGCTTGTGCAACGACGCGCGGCTCTGGCTGGAGAATGGCGTGTGGCGACTCGAGGGCGACCCGACCGAAGGCGCTCTGCTCAGCTTCGCGACCAAGGCCGGGATCGACGCGGCGCCTTCGGGCGCCGATCTCGGGCGCGTCGACGAGATCCCCTTCGAGTCCGAGCACAGCTTCATGGCGACGCTGCACCGCGATCGCGACGGGAACGCGCTCGTCTACCTGAAGGGGGCGCCGGAGCGGATCCTGGAACTGTGCGCGGACCAGGGCGAGGGCGAAGCGGTCGATCCCGGGCACTGGCAAGAGCGCATCGACGCGATGGCGCGCGATGGCCTCAGGGTGCTCGGGCTCGCGCGCGCGACGCTGCCCGACGCAGCGAGCGGGTTGCGCCTGCAGGACGTCGACCGGCGTTTCACGCTGCTCGGCATGGCGGGGATGATCGATCCGCCGCGCGGCGAGGCGATCGAGGCGATCGAGCACTGTCGCGCGGCCGGAATCGCGGTGAAGATGATCACCGGCGACCACGCCGTCACCGCCGCGGCGATCGGGGCGCGACTGGGCCTGCGAGCGAGCGAGCCGCTCACGGGCCCGGAGATCGATCGATGCTCCGACGAGGCGCTGGCACGGCGCCTCGCCGAGACCGACATCGTCGCCCGCGCGAGCCCCGAGCACAAGTTGCGCCTGGTCGCCGCGCTGCAGGCGCGCGGCGGCATCGTGTCGATGACCGGCGACGGCGTGAACGACGCGCCCGCGCTCAAGGCGGCCGATATCGGCGTGGCGATGGGCTGCAAGGGAACCGACGCCGCCAAGGAAGCGGCCGACGTCGTGCTGGCCGACGACAACTTCGCGACGATCGGCACGGCGGTGCGCGAAGGCCGCACGATCTACGACAACATCAAGAAGTCGTTGCTGTTCATCCTGCCGACCAACGGCGGCGAGGCGGGCGTGATCCTGCTCGCGGTCTTCCTCGGTCTGGCGCTGCCGGTAACCGCGGTGCAGATCCTGTGGGTGAACATGGTCACCACGGTGACGCTCGCGGTCGCACTCGCGTTCGAGCCGGCCGAGGCCGGGGTGATGTCGCGCCCGCCGCGCCCGCCAGCGCAGCCGATCATCACGCGGCTGCTGCTCGCGCGAGTGCTCTACGTGACCGTGCTGCTTACCGCGATGACGTTCTGGCTGTTCAACCACGAGCTCGCGCGCGGGCTCTCGCTCGAGGCCGCGCGAACCAGCGCGGTGAACATGCTGGTGATCGGCGAACTGGTGTACCTGTTCAACTGTCGCCGTTTCACCGCGCACTCTCTCGGTCGCGATACCGTGTACGGCAATCCGGTCGCCTTCTGGGCGGCGATCGCTCTGGTCGCGCTGCAACTCGCCTTCACCTATCTGGCGCCGATGCAGCAGCTGTTCGGCACGCGCCCGATGGACCCGACGTCCTGGGGGCTCGTGCTCGCGCTCTCGGCCATGAAATACCTTGCGGTAGAGGCCGAGAAGGCGGTGCTGCGGCGCCTGGGCGTGGTGAGCCTTTGACCCGGCGAGGCGCCTGCGTCAGAGATCGGCCAGCGGCGTGTGCTCGGCACTCTCGTCGCGAACGCGCATGACCTGAAGGAGCCGCCCGAGGCTCGCGTGCAGTGCGTCGAGTTCGGTCGCGTCGAGTTGGCCGAGCGCGTCGGGCAGCACTCCGGTGAGCGGCAGCGGCGCACGCGCGAGGAGCGCGGCGCCGAGATCGGTGGCGTGAAGGCGCACCACGCGCTGGTCGACCATGTCGCGCTCGCGACGCACGCGGCCGAGCCGGCTCATCTGCTCGATCAGGTTGCTCGCGGTCGACTGGTGGATCGACAGCGTCCGGGCGAGTTCGGTCACGCGGATTCCCGGGCGCGCGCCGATCGCCGCAAGCGCCCAGAGCTGCGAACCGCCAATCCCGCACTGCTTCTCGATCACCTGGAAATGCTTCTTCACCGAGCGGAAGATGACCCGGAACTGACGCAGCACCTGTTCGGCGCGCGCCGTGTCTGCACCGCCTTCGTGCGTGCCGCCCTTGTTCTCGCCGCCAGCGCCCGAGCCGCGATCGGCCCCTACGAATCGCTCGCCGTCCCCGGGAGATCGGGCGGCGCGGGTCTGCCTGGGTTCGTTCATCGGGAGCATTCCGGGCGGTTTCCTGCGCGCATCGTAAAATGCGCGGATGTCAATTGCCAGCATTCCCGAGATCGTCGCCGATTTCAAGGCCGGACGGATGGTCATCCTCGTCG
>JAHDXY010000295.1 GCA_023384005.1 Burkholderiaceae bacterium | reverse complement strand
CTGCTCCGCCCCCGCGGCGAGCGCAGCCGCGGCGCGGCGCATCAGCGTGCCCGCGGGCAACGCATCGACCCAGGCTTGCTCGATGCGGCGGATCGTGGCGGTGAGCGTGAGCGCGGCCATTGCGCTCAACGATACCGCTCGAGCGTGAGACCGTCGAGCGTGATCTCCGGGGCGCGCCCTGCCACGACGTCGGCCACGACGCGCCCCGAACCGCAGGCCATCGCCCACCCTGTCGAACCGTGTCCGAGGTTCAGGAAGAGGCCCTTGACCGGCGTGACGCCCAGCAGCGGCGCCCCGTCGGGCAGCATCGGACGAGCCCCGCTCCAGTACTGCGCGCCCGAGTAGCGCGCTGCTCCGGGGAACCAGTCCTTCGCGACCTTGAGCAGGGTGCGAAGCGAAGGTTCGTGCAGCCCGAGGCTGTAGTCGCCGATCTCGGCAGTGCCGGCGATCCGGATCCTGTTGCCGAAGGGAGTGATCGCGGTCTTGTATGCCTCGTCCATCAGTGCACGTCGCGGGCCGATCGCGGCCGGATCGAGCGCGACGGTGGCCGAGTATCCCTTGATCGGGTACATCGGGATGCGCAGCCCGCAGGGACGCAGCAGCTCCGGGCTGGCGTTGGCGGCAGCGATCACGACCGCGTCGGCGGCAATCTCGCGCCGCGCGACGACGACGCCGCGCACCGCGCCGCCTTCGGTCACGATGCGCTGCACGGTCTGGTTGAAGCGAAACCGCGTGCCTGCGTCTTCGGCGTGCCGGCGCAAGGCATGCGCGAACAGCGCGCAATTGCCCGACTCGTCTTCGGGAAGGTGCAATCCGGCGGCGAGCGCGGTCGCGCTGTACAGCCCCGGCTCGAGCTCGTAGACCTGCGCCGGGTCCAGAAGGGAGAACGGCACGCCGAGCTGCGCGAGCATCGCGCGCGCCGGTTCGGTCAGTTCGATCTCGCGCGGGCTGCGCAACAGTTGCAGGTAACCCTGTGCCTGTTCGTACTGGATGCCGAGTTCGTCGCGCAGCGCGTGCAACTGCGTGCGGCTGTAAAAGGCGACCCGCTGCATGCGCTCGCGGTTGGCGCGGTAGCGCTCGAGCCTGCATTGCCCGAACCAGCGCGCGAGCCAGCGCCACTGCGCCGGATTGGCCGTGGGCGTGAAGCGCAACGGCGCCTCGCGCGCGAACAGGTACGAGAGCACCTTGCGTGGCATTCCAGGCGAGGCCCAGGGGGTGACGTAGCCGGGAGCGACGATCCCGGCGTTGGCGAAGCTGGTCTCCTGCGCGACGCCCGAACGGCGCTCGAGAACCGTCACGTCGAAACCTTCGCGCCGCAGATACCAGGCGCAACACACGCCGACGATTCCGGCGCCCACGACGATCACGTGCACGATCAGCGTACTTTCGTTATTGGGTCGTCGGCCCGCGATGGCGGGTTCACGCCTTGCTCATCTTTCCGGGCAGCCAGTTCACGAGATCGGGAAACAGGTAGATGAGTCCGACGGCGACGACCATCAGCAAGAAGGCCGGCATCGTCACCTTTGCGATCCACGGCAATTGCTTGCCGGTCATGCCTTGAAGGACGAACAGGTTGAACCCGACCGGCGGCGTGATCTGCGCCATCTCGACAACGATCACGATGAAGATCCCGAACCAGATCAGGTCGATTCCGGCGGCTTGCACCGTGGGCAGCAGCACGCCCATCGTGAGCACGACCATCGAGATCCCGTCGAGAAAGCACCCGAGCAGAATGAAGAACAGCGCCAGGGCCACGATCAGCTCGAAGCGCGTCAGGCCGAGCGTCGCGATCCATTCGGCGAGATGGCGCGGCAGTCCGATGTAGCCCATCGAAAGCGTGAGAAAGGCCGCGCCCGAGAGAATCAGCGCGATCATGCAGTACAGGCGCGTGGCGCCCATCAGAGACTGGCGAAACGTGAGCCGATTGAGCGATCCCTGGAAAGCCGACAGCACGAGCGCGCCGACCACTCCCAGTGCGGCTGCTTCGGTCGCGGTCGCGATTCCGGAGTAGATCGACCCGAGCACCGCGAGAATCAGCACCACCACCGGAATCAGGCTGCGCGAGGCGTGGATCTTCTGCATGAAGCCCAGGTGCGCGTCCGCGGGCGGGACCTTGTTCGGGTTGAACAGCGCCCAGACGACCACGTAGCCCATGAACAACAGCGCGAGCATCATCCCGGGCACGACGCCG
This sequence comes from Burkholderiaceae bacterium, assembly GCA_023384005.1. Lineage (GTDB taxonomy): Bacteria > Pseudomonadota > Gammaproteobacteria > Burkholderiales > Burkholderiaceae_E > Quisquiliibacterium. The sequence continues at coordinate 3,209 of JAHDXY010000295.1, read as the reverse complement.
GCGATGAACAGCTTGGCGATCGACACTTCGGCCGTGACGCCGTAGACGATCATGATGATCGACGGCGGTATCAGCAGGCCGAGCGTTCCGGCTCCGGCGAGCGTTCCGACCGTTTGCGATTCCGGGTAGCCGCGCCGCTCCAGCTCGGGAAGCGTCATCTTGCCGATCGTCGCGCAGGTCGCGGCCGACGAGCCCGACACCGCCGCGAAGATCGTGCAGCCGATGATGTTCGTGTGCAGCAGTCGCCCTGGCAAATGATTCATCCACGGCGCGAGTCCGCGAAACATGTCCTCGGAGAGCCGCGTGCGAAAGAGGATCTCGCCCATCCAGATGAACAGCGGCAACGCCGTCAGCGTCCAGCTCGAGGACGTCCCCCAGATCGTGACCGCCATGGCGTCGCCTGCCGGACGGGTCGAGAACAGCTCCATGCCGATCCAGGCGACACCCGCGAGCGTCAGGCCGATCCACACGCCCGAACCCAGCAGCGCGAACAGCGCCACCATCAACAGCGCGGTGATCACCAGGTCGCCCATCGTCTCACTCGTTGTGCAGCGCTTCTTCGGCCGCGCCTTCGTCAGGGGGCTTTCGCAGCCCGCGCCACTCGAGCACGAACTCGTCGACGAACGCGATCAGCAGCACGATCGTGCCCGCCGCCATCGCGATCTGGGGGATCCACAACGGTGTCGCGTCGTTGCCGGTGGATACGTCGTTGAACAGGTGCGACTGCCAGGCCAGGCGCGTGGAGAAGTAGGCGAACAGCGCGGCGAGCAGCACGGCGGCTCCGAGCGCCCAGAGCTCAAGCGCGCGATGCGCGCGACCTTTGAGGAAGCTGATGAACAGCGTGACGCGGATGTGCTCGCCGCGCTTGAGCGTGTGCGCGAGCGCGAGAAAACCCGCGCCGGCCATGAAATAACCGGCGTAGCCGTCGGTACCCGGAACGTGCACGCCGAGCTGGCGTGACACGATGGTGGTGAGCACCATCACGAGCACGCCGACCATGCAAAGGGCCGCCAGCCAGGCGGCCCCTCGGTACAGGCCTTCCAGAAAACGGCGCACCGGCGCCGCTTACATCTTGCCGTAGGCGTCGATCAGCGCCTTGCCGTCGGCACCGGACTTCTTCAGCCAGTCCTGCAACATCGTGTCGCCGACCTTCTTCATGTCGGCGCTGAGTTGCGCGCTGGGCGCGATGATCGCCATGCCCTTGCCCTTGAGCTGGTCCTTGTACCACCCGTTCTTTTCCTCGGAAACCTTCCATCCGCGGGTTTCGGCGGCGGCGGCGGCGGCGAGGACTGCGTCCTGCGTCGCCTTGTCGAGCGCGTCGAAGGACTTCTTGTTCACGATCACCGCGTTTTTCGGCAACCAGGCCTGGGTGTCGTACCACTTCTTGATGTGCTCGTAGGTCTTCGAGTCGTAGCCGGTGGAACCGGAAGACATGTACGAATCGACCGTTCCGGTGGCGAGCGCCTGCGGCAGTTCAGCCGCCTGGATCGTGACCGGCTGCGCACCGACCAGCTCGGCGATCTTGGCGGTCGCAGGACTGTACGCGCGCCACTTCAGCCCCTTCATGTCGGCGGCGCTGTTGAGATCGCGGTTCGTGTAGATGCCCTGGGGCGGCCACGGCACCGTATAGAGCAGCATCATTCCCTGCGAGGCGAGCTTTTTCTCCAGCAGCGGCTTTTGCGCCTTGTAAAGCTTCATCGCGCCGCTGTAACCGGTCGCCAGGAACGGCAATCCGTCGGCCTCGTAGATCGGGTCCTCGTTGGAGAAATTCACCAGGAGGATTTCGCCGATCTGCGCCTGCGCGCCCTGAACCGCGCGCTTGATCTCGGGGGCCTTGAACAGCGACGCACCGGGGTGGACGGTGATCTTCAGCTTGCCGCCGCTGGCCTTGTCGACGTCGTTGGCGAACTGCGTGATGTTCTCGGTGTGGAAGTTCTGCGCCGGATAGGCGGCAGGGAGGTCCCACTTGGTCTGTGCGGCGGCGCTGGCCGCCAGCGCTGATAGCGCAACCGTCACGAGCGCGGTGCGGATCGGTTTCATCTGTCTCTCCTGTATTGGCGTTTTGCGTGAACGCAGTGTAGTGGATCGTGGACCACCTCGGTGCGGGTCGTCTCGCGATCTCGGAGAGAATAGCGCATTCGCATGCGCCGGGACGACCCGGGTGAAGGAGGCGAGATGGTTTCGACACGACCGGCGACCGCGCGGGGGCGCGAGGGCGCGCGACGGCCGCCGGCTGCGATCGGGGTGCTGATGCTCGAGACAGGTTTTCCGCGTCCGGTGGGCGACCTGGGAAATCCGAACGGTTTCGACTTTCCGCTGCTGTACGAGCGAGCCGCGGGTGCAACGGTCGCGCGCGTCGTTTCGCGCCGTGCCGAGGGGCTGGTCGGCCCCTTCGTCGCGGCGGGCGAGCGCCTGATCGGGCGCGGTGCCTGCGCCATCGTGACGTCGTGCGGGTTCCTGGCCTTGCACCAGCGTGCGCTGGCCGACGCGCTGCCGGTGCCGGTGGCGACCTCCAGCCTGCTGCAGGTCGCGTGGGCGAACGCGCTGCTCGCGCGCGGCCGGCGTTGCGGCGTGATCACCTTCGACGCCGACGCGCTGGGTCCGGAGCACCTCGAGGCGGTCGGCGCGCCGCGCGACACCCCGATCGTCGGGATGCCCGCGAGCGGCGAACTGCGCACGACGATCGATCGCGACCTGGCTACGCTCGAGAACGCGCGTGTCCGCGAGGAAGTCATCGCCGCCGGTCGTGAACTGCTCGCCCGCGACCGATCGGTCGGTGCCGTGGTCCTGGAGTGCACGAACCTCCCGCCGCATGCAGGCTCGCTGCGCACGGCGCTGGGCTTGCCGGTGTTCGACGGCCGCACGCTGCTCGAGTGGTTGTGGCGCGCGCACCAGCGCTGATCGCCAGGTGCGGATTCCTCTTTTTCGGGTACCGAAACGATGAACAGGTGGCAGTTCTGGATCGATCGCGGCGGGACCTTCACCGACGTCGTGGCGCGCAACCCCGAGGGGGCGCTCGAGACGATGAAACTGCTGTCCGAGAATCCGGAGCACTACCCGGACGCTGCGGTCGAGGGCATTCGCCGCCTGCTCGGGCTGGCCGAAGAAGACGTGATCTCGGCCGACGCGGTCGACGTGGTGAAGATGGGCACGACGGTGGCGACCAACGCGTTGCTCGAGCGCAAGGGAGAGCCGCTGGTTCTCGTGGT
>JAHDXY010000003.1:51019-53582 GCA_023384005.1 Burkholderiaceae bacterium | reverse complement strand
CGGGCGCGGCAAGCGCAACGCGCTCTCGCACTGGGCCGCGCTCGGCGTGACGACCGCCGCCGGCGCGCCGCTGCCGCGTGCCGGCGGGCGCGGCGCGCTGCTCTTGCCCGCAGGCGCGGCGGGGCCCGCATTCATCGTGTTTCGCAACTTCGACGCGATCTACGCCTACAACGCGGCCGAGAGCTACGCGCTGGCGATCGCGCACCTGGCCGACCGCCTGCGCGGCGGCGGGCCCTTCGCGGCGCGCTGGCCGACCGACGACCCGGGTCTGTCGCGTGCCGAGCGCCGTGTCCTGCAGACGCTGCTCACGATGCGCGGCCACGACATCGGCGCGATCGACGGAATGATCGGCACGCGCTCGCGCGAGGCGATCCGCGCCGAGGAGGTCCGGCTCGGCTTCGCGCCGAGCGGCCGCGCGGGAACCAGGATCCTGCAGGCGCTGCAGCGCGCCCCCTGAAGCTGCCGGGCCCTCAGCCGCGATCCTTGAGCCTGGAGCCTTCAGCCGGGAGCCTTCAGCCGCTCGTTCTGCGGGAACATGAAACGCATCGCCTCTTCGTCGTTCTCGGTCTTGAAGCTGTGCGAGCTCCTGAGCTTCTCCGCGCGCGCCGCCGCGGGCCGCGCATTGACCTCATCGAGCAGGCGGCGCACGTTGCGGTACTTCGCCCAGTGCTCCTCGCCGCCCAGCACGTAGGGGAGCAGGCGCGCCCAGCCCCAGAGCGCCATGTCGACGATGCCGTAGTCGGCGCCGGCCATGTAGGGGTTGGCCGCGAGGCGATCGTCGACGAGCTTCCAGTGCCGGTGTGCCTCGTAGTCGTAGCGGTTGAGCGCGTACTGCTTGGGCTCGGGCGCGGCGTGGCGGAAGTGCACCGACTGGCCCGAAAACGGGCCGATGCCGCTCGCGGCGAACATCAGCCACGACAGCATCTGCGCGCGCGCCGCTGAATCGCTCGCCGGAGCCACGAAACGGCCAGCCTTCTCGGCCAGATAGAGCAGGATCGCGTTGCTGTCGAAGACCGTCGCGTCGCCATCGCGCAGCGCCGGCACCTTCGCATTCGGGTTCACCTTCAGGTACTCGGGCGCGAACTGTTCGCCCTTGCGGGTGTCGACCGGAATCGCCTCGTACTTCAGCTCGAGCTCTTCGAGCAGGAGCGCGACCTTCATCGGATTCGGCGCGGCGTTGAAATAGAACTTGATCATCGAGGGCACTTTCGTTGGTTGGTGGAGTTGCCGTGCAATCTAATCGAAAACTGACGCCAGTGTCGCGATTGGCGCGACCATTTCCCGGCCCTGGTCGTCACCACTGGGAAAAAAAACGCTCCCGAGGCGTCGACCGAGCGGTCGCGGTTGCGATGAATTGCGCGACAAAGGTAGTCTCGCGCTGGTGCGCCGCGGGTTCCGCTCATCTGGGCGGAACAAGGCGACGCCATCCGGGAGGACGACGATGGGCACGGTCCGGATCCGCGCAATGGGCGCCGATGACTTCGAGACGTGGTATCCGCTGTGGCGCGGCTACCAGGCCTTCTACAAGGTCGACATCGCGCGCGAGGCGAGCGAGATCGCCTGGTCGCGTCTGCTGGACGACGCCGAGCCGATGTACGGCGCGTTCGCGCTCGACGATGCCGGGCGGCCGGCGGGCCTGGTCCACACGGTCGAGCACCGCAGCTTCTGGACCGTGGGCAACTACTGCTATCTGCAGGACCTGTTCGTCGAGCCGGGGCTGCGTGCGAAAGGCTATGGTCGTGCGCTGATCGCGCATGTCTACGAACGTGCCGCGCAGCGCGGCTGCTCGCGGGTCTGGTGGCTTACGCACGAGTCGAACACCGACGCGATGGTGCTGTACGACCGCGTCGCGGACAAATCCGGGTTCCAGCAGTACCGGAAGATCCTTTGAACGCGAAGGCGCACGCGATCGCAGCGAGTTCCGGCGACGGTTTCCGGGTCGAGCCGATCGAACACGGCGCGATCTTTCGCCTGGCGCGCCCGGACAAGCTCAATGCGCTGACCAGGCCGATGCTCGATGGCCTGGCGTCGTGCCTCGGCGCGCTGGAAGCCGGCGGCGCACGGCTCGTAGTGATCGCGGCCGAAGGCGAGCGCGCGTTCTGCGCCGGGACCGATCTTGCCGAGATGCGCGAGATGCCAGAGGCAGCGCGCCTGGACAAGAGCGCGACGGCGCGCGCGTTGTTCGCGCGCATCTCCCGCTCGCGGGTGTTGAGCATTGCCGCGATCAACGGCCTGGCATTCGGCGGCGGGCTCGAAATCGCGATGGCGTGCACGCTTCGCGTGGCCGCGGCGCACGCGAGCTTCTCGCTGCCCGAGATCAGGCTCGGCCTGCTGCCGGCCTACGGCGGCACGCAGTTCCTTCCGGCGCTGGTCGGAGCGTCGCGCGCGCTGGATCTGATGCTCACCGGGCGGGTGCTCGGGGCCCAGGACGCGCTTGGAATCGGATTGGTCGACCGTGTCGTGGGGCGTGCGACCGGCGCCGATTCCGCTTCAGGCCCGGGCGGCGACCCAACTTCGAGCCCAAACCCGGACCCAAACCCGGACCCCACAGCGGCGGCGCTCG
>JAHDXY010000003.1:44629-51009 GCA_023384005.1 Burkholderiaceae bacterium | reverse complement strand
AGCCCCGAGGCCATCGACGGCATCCGGCGATGCGTGTCGGCGGCAAGCGCGGCGCCCACCGATGCCGGCCTCGCGACCGAGGACGCAGTCGTGCGCGAAGTCTTCGTCAGCGACAACGCGCGCGAAGGCGTATCGGCGTTTCTCGAAAAGCGCGCGCCACGATTCAGACGCTGACGCGCTCAGCCCGGCGGCGGCATTCCAGCTGGCCGCGATCCATTGCGCACGGGGCGCGTCGAATCTGCAGTGAAGTTCAACGCGCCCGTCGCGCCATCTTCACCACCAGGCGCTCGGCTACGCCTGGCAGGCTCCACGGGCACACCGCGATGCAGATGCCGCAACCGCCGTTCTCGTTGAAGTAGGGCAGGCACTGGTCGAAATCCACGTACCAGCGAACCTCGCCACGCACGAGCTGTTTCTCCGGGGCGATCGCGCGCGGCGGGCAGGCGTTCTCGCACACCCTGCAGCTGGTGCAGAAGGCGTCGGCGCCGAACACGTCGGGCTCGTTCGCGACCAGTTCGACGTCGCACAGCACCGAGGCGAGCCTGAAGCTCGCGCCCAGCGTGCGGTTGATCAGCGAACCGTGTTTGCCCAGCTCGCCGAAGCCGCATTCGATCGCTGCCGGGATCAAGGTGGCGGGCCCGGCCATCGGCCCTCCGTGGGGCCTGGCGTCGTGGCCCTGCGAGCGCAGCCACGACGCGAGCTCGCGCGCCGCCTTGTTGCCGCGACCGTACTGGCGGATCACCTCGGCAAATGAGGGCTCGAGCGGCGCGGTCTTCATCTGCTCGTAGTCGTGCGCGACGCCCAGCATCACGATCCAGCGCTCTCGCACTTCGTGGCCCTCGAACACCCATTGAGGGCGCATCCGGGTGATGCCGACGATGTCGGCGCCGGCCGCGAGCGCGCGCACCCGGATCTCGTCGGACCATTCGCGCGGGCTGCGTTCGGCGCGTGTTTCGGACAACGGCGCGAGCGGAGTGTCGAGGATGCGCTGGCGCTCGGCGCGAGCCTGCGCAAGGAGCTCTCCGCCCAGGTTGTGCGACTGGAACCAGCGTTGCAGCGGTCCGTGCGGCGTGGCGTCCGGGGCGTGCCAGTAGATCGGCGTGGGGCGCCTGGGCGCGGTTTCGCCCCTGCCGTTGATCGCGTTGCCCGAGACGCGCGGCCACAGTGCCATCTGCTCGGCGCTCGGGCTGAACTTCGCGTTCGGCCCGCTCACTGGCATTCCTGCGAGCGGCCAGCCGGTTTGCGCCGAAGTCGCGTCCGATCGTTCACTGCAGCGTCACCGGCCCGTTGGGCGTCGCGAACTCGGCGCGCAGTCCGGCGCCGCGCCCGCCGGTTTCCGGGTCGAGCCGCAGCCGCGGGTCGCGCTCGATTCCGCGCAGAAGCCGCAGCACCGCGGGCGGGGCGACGACGCGAAGCTCTTCCAGCGCGACCCCGCGATCCTGCAGCACCTTCGCGGGGTGCAGCAGCGCACGATCGACCTCCCACTGGATCAGCGTCGGGAGCAGGCCGTTGCCGCAGGGGTTGCCGTGCCCGGGCAGCGTGATGCGCCAGCGCAGGTCGCCGCGCGACATCGCGCTCACCGGCCCCGGGTCGTAGCCGATCGCGGCGATGGCCTCCTGCAGGCGCGGCGTGCGCATCACGAAATGCACCAGGCAGGGCTGTCGGGCGATCCTCGCGCGCAAGTCCGGGCGATCGAGTCCGAAGGGTCGCGCCCGGGCCGGGGGAGGCTGCGTCGGGTCGGGCGCGATCAGCTCCAGGTAGGTTCCGTTCGCGAGATTGAGCAGCCGGTTGTGGGTGCCCCAGCCCGGATGGCGCCCGCCCGGCTGCAGCGCCACGCCGAATCGCTCCTGCAGCCACGCGCTGCCTGCGCCGAGGGAGCCGGCGGCGATCACCAGGTGATCGAGCTCCAGATCGAAGTCGCGCCAGGGGTCGGGGTCGGTCGTATCGGACATCGCGAGGACGCGGGCGGACGGCGGTGCGTCGGGCGACAGCATAACCCGGCGCCGGTCCGTGGCACCATTGCGAGTTGCGAGTTCGCCCCCATCATCTGCAAACCATGATCGACACCACTATCGAGAAGTTCCAGGCCGACGTGATCGACGCGTCGATGCAAACTCCCATTCTGGTCGACTTCTGGGCCCCCTGGTGCGGGCCCTGCAAGACGCTCGGGCCGATGCTCGAGCAACTCGAGCAGCAGTACAACGGGCGATTCAGGCTCGTAAAGGTGAATACCGAGGAGGAGCAGGAACTCGCGCAGCACTTTCGCATACGCTCGATCCCGACCGTCTACGCGATCGTAGGCGGGCGACCGGTCGACCAGTTCCAGGGGGCGCTGCCCGAGGCACAGCTGCGCGAGTTCATCGACCGGCTGATGCCCAATCCCGGCGATATCGAGCTCGACGCGGCGCTCGAGGCGATCGAGAAGGGCGAGCGCGAGGCCGCGTCCGGGCACCTGAAGAAGGCGCTCGCGCTGGACCCGGCGAACGACATGGCGCGTCTGACCTACGCGCAGTTCCTGCTCGAGGACGACGACGCACCGGCGGCGAAGGCGCAGCTCGACGCGCTCTCGCCGGCAGGGAGCCAGGACCCGCACGCCCAGGCGCTGGCCGCGCGCGTGCAGGCGATGCTCGAGGAGAACCGCCTGCCGCCCTCGCCCGAACTGGAGGCGCGCATCGCGAAAGATCCGGCCGACCTTCAGGCCAGGCTCGAGCTGGCCCAGCACTGCATCGCGCACAAGGCCTGGGAGCCGGCGCTCGAGCAGCTGCTCGAGATCGTGCGCCGCGACCGCGCATTCGGCGACGATGTCGGGCGCAAGACGATGGTCCAGGTCTTCGACCTGGCGCAGTCGCAACCTCAACTCGTCGCCGGCTGGCGCAGGCGGCTCGGCGCGGCGCTGAACTGAGCCCGCACCGCGCCCGGCACGCTGCGCGCTGCTCGCCGCCGCGGCCGGGACCTGGGCCGAGCGAGCCGCGCCGCGCGGCGGAGACCGGCGGGCTGCCGTACAATCCGCCCCCATGCTAGCCGAGCAGAAAGAGATCCTCGCGGACTGGTTCCGCGACGCGGCGCAGGCCCTGATCCACAGCCGGGCAGGTGAGCTGGGCGACGCGACGATCGCGGTTCCGGAAGTGGAGCTCGATCGACCGAAGCAGGCCTCGCACGGAGACCTCGCCTGCAACCTCGCGCTGCAACTCGCCAGGGAGCTGCGGATGAGCCCGCGCCAGGCGGCGCACTCGATCGCGGACGCGGTGCGCGCGCGCGACGCCGGCGCGCGCATGATCGACGCGCTCGAGATCGCCGGGCCGGGGTTCATCAACGTGCGGCTCACCGCAGGCGCGAGGCGCGCGGTGGTGGGCGCGATCTTGCGCGAAGGCGAAGGCTTCGGCCGCAACACCCGCGGGGCGGGTTGCGCCGCGATCGTCGAGTTCGTCTCCGCGAACCCGACCGGACCGCTGCACGTAGGGCACGGCCGCCAGGGCGCGCTCGGCGACGCGATCGCTTCACTGCTCGCGGCCAACGGATGGCGCGTGACGCGCGAGTTCTACTACAACGACGCCGGCGCGCAGATCGCGAACCTCGCGCTGTCGGTACAGGCGCGCGCCCGGCAGATCGAGATCGACGACCCGCGTTTTCCGGCCGACGGCTATCGCGGCGCGTACATCGCCGAGATCGCCGCTGCCTACCTCGCCGGCGAGACGGTGTCGGCCGAGCGCGTCGGAGCAGTGACCGCTTCGGGCGACCCCGGCGATCTCGACGCGATCCGCCGCTTCGCGGTGGCCTGGCTGCGGCGCGAGCAGGATGCCGACTTGCGCGCTTTCGGCGTGCGCTTCGACAACTACTACCTCGAGTCCTCGCTGTACGACGACGGCAAGGTGCGCTCTGCCGTCGAGTCGCTGACCGCCGCCGGAAAGACCTTCGAGAGCGAGGGCGCACTCTGGCTGCGCACGACCGACTATGGCGACGACAAGGACCGCGTGATGCGCAAGTCCGGGGGCGGGTACACCTACTTCGTCCCGGACGTCGCGTATCACCTGGAGAAATGGCGCCGGGGCTTCGGCAAGGCGATCAACGTGCAGGGCTCGGACCACCACGGCACGGTCTCGCGCGTTCGCGCCGGCCTGCAGGCGCTCGGCGCGGGAATCCCGAAGGGCTATCCGGACTACCTGCTGCACAAGATGGTCACGGTGATGCGCGGCGGCGAAGAGGTGAAGATATCGAAGCGCGCCGGTTCGTACGTGACGCTGCGCGACCTGATCGAGTGGAGCGGGGCGCTGAACGAGGTCACGGGCGAGTCCGCGACGGCGGCCGAGCTGCAGGCACGCCTGCGCCGCGGTCGGGACGCGGTGCGCTACTTTCTCGTTTCACGCAAGGCCGACACCGAGTTCGTGTTCGACGTGGATCTCGCGCTGGCGCAAAGCGACGAGAACCCGGTCTACTATGTGCAGTACGCGCACGCGCGGATCTGCTCGGTGCTGGCGCAGTCGCAGGCGCAAGGGGGCACGCAGGAGCAGGCGCTGCTCGCGCTCGGCTCCGCCGGCGACGCGCTAGACGCGGCCCTCGAGGCGCTGCAGTCGCCGCGCGAGTTCGCGCTGGCGGCGCGGCTCGCCGAGTTCCCGGCACTGCTGATCGACGCATGCGACGAACTCGCCCCGCATGCGATCGCGTTCTACCTCAAGAACTTAGCGGCTGACCTTCACAGTTACTATAATGCGGAACGGTTTCTTGTCGACGACCCGAAGCTGCGCGACGCGCGACTGCTGCTCGCGCTCGCGACGCGCCAGGTCCTGCGCAACGGGCTCGCGCTGCTCGGCGTGTCGGCCCCGGAGAGGATGTGATGAGGGCAGCCCACGGTAGCGGTGTCGCTCGACCCGGTGTTTCCCGACCCGTGGTGCGGAGCGCGCGAGCGGGTCGCCATGCCGTGCGTTCGGCGATGGGCGGCGGGACCTTCGCGGGATTCCTGATCGGGCTGCTGTTCGGGCTGATGATCGCGGTCGTCGTCGCGGTGTACATCACGCGCTCGCCGGTGCCGTTCGTGAACAAGGCGGGGCGCGCGCCGGATCGTGCGGTCGATCTGGTGCCGGGTGCCGAACTCCCGGACCCGAACAAGCCGCTCTACTCGAAGACCCGGCCGGCCGGGTCGGGGCAGGTGCCGGAGACGGCGCCGGTCCCGGACGCCGAGCCCGAACGCGGATCGATCCTCGATCGGCTGTTCGGGCGCACGCCCGAGCGCGATCCGGCACCGTTGCCGGCGCCGGTCGCGCCGCCGGCGCCGCCTGCGGCCGAGGCACCGAAAGGAATGGCCAAGGCGCCCGACGCACAGCCTGGCAGCGCGAAAACCCCGGACGTCGTCCAGCCGGGCTACCTGTTGCAGGCCGGAGCTTTCCGCTCGCAGAGCGACGCCGACGCGATGCGCGGCCGGCTGGCGCTGGTTGGCCTGGAGGCGCGCGTGGTCAGCGCCGAGGTCAACGGGCAGGCGCTTTATCGCGTTCGAGTGGGGCCCTACTCGCAACTCGAGGACATGAACAAGGCGCGCGCGCGGCTCGCCGAGAACGGGATCGAGGCGTCGGTCGTACGCCAGCGCTGACCGATCCCCCGCGCCGTACTGGAGGTTAAGAACAATGAGCCACAGAATCGATCTCTCGACCCGCAGGTTCCTCAAGTCGCTGGGCGGCGTGGGTCTCGCGATAGGAGTCCCGTTCGCGCGCGCCCAGCCCGCGCCGCGCGAGGGCACCGAGTTTCGCGCCGTGAAGCCGGAACAGTCGACCGAATCGCAGGCGAAGATCGAGGTGCTGGAGTTCTTCTGGTACGGCTGCCCGCACTGCAATTCGCTCGAGCCGGCAATCAGGGATTGGGCCAAGCGCCTGCCTGGCGATGTCTCGTTCCGCAAGGTCCACGTCGGGCTTGGCCCGTCGTGGGTGGCGCACCAGCAGTTGTTCTACACGCTCGAGTCGATGAACAAGGACGCGGAGCTCGGCGACGCGATCTTCGCCGCGATTCACAACGATCGCCAGCCCCTGAACAAGCCCGACGACATGGCCGACTTCGTCGCGAAGCGCGGCGTCGACCGCAAGCAGTTCCTCGACACCTGGGCGTCGTTCACGGTGCGCACGCGCGTGCGCAAGGCGACGGCGATGGCGCAGAGCTACGGCGTCGACGGCGTGCCGGCGATGGCGGTCAACGGGCGCTGGTACACGGCGCCCTCGATGGCCGGCGGCAACACGCAGGCGCTTCGCGTGATCGACTACCTGATCGAACGCGAGCGCAAGCGCGGCAAGTAGGGTTCTGGCCGGCGCGACGGTGCGCGTCTTCATCACCGGTGCCTCGGCGGGAATCGGCGCGGCGCTTGCGCGTGCCTATCGCGGCCGGGATTCGCACGCGGTCAT
>JAHDXY010000003.1:23708-44619 GCA_023384005.1 Burkholderiaceae bacterium | reverse complement strand
CGGCCTGGTGGCGCGTCGGGTCGACGTTCTCGCCGGGCTCGCCGCCGAGCTCGGCGAAGCGAACACGCCGTGGTGGGCGGTCGATGTCACCGATCGCGCCGCGCTCGCCACCGCTGCGGCGGAGTTCGTCGAGCGCTTCGGCGTCCCCGACGTGGTGATCGCCAATGCGGGGATCAGCGCCGGAACGATCACCGGAGAGCCGGACGACGCAGCCCAGTTCGACCGGATCGTGCGCACGAACCTGATCGCGATGTTCGACACCTTCGCGCCCTTCGTCGCCGCGATGAAGGCCGCGCGCGGCGGCTCGCTGGTGGGCATCGCCAGCGTGGCGGGGATTCGCGGCCTGCCGGGGGCCGGCGGCTACAGTGCGTCGAAGGCAGCCGTGGTCAACTACCTCGAGAGCCTGAGGGTCGAACTGCGCGCGAGCGGCGTGCGCGTGGTCACGATCAGTCCGGGCTATGTGCGCACGCCGCTCACCGCGCGCAATCGATACCGGATGCCATTCCTTCTCGACGCCGATGACTTCGCCGCACGCGCGGTCCGGGCGATCGACGCAGGACGCTCTTACGCGGTCATACCCTGGCAGATGGCGCTGGTCGCGCGCGCGCTCAGGTTGCTTCCGAACGCGATCTTCGATCGCCTGTTCGCGCGCGCGCCACGCAAGGCGCGCGCGGCCGCGCCGACGCCGCGATGAGAGAGCGCACGCGCTCAGCGCCGACGCTACTGGCGCTTGCGGTTGCCGCGTTAGTGAGCGCTTGCTCCACGCCACTGCCCATTCAGTCAACGGATGGCCCGCCCCGTTCGGCGAGCGAGTCGCCGCGTCCGGGAGTTCCCGGGGCCGGCGATCGCGCGAGCGTCCCCGCGTCCGGGGGCGCGCAGGGCGGGGCGGCGAGGACGCGACGGGGCGGCGCCTACTACCTCGACGACGGTCCGGGCGACATGCCCGGCCCCGACCCGGATACGGTTGCCGACGCGGTGCCGCGACCCGAAGCGCTGGCGGTGCGCGCCAGCCGACCCTATGTCGTGTTCGAGCGGCAGTACGTCCCGATGACCTCGCTCGAGCCGTTTCGCGAGCGTGGGGTGGCCTCCTGGTACGGCCGGCGCTATCACGGACGAAGGACCTCGATCGGCGAGGTCTACGACATGCACAAGATGACCGGTGCGCACCCGACGCTGCCGCTGCCGAGCTATGTGCGCGTTACCCACACCGGCAATGGCCGCAGCGTCGTGGTGCGGCTGAACGACCGCGGCCCCTTCCTGCACGGTCGCGTGATCGACCTGTCGTACGTTGCCGCGGCCAAGCTTGGCTACGTCGATGCCGGGAGTGCCGAAGTCGATGTCGAGCTGATCACGCGCTTCGACGATGCGCCCGGCGCGGAAAGGGAAACGCCGCCTGCTCTCGTCGCATCTGCCGCCGGAGACCTGGGCGCGCGAGCCGCTGGAACCACGAGTGCGCCCGCCGCTGGTGCAACGACCGTACCCGCCGCCGGGGCCGTGAGCGCGCCCACCGCAGCTGACACGAGCGCGACCGCCGCAGGCGACACGGGCGCGCATTCGCCCCCGTTCTCGCCGGTGCGGCTCGAGTTCGAAACGATCGCGGCGCCGAACGCTGCGCCGCTGGCCGGCGAAGCGCCGCCCACCGCGCCGCCCACCGCGTCGCCCACCGCGCCGCCCACCGCGCCGCCGCAGGCGGCGATGCCCGATCCGGCGCCGGTAGTGATGCAGGCGCAGGCGCCGCTGCGCGGCGCAGCGTACTTCCTCCAGCTCGGCGCGTTCTCCTCGCGGGCCAACGCTCTGGCCGCCCGCGAGCGGATCGCGCAGGCCGCTTCGCTGGCGCCGCTGCGCATTGCGCTGAGCGTCGAGGACGGACTGCACAAGTTGCGCTACGGCCCGTTCCCGGCGCGTGCACAGGCACTTCTGGAGGCGCAACGGATCCGGACGCTGACCGGTGGTGCGCCGTTCCTGATCGATCGATGAGGGCCCGCGCGCAAACCGTGGCGTGCGATCGCACGGCGGCGTGCGAGGCCGTTCGCCGCTGGCTGACCAGGAGCCCGGCCGACCCGGACCCGGCTGACGCTGCGCCCCGTTGACGCCGCGTCCCGTTGACGCCGCGCCCCGTTGACGCCGCGTCCCGCTCACGCGGCACGGGGCCGATTCAGCGTGCACGATCGCGTGCCGCGAGCGCCATTGCGTACAAGGTCTTGTGCGGCGCCCCGGTCAATTCGCGCGCGCGCCTGACCGCCGCGCTCGTCGGCATCTGTTCGAGCAGCACCGCGAGCAGCTGCCCGAGATCGACCGCGTGCTGTCCTGGCGGATGGGCGTCGCTCGCGGGCGCCGCGTCGATGGCGATCGCGAATTCGCCCTTGCGTCGTTCGGGCTTCGCGTCCAGCCATTGCGGGACTTCGCCCAGCGCACCGCGATAGATTTCCTCGAAGCGCTTGGTGAGTTCGCGCCCGATCGCGACGCGCCGGCCTGCGCCGCAGCGCGCGGTGATCGCGGCGATCGTCGCGTCGATCCTGTGCGGCGCTTCGTAGACCACGAGAACCGCCCCGGCGCGGTCCGCGGCGTCGGCCACGATCGCGAGGCGGGCATCGCGCGTCCCGGCCTTCGCCGGAAGGAATCCCTCGAACAGGAACGGCCCCGACGCCAGCCCCGCCGCGCTGAGCAGGGCGGTCACCGCGCTCGGACCCGGAACCGGAACGACCGCGAAACCCGCTTCGTGCGCCGCTGCGACGATCGCGGCGCCCGGATCGCTGATCGCCGGCGTGCCGGCGTCGCTCACCAGCGCGACGTCCTGGCCCTCGCCCAGCAACGCGAGCACACGCCTCGCGGCGTCGGCCTCGTTGTGCGCGTGGGCGCTGAACAGGCGCGCCGCCGACCCCGCGTGCGCAAGCAGCACGCGCGTGACGCGCGTGTCCTCGGCGGCGACCGCGGCGACCGCGCGCAGCGTCTCGCTGGCCCTCGGGCTTAGGTCCGACAGATGTCCGATCGGCGTGGCCACTACATACAATGTGCTCGTCATGCGATCGCCTTCAACGTTCGTGCCGGTGTCGCCGCGCCAGCGCGCCGGAGGCGCAGCCGAGCAGCTCGCGCTCGATTATCTGACGTCGCGGGGCCTGGAGTTCGTCGAGCGCAACTTCCGCGCCCGTTCCGGCGAGATCGACCTTATCCTGCGCGACGCGCATGAGCTCGTGTTCGTCGAAGTGCGCGCGCGCTCCGGAGCGGCGTTCGGTGGCGCGGCCGCGAGCGTCACGTCCGCCAAGCGCCAGCGGATTCGCCGCACGGCGCAGGTGTACCTGCAATCGCGCTTTGGCTGGCGAGCGTGGCCGGCGCTTCGCTTCGACGTCCTGGCGATCGAGGCGGGCCGCGTTCTCTGGCTGCGCGCCGCGTTCTGAGGCGGCTCGACGCGGCGCGCGGCTATAATTGCCGCCAATGAGCCTGATCGCGCGCATCAGCGAACAGTTCGACGAGAGCGCACGGCTCGCGCGAGCCGCATCCGAGGCCCTCGTCGGGCCGATCGCCGACGCGGTCGATCGACTCGTGAGCGCGCTCGCCAACGATCGCAAGATCCTCGCCTGCGGAAACGGCGGCTCGGCGGGCGACGCCCAGCACTTCGTCGCCGCGCTGAGTGGGCGCTTCGAGCGCGAGCGGCCCGAACTCGCCGCCGTGTCGCTCGTGGGCAATGCCACGCTGCTCACCGCGATCGCGAACGACTACCGCTACGAAGAGGTATTCTCGCGACAGGTTCGTGCGCTCGGGCAGGCGGGCGACGTGCTGGTCGCGATCTCCACCAGCGGCAATTCGCCCAACGTGCTTGCCGCGATCGCTGCCGCGCAGGATCGCGGCTTGCAGGTGGTCGCTCTCACCGGCAAGGGGGGCGGGAGCGTCCCCCAACTGCTGCGCGACGACGACGTGCATCTTTGCGTGCCGCACGAACGCACGGCGCGCATCCAGGAAGTTCACCGGCTGATCATTCATTGCCTGTGCGACGGAATCGACTCGGCGCTGCTCGGCGAGCAGGGTTGAAGGCGACGGTCGCGAGGTCAACGCAGGAGAGAGAATTGATGAACAACGAATCCAGGGTCTCGCGACCCTTCGCCAGGCTCGTGGTGTGCGCAGTTCTTGCCGGTTCAACGCTGTCGCTTTCCGGGTGTTTTCCGCTCGCGGCCACCGGCGTCGTCGTTGGCACGCTCGCTGTCGTCGACCGGCGCACGCTCGGTGCGCAAACCGACGACACCGGTATCGAGCTCAAGGCGCTGGCCGACCTCAGCAGGCAGGTCCCGGGCTCGGGCGGCGTGAGCGTCACCAGTTACAACCGCAAGGTGCTGCTCACCGGTCAGGTGCTCAACGAGCAGACCAAACGCGCCGCCGAGGCGCTGGTCGCGCGCTACGCGAACGTCCGTTCGATCCACAACGAACTCGCGATCTCCGGGCGCGTATCGGTGGGCACGCAAGCGGCCGATACGTCGATCACCGCGCGGGTAAAGGCGGCTCTGATCGATACCAAGGACTTGCAGGCCAACACGATCAAGGTGGTCACCGAATCCGGAGTGGTCTACCTGATGGGCATCGTCACTCGGGTCGAGGGCGATCGTGCGGCGCAGGTGGTCAGCCGCGTCTCGGGCGTGACTCGCGTGGTCACTGTGTTCGAGTACGCGAGCGCCGACGAACTGGCGCGAATCGAGCGCGCCGCAAAGGAGTCGGGTCAGAAATAGGCCGGCCGCGGTGGCGCGCGCGCGTTGCGCAGCGCGCGCCCGATCCGCGTCGGTCAGGCCGGCCCCGGTCCGACCGGCCTCGGCCTCGCCTGCGCCGGCCCGGCCTGCGTGGGCCGGAGCTAGCTTCCGACGTACTCGGCCACTTCCACCAGGTTGCCGTCGGGATCGCGAAAGTAGATCGAGCGCAGCGCACCGAGCGCCCCACGTCGCGCCACCGGTCCGGCTTCGAGCGCGATCGCCTCGCGCGCGAGGTGCGCGATGACCTCGTCGAGCGGCAGCGCTGCGATCAGGCAGAAGTCGCCCGAGCCAAAGGTCGGTGCCGCGGCCTTGGTGGGTGTGTCGGTGTCACGGTCCTGAAGGTTGATCTTCTGCTGGCCAAACAGCAGCGCGTGGCGCGGCTGGCCCTCGGGGCCGCGGAAGAACTCGGCCTTCATGCCCAGTGCGCGTTCGTAGAAACGTGTCGTCGCCGCGATGTCGGCGACGGTCAGCACGAGGTGGTCGATGCGGCCGATCATCGCCTCTTCCCTACTCCGGCTCGACGCCGAGCGCGACGAGGAACCTGGACACCATGTTGTAAGCGGCGATCGTCGCGACGAGTTCCACCGTGTGACGCTCGTTCAGCGATCGGCGCACGCGCTCGAAGGTCTCGTCGCGCACCTCGACGTTGCGCGTCATCTCGATCGAGAGCGCGATCGTCGCGCGCTGCGCGTCGTCGAACAGCGACGCGTCGCGAGCCGCGGAGTCGGGGTCGCGCATCGCGCGGACCTGTTCGTCGCTGCCGCCGGCCGCGACGAACACCGGGGCGTGGTGCACGAACTCGTACTCGGCGCCGTTGATCACCGCCACCACGCACATCGCCAGCTCGCGCAGCTTCGGGTCGAGTTCGAGCGCGCCGCGCACCGCTCCCAGGTACGCGTTCCAGCCGGCCGCAAGCGAGGGGCTGTGCAACAGCAGGCGATCGAGGTTGATGAACTGGCCGCCGCGACGCTCGCGCACCGCCGCCACGATCTCGGCGGGCTCGGCGAGGTCCATCGGGACATAGGCAATCCTGGGCATCGGCTCTCCTCGTGGTCGATCGTGCCGCCCGCGCCAGGCCGTTGCGTCGCGGGTGCGTGGCGTGCCAGGCGGCGTGCGCCTGTGTCAGACTCCTGATCTGGCGTTCCCGCGCACACGAACCGACCCGTTCCCCCGGGCGACCGCACGCGCCCACGACAAGGAGACACAGATGGCCGATGCATCCCAGGTAGCCCCCGACGCGCTCGCCCTGCAGCGACTGTACCACTGGGAGAAGACCGCCCCCGAGCGCGTCGCGTTCACGCAGCCGATGGGCGCGGGCAAGGTGGTGGATTTCAACTGGGCGCAGGTGATGGACCAGTCGCGCCGGATCGCCGCCTACCTGAAGTCGCGCGGGTTCGAGCCGGGAGCGCGAATCGCGATCCTGTCGAAGAACTGCGCGCACTGGCTGATGAGCGATTTCGCGATATGGCTGGCCGGCTACGTCTCGGTGCCGCTGTACCCGACGCTCGCGCCCGAAACGATCCGCCGCATCCTCGAGCACAGCGAGTCCAGGCTGCTGTTCGTCGGCAAGCTCGATGGCTGGGAGCAGATGAAGCCGGGTGTCGCACCGGAGCTGCCCTGCGTGAGCTATCCGCTGTCGCCGCCCAACGACTACCCGAGCTGGGACGACATCGTCAGGGACACCGCGCCGATGACCGGCAACCCGGTGCGCCCCGGCGACGAACTCGCGACCATCATGTACACCTCCGGCACCACAGGCATGCCCAAGGGGGTGATGCACAGCTTCCAGAACTTCGCCAGCGCGCTGGACGCGGGGCTGAAGCTGATACCGCTCGACTCGGATACGCGGATGCTCAGCTACCTGCCGCTCGCGCACGTGGTCGAGCGCACGCTGGTCGAGCACGCGGTGCTGGCGCTGGGAATGCGCGTGTACTTCGCCGAGTCGCTCGACACCTTCGCGGCCGACCTGCAACGCGCGCGACCGACGGTTTTCTTCTCGGTGCCGCGACTGTGGGTGAAGTTCCGCCAGGGCGTGAGTGCGAAGATGCCGCCCGATAAGCTCAAGCGACTGCTGAAGATCCCGATCCTCAACAACATCGTTCGCAGGAAGATCCTGTCCGCGCTCGGCCTGGACAAGTGCAAGTTCGCCGTGGGGGGCGCTGCACCGATGCCGCCAGAGCTGCTGCGCTGGTACGAGGCCCTCGGATTGCCGATCATCGAAGGCTACGGAATGACCGAGAACTGCGGCGTCTCGCACATCACCCGCCCCGGCGTGCAGCGTCCGGGAACGGTCGGGCTGCCCTACGAGGGCGTGCAGTCGCGACTCGACCCGCAGACCGGCGAGGTCCAGATGAAGAGCCCCTGGCTGATGCTCGGCTACTACAAGGAGCCCGAGCTGACGCGTCAGGCCTACTCCGAAGACGGCTGGCTCAGGACGGGCGACAAGGGCCAGCTCGAACCCGACGGCTACCTGAAGATCACCGGCCGGGTGAAGGACCTGTTCAAGACCGGCAAGGGCAAGTACGTGGCGCCGGCGCCGATCGAGGACCGGCTGGTGATGCACAGCGCGGTCGAGGCTTGCGTGGTGACCGGGGCCAACCTCGGCCAGCCGCTGGGCATCCTGATGCTCAGTCCGGAAGCCGCCGCGCGCTCGGCGGACCCGGGCATACGCGCCGAGATGACGTCGTCGCTCGAGAGCCACCTCGCGCAGGTCAACGCCACGCTCGATCCGCACGAACGGCTCGACTGCCTGGTGGTCGACCCGACGCCGTGGACGGTGGACAACGACCTGATCACGCCGACCTTCAAGGTCAAGCGCAACCGGATCGAAGAGGTCTTCGGAGCGAAGTACGAAAAGTGGGTGAGCGAGCGCCGCGCCGTGATCTGGTACGAGGGCTGAGGCAGGGGCCGGGCGGGGGCGGTTGCCTGTGGCAGACTGCGCGGATGAGCGAGGCCGACGACGCCGTTGACGACGCCGACGATGCGCCAGTTCGCGCGTGCCCCGCGTACCTGATCTCGCCCTCGAGCGCGGTCTCGCCAGCCGCGCCGGTCGAGCGCGCGCTGGCGAACCTGCGTCGGGCAGGGTTCGCGCCGGTGCTCGACCGCGCTGCGCTCAGAATACGCCAGCGCTTTGCCGGCAGCGACGAGCAGCGCGCCGGCGCGTTCGCGCGCGCGGCCGCTCAAGACGCTTCGCTCGTGATGATCACGCGCGGCGGCTACGGCCTGACGCGCATCCTGCCGTTGCTCGATTACAGGAGCCTTGCGCGCGCGCGCAAGCGCTGGGTCGGGCTGTCCGATTTCACCGCGTTCCAGCTCGCGATGCTCGCGAAGGCGCGCGCGGTGACCTGGTCGGGCCCGGCGCTGCTCGACGATTTCTCGGCGGAACGCTTCGAGGACATCGACCAGACCACGCTGGGCACCTTTCAGGACGCGATGAGCGGCGCGCTCGAGATCGTCGGTTTTCGCTACGCGGGTCCGAAGGACGTCGAGGCGCGCGGCACCCTGTGGGGCGGCAACCTCTCGATCGTCTGCGCGCTGCTCGCGACGCCGTGGTTTCCGCGGATCGACGGCGGGATCCTGTTCATCGAGGACGTCAACGAGCACCCGTACCGGATCGAACGGATGCTCACGCAGCTGCTCCATAGCGGCGTGCTCGATCGCCAGAGCGCGCTGCTCGTCGGACACGTCAACCGGTACCGGCTCGCCGAGCACGACCGCGGCTTCGACCTGCAGTGCGTGATCCGCTGGCTGCGCAAGCAGACGAAGACACCGATCCTCACCGGATTGCCGTTCGGCCACGCGAGCCCCAAGCTGACGCTGCCGCACGGCGCCGAGGTCGCGCTCGGTACCGAGGGGCGGACCTGCTACCTGATCCTCGACGAACACCACCATCATTGAGCGCACCGAGCGCCCGCGCCCGCCGAACATGACCGAAGCGGCCAAGCCGATCTGGACCCCGACACCCGAGCGCATCGCCGCCGCCGGGATCACGCGCTTCATGCGCTGGCTCGACGACACGCACGGCCGGCGCTTCGACAACTACGAGGCGCTCTGGCAATGGTCGGTCACCGACCTCGAGGGCTTCTGGTCCAGCCTCTGGGACTTCCTCGGCGTTCGCTCGCACAGCGCCTACACGCGCGTGCTGGGCGTGCGCGAGATGCCGCACGCGAAGTGGTTCGAGGGCGCGACGCTGAACTACGCCGAGCAGATGCTGATGCACGCGCAACGTTCCGACGCCGCGGCGCGGCCTGCGATCGTGTTTTCCAGCGAACTGGTCGAACGCCGGGAGATCGGCTGGGCCGAGCTCGCCGCGGACGTCGGCGCGCTCGGGGCGAGCCTGCGACGTTTGGGCGTCGAATCGGGCGATCGCGTCGCCGCGTACATGCCCAACATTCCGCAGTCGGTGGTCGCGCTGCTGGCGGCGACCAGCCTGGGCGCGATCTGGTCGTCGTGCTCGCCCGACATGGGACCGGTGAGCGTGCTCGACCGCTTCCGGCAGATCGAACCGAAGCTGCTGTTCGTGGTCGATGGCTATCGCTACGGCGGCAAGGACGTCGACCGTCGCGAAACCGTGCGCGAACTGCTGCGCCAGCTGCCTAGCGTGCGCACCGTCGTGCTCGTGCCCTACCTCGACCGCGACGCGACCCTCGATCGGGTCGACGCCCGCGTCGCGGTGCTCGACTGGAGCGAAGCGCTGGCGCAGCGCGCCGATCCGGTGTTCACGCCGGTGCCCTTCGATCACCCGCTGTGGGTGGTCTATTCGTCGGGCACCACCGGCATGCCCAAGCCGATCGTGCACGGACACGGCGGCACCACGATCGAGCTGATGAAATGCGCGGTGATCTGCCTCGACCTCGACGAACACGATCGCTTCTTCTGGTTCTCCTCGACCAACTGGATCATGTGGAACCTCTGGGCGAGCATGATGATGACCGGCTGCACGCTGTTGCAGTTCGACGGCAATCCGGGGTATCCGGATCCTGGCACGCTGTGGCGCCTTGCCGAGCGCGAACGCGCGACCTTCTTCGGCACCAGCCCCGCGTTCATCGCGTTGAACCTCAAGTCGGGCTTCTCGCCGCGCGCGCGCTTCGACCTCTCGGCGCTGCGCAGCGTCGGCTCGACCGGCTCGCCGCTCACCGAGGACGGTTACCGCTGGGTGTACGAGCACGTCGGTCGCGACCTGATGCTCGCGTCGATCTCCGGCGGAACCGACCCGGGCACCGCATTCCTCGGCGCCTGCGCGATCCTGCCGATCTACGCCGGCGAGATGCAGTGTCGCGGGTTGGGCGCCGGCATCGAATCCTTCGACGATGCCGGCAGGGCGCAACTCGACGCGGTCGGAGAACTGGTGTGCACGACGCCGATGCCCTCGATGCCGCTCTACTTCTGGAACGACGAGGGCGGCAAGCGCTACTTCGAGAGCTACTTCGAGACCTTCCCTGGTCCGCCGATGGTCTGGTGTCACGGCGACTGGCTCAAGCTGATCCCGCGTCCCGAGTCGGTGACCGGCGTGATCTACGGCCGTTCGGATTCCACGATCAATCGTGGCGGCATCCGGATGGGGACCAGCGAGCTGTATCGGGTGGTCGAGGAGATGCCCGAGCTGGTCGATTCGCTGGTGATCGACCTCGAGTACCTGGGGCACGCTTCCTATCTCGCCTTGTTCGTCGTGCTGCGAGATGGTGCCGGCGCCGGGGGTGCGTCTGGGGTCGCCGCGAAGGGGCATGCGCTCGCCGGCGAGGTCGCCGGTCGCGCGGCGGCGGCCAACGCGGCGAGCGGCGTCGGGGCGCTTTCACCCGCGGCGGCCGACACCGGAGTGGCGCCCGCCCTGAAGAAGGCGCTCGCCGATGCGATCCGGGCCAAGCTGTCATCGCGTCACGTCCCCAACGATGTCTTCGCGATCGCCGAGGTACCGCGCACGATTTCCGGCAAGAAGCTGGAAGTCCCGGTCAAGAAGATCCTGCTTGGCCAGCCGGTGGAGAAATCGGTGAACCGCGACTCGATGGCCAACCCTGCGAGCATCGACTGGTTCGTCGACTTCGCCCGAGGGAGAGGCGGGTAGGGCGGACGCGGCGGCGCGCCGGCTCCGCTTCGCGCCGCTTCCCGCCCACCGCGCCAGACAATTGCTCTTCCCCGACAGCGCCCGCAACCGCCTCTATGGAATCGGCCTCGCGTCGGCCGCCTACCTGTGCTTCGCGACGCTCGACGCGAGTGCCAAGCTGCTGGTGCGCACGCTGCCGGTGCTCGAAGTCGTGTGGCTGCGATTCGTCGTGCACGCGCTGATCATGGCGCTTCCGATGGCGCGAAGCGGTGAACTGCACCTGGACGGGGTGCGCCGCCCGTGGCTGCAATTCGTCCGTGCGCTGATGCTGCCGGCGATGACGGCGCTGAACTTCTGGGCGCTGCAGTACCTGCAGCTCGCGGAGACCGGCGCGGTGCAGTTCGCGGTGCCGATCATGATCGCGCTGTTCGCCGCGTGGCTGTTGCGCGAACGGCTCGACGCCGGGCGCTGGCTCGCGATCATCATCGGCTTCGCCGGCGTGCTGGTCATCGTCCGCCCCGGTACGCAGGGCTTTCATCCGGCGATCCTGCTCGCACTGGGCAACGCCGTGCTCTACGCCTTGTTCAACCTGCTGACACGGCAGCTGGCCGCGACTGATCCGCCGGCGGTCACGAACCTTCTTTCGGCGCTCGGCGCGGCGGTGCTGATCGCGCCCTTCGCGGTGTCGTTCTGGCAGACCCCGCAAACCCTGGCCGAGTGGTTCCTGATCCTGTTGATGGGCAGCGCCGGCGGAGCCGGGCACCTTTGGCTCGCGCAGGCGCATCGCTACGCGCCCGCTTCGACGATCGCCCCGTTCATGTACCAGCAGATCCTGTACATGATGCTGTTCGGCTGGCTGCTGTTCGGCGACTTCCCGGGCGCCGCGGTTCTGGGCGGTGCGGCGATCGTGGTCGCGAGCGGGCTGTACCTTCTCTGGCGCGAGCGGCGCGACGGCCTCGCGCACTGAGCGGCGAGAGAGAATCGGCGCATGTTTCCCACTCTGATCTTCGACGGCGAGCGCACCGGGCCCGACACGCTCGCCGAGCGCGCAGAGCGCGCGGCGTCGGGTTTCGCCGCGCTCGGCGTGGGCGAAGGCGACGTGATCGCGGTGATGCTGCGCAACGAGCCGGTCTACCTCGAGACGATGTACGCGGCGCGCGCACTGGGCGCGTACCTGTGCCCGGTCAACTGGCACTTTCGCGCCGATGAGGCGGGCTTCATCCTGCGCGACTGCGGCGCGAAGGCGCTGGTGATCGACGCGACGCTGCTCGCGCAGGCGGGCGACGCGATTGCGCCGGGGCTCGAGTGCCTGGTCGCGACGCCCACCGTCGCGACGCGCAGCGCGTTCGGTCTGCGCGACGCGGGCGTCGACGAAGCCTCGTCTGCGCCGCCGCAAACCTCGGGTTCGGCGCCGCGCCGCTGGCCGCGCTGGGAGCAGTGGCGCGACCGCCACCCGCGCCACGTCGGCCCGCCGATGCGCCCGCGCGGGATGATCCCGTACACCTCGGGAACCACGGGGCGCCCGAAGGGCGTTCGCAGGCTGCCTCCAGCGCCCGAGTTCGCGGCGCGCCAGGCGGACGATGCGGCGCGGCTCTACCGGACCGTGTTCGCGCTGGACGCGGACTCGCGCGCGCTGCTGTGCGCGCCGCTCTACCACAGCGCGCCGGCGTCGTACCTGGCGAACGCGTCGCAGGTCGGTTCCACCTTGTACCTGGTGCCGCGTTTCGACGCACAGGAAACGCTCGCGCTGATCGAACGCGAACGCATCAGCCACGCCTATCTCGTGCCGACGATGTTCCAGCGGATGCTGCGCCTGCCTGCCGAGGTCCGCGCGCGCTACGACCTGTCGTCGATGCGCTTCGTGATCTCCACCGGGTCGCCGTGCCTGGCCGAGGTCAAGCGCGCGATGATCGACTGGTGGGGCCCCGTGATCAGCGAGTGCTACGCGTCGAGCGAAACCGGTTACGCGACCTTCATCGATTCGGCCGATTGGCTCGCCCATCCGGGGTCGGTCGGTCGCGCGCTCGGCGAGGCGACGGTGCGCGTGCTCGACGACGACGGCACCGCGCTGCCCGCCGGCGCCGTGGGCACGATCCACGTGCACCAGCCCGCTTACCCGGACTTCACCTACATCGGCAACGACGAGGCGCGCAGGCGGATCGAGCGCGACGGGCTGGTCAGCGTCGGCGACATGGGCTGGTTCGACGCACAGGGCTACCTCTACATCAGCGACCGCAAGTCCGACATGGTGATCTCGGGCGGGGTGAACATCTACCCCGCGGAGATCGAGGCCACACTCGCCGCGATGCCGGAAGTGGCCGACTGCGCGGTCTTCGGCATCCCCGACGAGGAGTTCGGCGAGGCACTCGCCGCGGCGGTGCAGCTGCGCGAGGGGCGATCGGCGGACGCCGATGCGGTGCGCGCATTCCTGCGCGCGCGCATCGCCGGTTACAAGGTGCCGCGCCTGATCGAGTTCCACGCGTCGCTGCCGCGCGAGGACACCGGCAAGATCTTCAAGCGAAAGCTGCGCGACCCCCACTGGCAGGGCGTCGCGCGCAGGATCTGACATGGCGCGCGAGTCGAGCGGCAAACGGGAAAGGCAGGAAAGGCCGGACGCCGATGCCGTCCCCGATCTCACGCTGATCCTGAGCAGGCACTCGGTGTCGCCCAAGCGCCTTCGCGATCCGGGGCCGGACGACACTCAACTCGCGTCGATGCTCGAGGCCGCGGGCGCCGCGCCCGACCACGAACTGCTGCAGCCGTGGCGATTCGTCCGGATCCCGCTCCGCGCCAGAGGGGCGCTGGCCGAACTGTTCGAGCGCGCGCTTCTCGCGCGCGACCCGCAGGCAAGCGCGCAGGATATCGAACGCGCGCGCGAGAAGGCGTTCCGCGCGCCGGAGCTTCTACTGGCGATCGCCCGGCTCGTGCCCGAGCACCCGGACGTCCCTGCACGCGAGCGCTACGTGTCGCTGGGCTGTGCGCTGATGAACCTGCTGCTCGCGGCGCACGCTCTGGGTTTTGGCGCGATGCTCACTGGCGGCAAGGCTCTGCTCTGGGATGGATTCGCAAGCGCGTTCGCGCTGGCCGACGGTGAAGAACCGGTGTGCTTCGTTTCGATCGGCACGCCCGGGACGGCGCGGCGTCGCGCGCGGCCCGGCGCCGCCGAGCTGCTCACAACCTGGGTGCCCTGAGCGGCCCGATCCGCGCGGCCAGGCGATTTGACGCGATCTGCGCTGGCCGCTACCTTCGCGGCTCCGTCGCCCGCCACCGAAAGCGCCCCCCGATGAGCCTTCCCCCGATCCTTCGCGACCGCCTGCGCCTGCCCGCAGTCGGCGCACCGCTGTTCATCATCTCCAATCCCGACCTCGTGCTGGCCCAATGCAAGGCCGGAATCGTCGGCGCGTTTCCGGCGCTCAACGCGCGGCCGCAGGAGGTGCTCGAGCAGTGGCTCGAGCGAATCGGCTCCGAACTCGCCGACTACGACGCGGCGCACCCCGACGCGCCGAGCGCGCCCTTCGCGGTCAACCAGATCGTTCACAAGTCCAACGATCGCCTCGAGCACGACCTCGCCCTGTGCGTGAAGTACAAGGTGCCAGTGGTGATCACCTCGCTTGGTGCGCGCACCGACGTCAACGACGCGGTGCATTCGTACGGCGGCATCGTGCTGCACGACATCATCGACAACCGTTTCGCGAAGAAGGCGATCGAGAAAGGCGCCGATGGCCTGATCGCGGTGGCCGCCGGCGCGGGCGGACACGCCGGGGTGCAGTCACCGATCGCACTGATCCAGGAGATCCGCGAGTGGTTCGACGGCCCGCTGCTGCTCTCGGGGGCGATCGCCACGGGCCGCGCGGTGCTCGCCGCGCAGGCGATGGGCGCCGACCTCGGCTACATCGGCTCGGCCTTCATCGCCACCCGCGAGGCGAACGCCGCCGAGGCGTACAAGAAGATGATCGTCGACTCGAATGCCGGCGACATCGTCTACACGAACCTGTTCACCGGCGTGCACGGCAACTACCTCGCACCCTCGGTGCGCAATGCCGGACTCGATCCGGACCACCTCCCCGAGAGCGAAGCGTCGACGATGGACTTCGGTTCGAGCCGCCCGGCCAAGGCCTGGAAGGACATCTGGGGCTGCGGGCAGGGGATCGGCGCAGTCAAGCAGGTGCGGGGCGCGGCGGAACTCGTCGAGCGGCTGCAGCGCGAGTACGCGCAGGCGCGCGCCGAACTTTGCCGCTGAGCCGGGCGATGCGAAACCGCGTGCCTCCGATCCGGGCGCGGGTCGCAACGGCGCCGGGTCGACAGACGCGCGCGAGCGGCCCGGAGTGCGCGCCGCGCAGACCTCAGCCTTGTCGCGCTTCGCCCGCCGCCTGCAGGATCGCGATCACTTCGGCGTCGTCCACCTGGCCGAAGTCGCGATAGTAGTGTCCGACCGCCCCGAAGTCGCGCGGGGCCTCCAGGCAAACGACCTCGTCGGCGTGCTCGCGCACCGTTGCCAGGCTGTCGGGCGCGCCGACCGGCACCGCGCACACCAGGCGCGAAGGTGCGCGTGCGCGCACCGCGTGCAGCGCGGCGATCATCGTCGCGCCGGTCGCCAGGCCGTCGTCGACCACGATCGCGACGCGTCCGCGCGGGTCCAGCGGCGCGCGTAGCGGCGTATACGCCGCGCGGCGCGCGCGTAGCGCTGCGAGTTGCGTGCCGCGCTCGCGCTCGAGGTAGGGCTCGTCCGCGCCGGCAAGGCGCGCATGCGGGGCGACGTAGGTCCAGCCGTTCTCGTCGACCGCGCCGACTGCGAACTCGGGCGAGTCCGGCGCGCCCAGCTTGCGCACCAGCACGACGTCGAGGTCGCCTCCCAGCGCCGCGGCGATCGACGCGCCCATCGGGACCGCGCCGCGCGGGATCGCGAGCACCAGCGGATGCGCGCCGCGGTAGGCCTGAAGGGCCGCGGCCAGCCGTCGCGCCGCGTCGTCGCGGTCGCTGAACATCAGCCCACCGCCGGCGGCGCCACCCGCGCCGGCCCGGTCGCTATCACTCGATTCATGCCCGATGATACGACCGTGCCGTCTTCGCCCTCCACCGGGAGGCGACAAGCGGCCATCGGTCGGCCCGGTTCGCGCGCGTGCAGAGGATGTCGAAAATGATCACACGCACCGGGAAGGTGCGTCGCCATGGTTCGGCAATGAGGCCGCGCCAGGGTTTTGCTTGCCGCAGTCGTGCGCCGGCAGGCGGGAAGTCATCGGGGCGTCGCGCCCCGATCGGCAGCGCCGAGGGGATCGCAGCACAGTGACGATCAGACGGATCGAGATCGGGCAGCTTCGCGTCGGCATGTACCTGCATGCGATCGACGGGCCGTGGCTCGACCATGCGCTGTGGCGGACGCGCTTCCTGATCGACGAAGCCGGTGCGATCGCGAAGATCGTCGAGAGCGGGGCGGCAACGGTCCAGATCGACACCGCGCGCGGGCTGGACCTTCCCGAGGACCCGCCAGTGGCCGCGCCGACGCGGGCGGGCGCGCAGCACAATTCGTCGACCGCGGTCGCGCAGGCGCCCGGCGTCGCGAGCGTCGTCGAGGGCGCCGTCGTCGAGAGCGCGCCGCCGCCCGTCGCGATCAGGCGCAGCCTGGCCGAGGAGGCGCAGGAGGCGCGGCGGATCATCCACCAGAGCAGGCGCGAGGTGGTGCGGATGTTTTCCGAGGCACGCCTGGGGCAGGTGCCCGACATCGCGGCGGTGACCTCGCTGACCGACGAGATCTCTGCCTCGGTCGGGCGCAACCACGAGGCGCTGATCTCGCTGGTGCGGCTCAAGACGGCCGACGACTACACCTACATGCACTCGGTGGCGGTGTGCGGGCTGATGATCGCGCTGGCGCGCGAACTCGGCTTCGACGGCGACGAGGTGCGCAGCGCCGGCGTCGCGGGCCTGCTGCACGACATCGGCAAGACGTCGATCCCGAACTCGATCCTGAACAAGCCCGGCAAGCTCAGCGACGAGGAGTTCGCCACCGTGCGTGAGCACCCGGTCGCGGGCCACAGGATCCTCTTGCAGGTGCGCGGGATCGATCCGGCGGCGCTCGACGTGTGCCTGAACCATCACGAGAAGCATGGCGGTGGCGGCTACCCCGGGGGGCTGATGGGCGAGCGGATCAGCCTGTTCGCGAGGATGGGTGCGGTGTGCGACGTGTACGACGCGGTGACCTCGGAGCGCGCCTACAACAAGGGCTGGGATCCGTCCGATGCGATCCGCCAGATGGCGGGGTGGAAGGGGCACTTCGACCCGCTGGTGTTCCAGGCCTTCGTGCGCGCGGTCGGCATCTATCCGGTGGGCAGCCTCGTGCGGCTCGCTTCCGGGCGCCTGGGCGTGGTGCTGGAGCAATCCGGCGGATCGCTGCTCACGCCCGACGTCAGGGTATTCTTCGATATGCGCAGCCAGCAGCCGATCCGCCCGCAGCGGGTATCGTTGGCGAACGGTTCGCGCGAGCGCATCGTGGCGCGGGAGAACCCTGTAGACTGGAAGTTCGCGGCGCTCAACGACTACTGGCTCAAGGACTGGAACGACGACGCGCATTGAGCGCGCACTGAGCGTGCACCGGGCGCGCATCGGGCGTGCACCGGGCGCGCATCGGGCGTGCACCGTGCGCGCGCCAAGGCTGCGCCCGACCGAGCGCAGGCTCGCGGGCCGCTCGCCGCGGACTGCGCCGCCGGCATGACCTGGAGACTGCAATGGCAGACCGTCGGCTGATCGGATCGGATTCGACCTTCGAGCGCGACGTCGGATTCTCGCGCGCGGTGGTCGACGGCGACTGGATCTTCGTGTCGGGGACGACCGGCTTCGACTACGCCACGATGACGATCGACGACGACATCGTCGCGCAGGCCGGACAGTGCCTGCGAAACATCGCCAGTGCACTGGAACAGGCCGGCGCGAGCCTGCAAGACGTCGTGCGCGTGATCTACATCGTTCCCGACGCAGCGGCGTTTCCCGCCTGCTGGCCGGTGTTGCGCGAGCACTTCGGCGAGATCCGTCCCGCCGCGACGATGATCAGCGCCGGCGTCGCCGATCCGAGGATCCGGATCGAGATCGAAGTGACCGCGCGGCGCCGCGGCGGCTGAAGCGAAGCGGCGCCGCGTCTGGCGCGAGCGATCAGGCCTTGCGGAACGTGTTCAGTTCGATCCGCTCGCGCGCCATCACTGCAGCCACCGCCGGCGACGCGGCAACGCGTTCGGTCAGCGCCTTGTAGGCGGGCAGCGAGTCGGGATCGATTCCGGCCAAGCCACCCCAGCGCAGCAGCGTGAGCGCGTAGGCGTCGTGAAACGAGGGTCGCGCGCCGAACCAGAACGGATCGGCGCTCCCGGCCCATTGCGCGACGCGCTCGAGGTGCTTGCGGTAGTTGGCGGCGGCGATCTTTCGCACCTCTGCCTTGGCG
Source organism: Burkholderiaceae bacterium (assembly GCA_023384005.1). Lineage (GTDB taxonomy): Bacteria > Pseudomonadota > Gammaproteobacteria > Burkholderiales > Burkholderiaceae_E > Quisquiliibacterium. The sequence goes on along the minus strand of JAHDXY010000003.1, from coordinate 26,423 downwards.
TCGTCGCTCTCGGCGAACTGCCCGGTCATGAACACGCGCGTGAACGTCGGGTGCACGGTGTTGTTCATCCAGGCGAGCTGCGACATTGCGATCGCGCGCGCCCACGGATCGGCGGGCAGCAAGCCCAGCTTCGGATGGCGCCGATCGAGGTAGTCGCAGATCGCGACGATCTGCGTGAGCGGCTTGCCCTCGACGACCAGTACCGGCACCAGCCCGTCCGGGTTCATCGCAAGGTATTCGGGAGTCTTCTGCTCGCCCTTGTGGATCTTGACCAGCGTGGCTTCGAAGGCCTCGCCGGTCTCGGCGCGCACGATCTCGAGCGCAACGTGGGGCACGAACGAGCACGCGCCCGGGGCAAAGTACAGCTCGACCATGATCTCGACTCCATTTGTGCGCGTTTCGCGCGCGGCTAGCGCGAAACGCGCCGGTTTCGTTGCGGCGTTCGGCGCCGCGCTCAATCCATTTGCGTGACGAACTTCGTCGTCAGGTAGCCGTCGAAGGTTTCGGTGCCGCCCTCGCTGCCGATGCCGCTGTCCTTGATTCCGCCGAACGGCGTCTCGGCGATCGCCTGCCCGAAGTGGTTGATGTTGACGATTCCGGCCTCGATGCCGTTTTGCATCTCCAGCGCGTTCTTGGTCGAGGTCGTGAACACGTACGACGACAGCCCGTAGGGCAGCCAGTTCGCGCGGCGCAGGACTTCGTCGCGGTCCTTGAACGGCACGCAGGGCGCGACCGGGCCGAAGGGCTCGGAGGTCATGATCATGCTGTCGTCGGGCACGTTGGTGAGCACGGTGGGGGCGAAGAAGTTTCCCGCCTCGCCGATCTGGGCGCCACCGGTCTCGATGCGACCGCCCCGGCTCTTCGCGTCGTCGATGAACTGCACCATCGCCGGCATCCTGCGATAGTGCGCGAGCGGGCCCATCCGCGTGTCTGCCGCGAGTCCGTCGCCCACCTTGAGCTTGTTGGTCTTCTCGATGAAGCGCGCGACGAACTTGTCGTAGGCCTTGTCCTGGATGTAAAAGCGCGTCGGCGACACGCAGACCTGGCCCGCATTGCGGAACTTGAACGCGACCAGCATGTCGGCGGCGCGCTCGACGTCCGCGTCGTCGAACACGATCACCGGCGAGTGCCCGCCGAGCTCCATCGTCACGCGTTTCATGTGCGCGCCGGCCATCGCGGCGAGCTGCTTGCCCACCGGCACCGAACCGGTGAACGTGACCTTGCGCACGATCGGCGACTTGATCAGGTAGTCGGAGACCTCCGCAGGCACACCCCAGACGAGGTTGAGCACGCCCGGGGGCAGTCCGGCCTCGTGGAACATCCGCGCGATCGCGACGATCGCGCTGGGCGAGTCCTCAGGTCCCTTGAGCACGATCGTGCAGCCCGCGCCGATCGCCGCGCCCACCTTGCGGATCGCCTGGTTGTACGGGAAGTTCCACGGCGTGAACGCCGCGCACACGCCCACAGGCTCGCGCAGCACGAACTGGCGCACGTTGGGCAGCCGCGGCGGGATAACGCGGCCGTAGATTCGCCTGCACTCCTCGGCGTGCCAGTCGCAGTGCTCGGAACCGGCGATGACCTCGCCCCTGGCCTCGGCCAGCGGCTTGCCCATGTCCAGCGTGATGTTGCGCCCGATCTCGGCGGCACGCTCGCGCGAGAGCTCGGCCACCTTGCGCAGGACCTTGGCGCGCTCGATCGGCGAGCTCTTCTTCCAGGATTCGAAGGCGCGCTGCGCGGCGGCCAGCGCACGATCGAGGTCTTCGCGCGTGGCGTGCGGCAGCTTCGCGATCGGCTGGCCGGTGGCCGGATTGAGGATGTCCTGCTCCTTGCGCCCGCCGCCCCTGATGAACTCGCCGTCGATGTACAGGCAGAGGTCTTCGTAGTTCGCGGTTTCGACCGCGGACCGCTCGTTCTTGGTCGCCGTGTTCACGGGGTGCTTCTCCCAGAGTCTCGTGGATCGTGCTGAACATTCGATTTTGCCCGAAACGATCGCGACGCGTGCGCGCCGAGCAAAGCCGAGCTGATCACCATCGCGGCGGCCAGCGCGAGCGGCCAGCCGAATCCGGCTCCCGTCACCAGCACCAGCAGCGCGGTCGACGCGACCGGAGTGAGGTAGCTCAGCAGTCCGATCGTGCGCGGGTCGCCGGTCTTCATCGCGCGATCCCAGAGGAAGAACGCGGCGCCCATCGGACCCAGTCCGATCAGCGCGATCAATCCGGCGTCAACGGGTCCGATCAGCGCGCGTGGCTCGAGCGCGAAATGGCAGGCGATCGAGAACAGGCCGGACACGAGGCCGAATAGCCCTACCGCCGCAGTAGGGAACGCGGCAAGCCTGCGCGTGAGCAGCGAGTAGGTGGCCCAGATGAAGGCCGATCCGGCCGCCGCCGCATAGCCCAGCACCGGCGAGTACGCGGGCGGCGCAATGCCAGTGGTCGCGATCGCGTCCGCCGCCGCGCCGGCGGCCTCGCCCGAGCCCGTGTTGACCGCGGTCGCCACGAAGGCGGCCTCGCCCGAGCCCGCGACGATCGCAATCGCCGCGCCGGCAAAGCCCACGATCGCCGCGACGACGTGGCCTGCGCGCAGGCGCATCTGCGGCAGCAGCACCGGCGCGAGCACCACGATCAGCAGCGGCCAGAGGTAGTTGACCAGGTTGGCCTGCACTGCCGGGGGGGGGGGGGCCGCCCCCCCCACCCCCCCGGGGGAGGCCCCAACCCC
>JAHDXY010000003.1:0-23698 GCA_023384005.1 Burkholderiaceae bacterium | reverse complement strand
GTTGCGCAACGCCACGAACAGCAGGAAGTGATAGCCGAACAGCCCGTACACGCCCACCAGCAGCGTTCGCAGCGGCACGCGCCAGCTTCGCCATCGCGGCCACGACGCGACGCTCCCGGTCACGAGCGCGAGCCCGGTGAGCAGCAGCGGCGGGACGCCCGACAGCGCCACGCCGAGGGTCGCGAGCGTGGACCACAGCGCGATCGCACCGAGCGCGTGGCGGCTCGGAGTCACGAGATATCGGGGCGGCCCGGATCGGGCGCCCACACGCGGCTTGCGTTCAGGCGACGCCCGCGGCATGCGCCTGCTGGTCGGCGTGGTACGACGATCGCACCAGCGCGCCGACCGCGGCGTGGCTGAAGCCCATCGCGCTCGCCTGCGCTTCGAACATCGCAAAGGTGTCGGGGTGGACGTAGCGCTGCACGGGAAGGTGATCGCCCGAGGGCGCCAGGTACTGCCCCAGCGTGAGCATGTCGATGCGATGCGCTCGCATCTCGCGCATCACTTCGAGGATCTCCTCATCGGTTTCGCCCAGGCCGACCATCAGTCCCGACTTGGTCGGAACGCCCGGCACGCGCTTCTTGAACTCGGAGAGCAGATTCAGCGAGTGCTGGAAATCGGACCCGGGCCGCGCCTGCCTGTAAAGGCGCGGCACGGTTTCGAGATTGTGGTTCATCACGTCTGGGGGCGCCGCCTCGAGGATCGCCAGCGCGCGATCCAGGCGCCCGCGGAAATCGGGCACCAGGACCTCGATCCGGGTTCGCGGCGAGAGTTCGCGCGTGCGCCGGATGCAGTCGACGAAGTGCTGCGCGCCGCCGTCGCGCAAGTCGTCGCGATCGACGCTGGTGATCACCACGTACGAGAGCCCGAGCGCTGCGATCGTTCGCGCGAGGTTTTCCGGTTCGTCGGCGTCGAGCGGGTCGGGACGGCCGTGACCGACGTCGCAAAAGGGGCAGCGCCGCGTGCACTTGTCGCCCATGATCATGAACGTGGCGGTGCCCTTGCCGAAGCACTCGCCGATGTTCGGGCAGCTCGCCTCCTCGCACACCGTGTGCAGGCGATGTTCGCGCAGAATCATCTTGATCTCGTTGAAACGCGTGCTGTTCGATCCGGCCCTGACGCGGATCCATTGGGGTTTCTTCAGCGCTTCGCCGGCCGGCACCACCTTGATCGGAATGCGCGAGGTCTTCGCGCCGGCCTTCTGCTTTAGGCTGGGGTCGTAGCTCGGAGTCGACGCGGCTGCTTCGGTCGGTTTCATTTCGGGCCTCGAGTCGGGCCACCGCAGGCGGGGCGGGCCCGCAACGGGCGCGCCGGCAGGGCAGGCCGGGTACGTAACCTGGTGATTCTAGCTGAGGCGACCCGGCGGCTTGCCTTTATCGACCTGTCGCTTCGCCGGCGCCAGCCCCGTCGGCGAGGTGCGCGCATAGCCGTTCGCCCAGTACCGCCGCGACCTCGTCGGGTCCTGCGTTTACGCCCAGCATCGCGAGGTCGATCACGCGCAGGCCCGGATAGCCGCAGGGATCGATCCGGTCGAAGGGCGAGAGGTCCATCGCGACGTTCAGTGCGAGTCCGTGCAGGCTGCGGCCACGCGAGATCTTCACGCCGAGCGCGGCGATCTTGGCGAGCCCCGCGAAACACGCGTTGGCGCCGCTCGTGGTGCCGCTCCCGCCCGCGTCGGCAGTTCGGGTCGGATCACCGGTTCCCTGGCCAGGGCCCGGCTCCGCGCTCGCGGCCACGTAGATCCCGGGCGCGCCCGCGACGCGCCGGCCCACGACGCCGAATCGCGCCAGGGTCTGGATCACCGCCTGTTCCAGGCGGTAGACCAGTTCTCTCGGCCCGATTCCCTTTCGGTGCAGGTCGATCAGGGTGTAAGCGATCACTTGCCCCGGGCCGTGGTAAGTCACCTGCCCGCCACGCTCGGTGGCGACCACCGGTACCTCGCCGGGCGCGAACAGGTGCTCGCGACGCCCGGCCAGGCCCAGCGTGAACACGGGGGGGTGCTCGAGAAGCCAGATCTGGTCGCGCGTCCCGGGGTTTCGAGTGCGGGTGAACTCGCGCATCGCGTCCAGCGTGCCTGCGTAGTCGGACAGCCCCGGCAAGCGCAGCACCAGCGCGGTCGTGTCGGCCGTGGCGGCTGGCTGCCCGCGAGGCATGGGCGGCGCAAGCCGATCGGATCGCGGCGCTGACGGCGCCTGCCGATCAGCGGCTGGCGTCGGCCGGGCAGGTCGATCAGACGGCATCGATCGCCGCTTCACGCACCCTGCGCCTGGCCCAGCGCAGGTAGAGGTTGTTCGACATCAGCGCACCGACCACCATCGAAGCCCCGATCAGCTCCGAGGCGACGAAGCTCGCCCCTTCGAGCGCACGAATCGCGAAGGTCACCACCGGCATCAGGTTGAGCAGCAGCATCGCGTTGAGCGCGCCGATGCGCCGAAGCCCCGCGTTCCAGAGGAACATCGCCGCCAGCACCCCAAGCACGGAGAGGTAGGCGAGCCGCCAGCCGTGCGTGATGAAGGGTTCGGGCGTCGGCCGCGGCACCACGCCGATCGCCAGCGCGAGCAGCGACACGACGAGGATCCCGCCCAGCGCCGCCGAACAGGTGAGCGCCGAGATTCGCAGCGACGACCATCCCTGCAGGCGCCCGACGAGCAGCGTGTACACGATCCAGGCCGAAGCACCGGCGAAGACGAACGCGTTGCCCACGAGTTCCTGCGGGCTGGTGCGAAGCAGTTCGCCGAAACCCGCGCCGCCCCGGGTCACGACCACGGCAACGCCCGCGAAGGCGAGCACCAGGCAGGCGATGGTGAAACGCGCCGGACGCACGCCGCGAATGATCCACTCGGCGATCGCGGTCATCGCAGGTTGCAGCGAAATGATGATCACCGCGACTTCGGAGCGGGTCAGCGCGAGGCCGATGAAGACCAGCAGCCCCGAGCCCGCCATCCCGATCACGCCGGCCATCGTGACACGCAAGCCCTGGCCTTCGGTCGCGAAGCGCGCAACGCCCTCGCGCCACGCCAGTATCGCGGTCAGTCCGACCGCGGCGACGCCGTAGCGAACGAGCGTCATCGTGTAAACGTCGATGTCGACCATCGCCACCTTCGCGATCGGCAGTTGCGCGCCCCAGAACAGGACGGCGAGCAGGGTCAGGCCGAATCCGGCGGTCGAGTGTGTTTGCATGCTGTGCAGTGCCGCGCGCGCGTGCGCGCCGGGGGAGAAAGCGGTGGCCGGCGATTCAATCCTTATCGCGCAGCGTCTCGATGAATTCGTAGACCATCATCGCGACTCCGATCAGCACCACCGCGATCAGCGCCGTCTCGCGGATCTTCAGGATCGGGATCGCGAAGAAAACCAGCGCGATCAGCAGGCCGATCGCACCGCAGAAGATCTTGGTGAACATGCCCCGGTTCTCCGTCGCGTTTCCAGTGTCAGGACTCGGCGAGACGCGCCACGACCCAGCGCGCAGTGCGCAGCAATCGCGCGTCGTCGCCGCGCTTGCCCACCAGTTGCACGCCGATCGGCAGGCCGGACTCGCTTCGCATCAGCGGCAGCGTGATCGCCGGCATCCCGCAAAGCGTCCACAGCGTGCAAAACGCCGGGCTGCCGGTGGATTCCAGTCCCGCGGGGGCGACCCCGTGCGCCGATGGCGTCACGAAGGCATCGTACTCCTCGAGCCAGTCCTCCATGCCGAGGTAGAGCGATTCGGCGTGCTCGCGCGCGGCGAGGTAGTCGGGGGCGCGCACCTCGCGCCCGCGTTCGATCTGCCCGCGAAGCGACGCCGACAGGTGCTCTCGACCGCGCTCGTAGGCCGTGCGCAGGCAATGCGCGAGATCGGCCTCGTAGATGGTCTGGTGGCTGAGCCAGGCGCCACGAAAGGCCTCGGCCATTGTGAGCGCCGCAATGTCCAGCACCCGCTGCAATTCGGCAAAGGCTTCGCGGCACTCGTCGCTGAGTTCGTCGGCGATCGGCGTGCCGACGTACGCGAGGCGCGGCGGCAGCGGGGGGTCGTCGCTGGCGATGCGGGCCAGGTCGGGGCGCGCGCCAAGCCGCGTGTCCGGGTCGTTTTCGTCGTGCCCGAACAGCACGTCGGCCAGCAGCGCGGCGTCCTCCACACTGCGCGAGAACACTCCGATCTGGTCGAGCGCGCGCGAGGTGCGCAGCACGCCGTGGCGTGAAATCGACCCGAAGCTGGGCTTGAACCCGACCGTGCCGCAAAACGACGCGGGGCGGATCACGCTGCCGTTGGTCTGGGTGCCGATCGCCAGCGGAACCATGCCGGCCGCAACCGCCGCCGCCGAGCCGCTCGACGAGCCGCCCGGCGTGTGCGCGAGGTTGCGCGGGTTGCGCGTCTTGCCCGGGGCGAAGGTGGCGAACTCGGTGGTGACGGTCTTTCCCACGACGATCGCGCCTTCGGCGCGCAGCCGGCGAACGATCGTCGCATCGTCGCTCGGGCGGCGACCGGCGTGCAGCACCGAACCGTTCTCGGTGGGCATGTCCTCGGTATCGACGATGTCCTTCAACGCGACCGGAACCCCGTGCAGCCGTCCGATCGGCGCGCCGCGGGCGCGATGCTCGTCGAGCAGCGCGGCCTGGGCGAGCGCGTAGTCCGGGTCGATGAACGCCCAGGCCTGCACGAGGTCGTCGATCTCGGCGATACGCGCAAGGCAGGCCGCGACGTAGTCGGTCGCGCTGATCGCGCCGTCGCGAATCGCCTGGGCGGCCTGGGTCGCGCCGAGCAGGTGCAGGTCTGCAGCGGTGCCCGTCGTCGCGGCGTTCGCCCCTGTTGTCAAGGACTCAGTTGCCATAGAGTTTCTCGGGCAGCCAGTGCACGAGCTGCGGGAAGACGTAGATCAGTACCATCGACAGGAGCACCATCATCAGGAACGGAAAGCAGCCTTTGAAGATCGTCCACAACTGCACGTGCGGCGGAGCGATTCCCTTCAGATAATAGGCCGACATCGCCATCGGCGGCGTGAGGAACGAGGTCTGCAGGTTGAGCGCGACCAGGATCCCGAAGAACAGCGGGTCGACGCCGAAGTGGCTGAGCAGCGGCAGGAAGATCGGCACGAAGATGATGATGATCTCGCTCCACTCCAGCGGCCAGCCAAGCACGAAGATGATCGCCTGCGCGAGCAGCAGGAAACCGACAGTGTTCAGGTCCATGGCGAGCACCATGTCCTTGATGATTCCCTCGCCCCCCAGGTAGGAGAAGATCGACGAGAAGGTCCACGACCCGACGAACAGCCAGCACACCATCGCCGAGGTGCGCGCGGTGAGGAACACGGCCTCCTTCAGCCGCAGCCAGGTGAGCGCGCGGTATGCCGCGGCGAGCGACAGCGCACCGAGCGCGCCGACCGCTGCGGCCTCGCTTGGCGTCGCGAGCCCGAACAGGATCGAGCCCAGAACTGAAAGAATCAGAAACGCGAGCGGGAAGAACGCGGTGGCGAGCATCCAGACGACCCGGAGGAAGGGCATCGTCGACTGCGAGCGCGGCAGCTTGGGAGCGAGTTTCGGGTTGAGCATCGCGCGCGCGATCACGTAGAGCACGTAGAGGCCGGCGAGCAGGAAACCCGGGATCAGGGCGGCCGCGTAGAGCTGCACCACCGAGACCGCCGAGGTCGCGCCGTAGACGATCAGCATGACCGAGGGCGGGATCAGGATGCCCAGCGTTCCGCCCGCGCAGATCACGCCCGCCGAGAGCTTCTCGTCGTAGCCTGCCTGCAGCATCGCCGGGAACGCGAGCAGTCCCATCAGCGTGACCACCGCGCCGACGATTCCGGTGGCGGTGGCGAACAGCGCACAGGTCACCAGCGCGGCCACCGCCATCGACGCGGGCACCGCGCGAAAGGCGATCTGCAGGCTGTTGAACAGTCGATCGAGGATGTTCGCGCGCTCGATCACGTAGCCCATGAAGAGGAACAACGGCACCGCGGTGAGAACGTCGTTGTTCATCACCGAGTAGGTGTTCTGGCTGAGCAGGTAGAAAACCCGGTTGTCGAAAAAGGTCTGTCCGGCGATGTAATAGGCGTAGTAGCCGAAGCCCACCGCCATCGCCATCAGCGTGAACGCGATCGGAAAGCCGAGCAGGACGATGAAGACGAACGACCCCAGCATCAGCAATGCGAGTTCCGGGTTGCTCATCGCGCGCCCTTCGCCGGTTGCTCCGGCGAAGCCGCGCCGGCGCCGCGATCGGTCGCGGCACCCGAACCCGTTGCCTCGGCGAGCGCGTCACGCCGGCTCTGGAGCAGCGACTCGAGTTCCTCGACGTCGTGCAATCGCATCGGCCAGATGCCGTCGCGCATGCAGGCGATGCAGCGGATCACCTGCGCCACGCCCTGTAGCCAGAGCAGCGCGCCGGCAATCGGGATGATCCCCTTCAACTGCCAGATCGGCACGCCCACCGGGCTGTTCACGCTCACCTCGCGGTAGCCGAAGGAATCGTGGGCATAGCCGTAACCGGCGATCACGAGCGCGGTGACGCCGGGGAAGAAGAAGATGAAGTACAGGACGAGTTCGACGGTGGCCTGCACGCGCGGCGGCCACAGCCGGTAGAACACGTCGCCGCGCACGTGCGCGTCGCGCGAAAGCGCGTAGGCCCCCGACATCAGGAACAGCGCGCCGTACAGGATGTAGCTCATGTCGAAGGCCCAGCTGGTCGGGTCGCGCAGCACGTAGCGCACGAACACCTCGTACGAGGTTCCCAGCGTGAGGATCACGATCGACCAGGCGAAAGCGTGGCCGACCGCCATGCTCAACCGGTCGATCGCCAGCAGCAGCTTGTTGATCATTTCTGCGTCCGGTGATTCACAGGCGGAAAAAAGGCGGCGCTGCGAGGGCAGCGCCGCCGGTCCCTATCGGCTCGCGCCGTGTCGATCGGCCTGATCAGGTCGGGATCTTGGTCTTGAACACATGCTCGTAGCCCTGCCTGAAGTCGGCCTCGTTGAGAAAACCGTAGTAGCCCACGCGCTTGGCCCAGGCGCGCTGCGAGTCGACCACCTTCTTGAAGAACGGATCTTCTCCCGAGAGCTTTGCGGCGAGGATGTCCCAGGCCTTGAGCTGCTCGGTGAAGATGTCCTTCGGCGTGCGCAGAACGTTGACCTTGTGCTTGGTGATCAGGTCCTGCAGGTCGCGCGAATAGTTGTCCATCGCGGTCCAGTAGTTCGACTGCGACGCGGCCTCGACGCCGTACTGCAGGATGGCCTTGAGGTCCGGAGCGAGCGCGTCGAACTTCGGCTTGTAGAAGATGATCTCGAAGAACTCCATCGCCTGGTGGTAGCTGCCCAACATGTAGTTCTTGGTCACGTCCTGCGCGCCGAAACGCATGTCAGAGGTCGGGTTGTTGTACTCGAAGGCGTCGATCACGCCGCGTTCCATCGCCGGGACGATCTCGCCGCCCGGGAGCTGCGTGACCTTCAGCCCCATCTGCTGCATCAGGTCGGCCGCGAGGCCCACCGTGCGGTATTTCAGGCCGACCATTTCCTTGGCGTTCTTCACCGGTTTCTTGAACCAGCCAAGCGGCTGCGTGGGCATCGGCGTCGCGAAAAAGCCCACCACGTTGAGGTTCAGCTTCTGCAGCAGTTCGCGATAGAGATCGAGTCCGCCGCCGCGGTAGATTCAGGCCAGCGTCTGCTGCGCGTCGCAGCCGTTGATCGGGCCCGAACCGAACAGCGACGCGACCTTGCTCTTGCCGTACCAGTACACCGGTACGGTGTGGCCGGCGTCGAGCACGCCCTTGTTCACCGCGTCCATCACCTCGAAGGGCTTGACCACCGCGCCGCCGACCAGGTAGTCGATCTTCAGGCGTCCGCCGGACATCTCGTTGACGCGCTTGACGTACTCCTCGGCCATCTCGTTGAAGATGTCCTTCGCGCCCCACGAGCCCTGCATCTTGAACACGACCGGCGATTGCGCCACCGAGATCATCGGGAAGCCGCCGATCGCCGCTCCGGTCGCACCTGCGGCCGCGGCGCCGATGAACTTGCGCCGGGTTGGTTCCTTGGTCCCGCCGGCTGCCGTGGCGCCGTTCGCCGTCGCGTTGTCGGTTGGCTTGATGTAGTTCATGGTGCTCTCCTCTCGTGGATTGAAGTTGGCGTGGCTTGCCCGCGTACAAGTGCAACCCGCAGCACCTTGCGCAGACCCGCAGGCCGGAAACGTCCGCGCGACCACGCCATCTCCGCTAGCCTCCGTGGCCCAGCGTTGCGGCGGTACTGTCGTCCAGCCCATCATAGAACCGCCCCGCTGGCGCCGCAAGTAAGCGGTGAAGCCGTATTGCGGATCGTGAGACAACGCATTCCCCGCGGTCGCTCGCCCCGCGGTGATTCAGAGCAGGATGCGCACCAGCGGGTGCGCAGCGAGCGCGCGGTACAGCGCCTCGAGCTGCGCGCGCGAGTCGGCGCGCACCACGATCGTCAGGCTGAGATAGGTTCCGCGCGACGAGCTCCTGAGCTCGATCGACGCCGGATCGAATCCGGGCACGTGCGCGGCGACGACCGCGGCGATCGCCTGCGCGAAACCGTCCACTCTTCGGCCCATCACCTTGAGCGGGAAGTCGGCGGGGAACTCGAGCAACTGCTCGATCCGATCGAATGCGCTACCGATCTCGTCGCCATCGCCCGCGGCGCCCGGTGCGGGCGCGCGTCGCGCCCTCGAGTCGATCGGGTCGTCGGGCAAGTGCTGATTCCCGCGGCGAATCAGGCCGCTTTCGCCGCCTGGTAGGCGGCGTAGAGCCGGGCGTAGACCGGTCCGGGCGCGCCCGATCCCACCGCCTGCCCGTCGATCCTCGTGATCGGGACGACCTCGCGCGTTGCCGAACTCAGCATCAGCTCGTCGGCCGCGAACACTTCCTCGCGCAGGATCCGGCGCACCTCGAGCGGCGTGCCGCTGGCCGCGCACAGCTCGCCGATCAGGCCGACCCGGATTCCCTCGAGGACGAGGCGATCGAGCGGCGGGCAGAACACCGTGCCGTCGCGAACGACCCAGATGTTGCTCGACGATCCTTCGGTGAGAAAACCGTCGCGAAACATCACGCACTCGAAAGCGTCGGCGTCGGCCGCCTCCTGGCGCGCGAGCACGTTACCCAGCAGCGAGATCGACTTGATGTCGCAGTGCAGCCAGCGCTCGTCCGGGCGGGTGACGACCGGCACGCCGTGTTCGCGCAGCTGCGGGGCGAGCGCGACGAACTCGCTCGACATCGCGAACACGGTCGGCGTCGCGCCCTTGGGGAAGGCGTGATCGCGTTTCGCCACCCCGCGCGTGACCTGAAGGTAGACGAACTGGTCGCGCCACGGGTGCAGGCGAACCAGTTCGGCAACGAGTTCGGTCCACTGCTGGCTGCTGCGCGGATTGGCGAGCCGGATCTTCGCCAGGCTGCGCTCGAGCCGCGCGAAATGCTGCGGCCAGCGAAACGCCCGTCCGCCGTACACCGGCACCACCTCGTAGACACCGTCGCCGAAGATGAAACCGCGGTCGAGCACCGGGACGCGGGCCGACTCGATCGGCATGAACTCGCCGTTCAGGAAGACTGTCTGGCCGGTCGATTCGGCAGGCGTGCTGGACATCGTCTGGAGCTCCTCGTGGGCAACCGTGCTGCTCGACCGTGCTACTTCGCGGTCCATAGCCGGATCGTATCCCAGGCACGCTTGAAGAACCCCGCCTCGGCGACCGCCGCGCTCGCGAGCAGCGCACGTTCGGCGAGGATCGTGTCGCCGAGTTTCACTCTCAATGTTCCGATGCGCTGCCCCAGCGCGACCGGAGCGACCAGCGGCTGCACGCGCTCGACCTCCGCCTTGACCGCCGCTGCCTGACCGCGCGGCACTGTCACGATGAGGTCGGCGCGGACGCCGGCCTGAACCTCGCCCAGTGCGCCTTTCCAGACCTCGTAGCTCCCCGTCGCCTGGCCTTTCGAGAACACGCGCACCGAATCGAATCCCTGGAAGCCGTAGTTGAGGAGCTTCTGCGATTCGATCGCGCGCGCCGACTCGGAGGCGGCGCCAAGCACCACGCTCAACAGGCGGCGCTTGAATCCCGCGCCCGGCTGCTCGCGGACCGCCGACGCGATCAGGCAGTAGCCGGCGGCGTCCGTGTGGCCGGTCTTCACGCCGTCGACGGTCGAATCGATGAACAGCAGCCGGTTGCGGTTGGGCTGGCGGATCTTGTTGTAGACGTACTCCTTCTGCGAGTACATGCCGTAGCGCTGCGGGAAATCCGCGATCAGCCGCGCAGCCAGCGTCGCGAGGTCGCGCGCGGTGGTGTAGTGCTGCGGATCGGGAAGGCCGGTCGCGTTGCGAAACTGCGTGTTCTTCAGGCCCATCCGCTGCGCCTCGCGGTTCATCTGCTGGGCGAACGCCGCCTCGCTGCCGGCGATCGCCTCGGCGAGGATGATCGACGCGTCGTTGCCCGACTGGATGATCATCCCGTGGAGCAGTTCGTCGACGGTCGCGGGCTTGGCGGGGTCGACGAACATCCGCGACCCGATCGCCTTCCATGCCGCCTGGGAGACCGGGGGGCGCTGATCGAGCGCGAGCCGTTTCTCGCGCAACGCGGTGAATGCGAGGTAGGCCGTCATCAGCTTGGTGAGCGACGCGGGCTCGACCTTCTGGTCCGGTTCGGTCGACGCGAGGACCTGGTCGGTGGTGACGTCGATCAGGATCCATGACCGCGCCGCGACCGCTGGGGCCTGCGCGATCGCCTGCGGCGCGAACGCGATCAGTGCGAGGCTCGCGAACAACATGCGCGCAACGCGCGACAAAAGGGAAGAGCGCGGACGGGGAAATCGCAGAGGTGGAAAGCGCAGAGGTGAAGAGCGCAGAGGTGAAGAGCGCAGAGGTGAAGAGCGCAGCGGGGGAAAGTGCGATCGGATGCGGGTCATGGTCCTTCGGTCGGGTGTTGTACGGGGTGGAGTCGAGCCATTGGCCGACGAGGTGCGCCGGGCGCGTCTCGCGCCGGTGCGCTCACGCGAGCCGCGCAGGATCGCTGCGACGATGTGGGCGGCATGGCCGCCGATCGCGCCTGTACCCGAGGGGCGCATTATAGTCGTGCCGGGTGCCGGGTGCCGGGTGCCGGGCGATTCGCCTGCGGCAGTTCGCCTACCCGGCGCCGGCCCCCGTGGCCGGTCCGGATTCGTCGTCGGCCTGAAATCCGATCCGTGCGGCGAACTCACGGCTCGCGGCGCGTCCCCTGATCGCTTCGACGATCGACATCGCCGCCGGCAGCAGCTCGTTCAGTTCTGCAGTCGAACTGCAACGCTCGATCCGGATCGCGAACTCGTCGCCGCTCGGGCCCACCGAGTCCAGGAGCGCACGCACGATCCGTTGGCGAACGCGTGCGAACGCTTGCGGATCGATCGGCGCTTCGTCGGTCGTCGCCCCAGGCACGACGAGTTCGATGAAACCTCCTTCGTCGAGCAGCGACAGGTTGGCCTGCAGCTCCGGCCCGGGCAGCAACCTCGTGAGTTCCTCGACGCGGCGCCGGCCGTCGGCGAGGATCAGCAACTGGCGCGTGCGCGGGTTCAGGCCGTGGCGTCGCGACTTCAGCTCGTCCTGGCCGAGCGCGGTCTTGCGGTACACCGCGTCTGGCGCCGGGGTCATCTCGCCGCGCCCTCAGTCGTCCTGGCTCCCCGCGGCGCGCCCGGCAAGCCACGCCAGGACGATGCGCGTGAGCAGGGGCAGTCGACGATGGAAGAAATGATCCGCTCCCGGAATCACCAGGATCGGCAGCGACTGCGGACGCGCCCAGTCGAGCACGGCGGCGAGCGGCACGACGTCGTCGGACTCTCCGTGCACCACCAGCGAGTTCGCGGGAATCGCGACGACGTCGAAGCGCGACACCGCCGGCGCGATCAGCGCCACCGGTCCGGGCGGTTCACCGCGCGCGCCGAGCGCGGCGCAGACTCGGCTCTGCACGAACGCCCCAAAGGAGAAGCCGGCCAGCAACGGGTCGACCGAACCCAGACCCGCGGCAGCCGCGTCCTCGCGCGCCGCCTCGACCACCGCGAGCAGGTCGTCGGTCTCGCCGAGACCCTCGTCGTGCGAGCCGTCCGAATCGCCGACGCCGCGGAAGTTCGGCCGCCAGCAGATGTGACCGGAACGAACCAGCGCGCGCGCGAGCGTCTGCACGACCTTGTTGTCGCGCGTGCCGCCGAACAGCGGGTGCGGGTGCGCGATCAGCGCGATCGCGCTCGCCTGCCCGGAAGGACGGTCGATCGCGACGTCGATCGCACCGGCAGGCCCGTCGATGCTGAGGACCTGCGTCGCCGAGTTCATCCGAGCTGGAGCCGCTTCACCGGCTCGCCGCCGACAAGGTGTGAATCGATGATCTCGTCGATGTCCTGCTCGTCCAGGTAGGTGTACCAGATCGCTTCCGGGTAGACGACCGCCACCGGCCCGTGCTCGCACCGGTCAAGGCAGCCCGCCCTGTTCACCCGTACCTGTCCCGGGCCGGACAGACCCAGCTTCTTCACCCTGTCCTTGGCGTAGGCCTGCAGGCGTTGGGCGTCGCGCGCAGCACAGCACTCGCGCCCGTCGTCGCGCTCGTTGAGGCAGAAAAAGAGATGGCGTTGGTAGTACGACAAGATCGATCACTCCTGCGCGCTCGCGAGGTGCTCGCGGCTCAACGCCGCGAGGGCATTATAGAACCGGCGTTCGCCTGCCTTCGTGCCAGGCGCGCCGCACACCAGACGATCGCCGCGATCGGCCAGAGCATCGACGCGCCCTGGAGCAGCCCGGTGAAGTTGCGCCAGGCGCCGGCGTCCCAGCTCCCGACCGCCGATGCGTAGTACGGGTCGTGCGGAAACACGCTGGTCAGCACGGCGGTGGCGGCGATCGCCACGATGCACGACGCGAGCCGCACCCTGCGCCGCGCCGATGCCAGCATCGCGAGGATCACCGTGCCGACGACGATGCCTCCCTGCGCGCCGGCAGTCAGCCATCCCAGCCAGTTGCCGGCGCCCAGCGACCAGACCGCCGAAGCGCCCCGAATCGCGGCACCCGCGGCGAGCACGACGATCGTGATCAGCGCGCGCGGCGAGCGCGCGGGATGGATCTCGCGCACCAGCAGGCCGATCGCCGCGATCGCGGCGGCGGTCCCGCTGGCTTCGATCAGTACCGATTGATCGACGTGCAGCCTCAGCGAGTCGGCCAGTTCGGTCGCGCGAGCGGCTGGCAGTGGCGAGACGGAGGGGTCGGTCGACTCGACCAGCGACGCGGTCAGCGTCGACCACAGCCGCAGGATCGGCTCGACGAAGTCGCCGTTGCCGAAAAGGAGTCGCTGCGGGTAGAGCTGCATGGCCAGCCAGGTCGCGAGCAAGGTGAGGCCGGTGGCGCTGCTCGCGGCCGAACGGGCGTGCGGCATCAGGCGTCGTGCCGCGCGCGCACCACCGGGCACGTTCGCCAGGAGCGCGCCGAGCAGCGCGCCGGTCGTGTTGGCGATCCAATCCAGTCGCGAGGGCACGCGCGCCGGAAGGTACGCCTGTGCCGCCTCGAGCGCGAGCGAAAGCGTCGATGCCAGGGCGACGACGACCAGCAGCGACGCGACGGCCGGCAGGCGGCGCAGCAGCATCGCCTGTGCGAGCACGGCCGGGGCGACGTAGACGGCGACGTTGGTCGCGACGTCGAAGCCGGTCCAGTACCGCGGCCAGGGCTCGAACATGAACGCGAACGCCGGCAGCCCGCTCGCGTGCCAACCCGAAGCCGGATACAGCGAGCCGTAGACCAGCGCCACGAGGTAGGCGACCAGCAGCGTGCCGGCCAGCGGCGAGCGGTGCGACGACGGTTCGAGCGGCGCGTGCGGCATGGGTCCGCGCAAGCCTACAGGATATGATCGGGCGCGTGGACCAGCACATCGCAAACGCGACGACGACGGCGCTCCTGCTCGACGCGACCGCGATCGCGTCCGCGGCGCGCCTGCCCGCGGGCTGTGTGCGGGTCGTCGACGAGATCGATTCCACCAACGCGCACTTGATGCGCGCGCCGGCGCGTGCGCCGGGGCTGCCGCGCGCGCCGGTGGTTCTGGTCGCCGCCAGGCAGAGCGCGGGCCGCGGGCGGCGCGGGCGGCGATGGGTCGGCGACGCATCGCACGGCCTGGCGATGTCGCTCAGCGTCGAGCGCCTGCGCCGGCCTGGCGCGCCGGTGCTCAGCGGCCTGTCGCCGGCGATCGGCGTCGCGCTCGCCGAGACCTTGGCCCGCGAGTCCGACCGGATCGGCCTGAAATGGCCAAACGACCTCTATCGTGGCGGGCGCAAGTTCGCCGGCGTGCTGCTCGAGTCGCGCGCGCTGGGCGACTCGGAACGCGTAGTGATCGGCGTCGGACTGAACTGGGCGCTCGACGCGGCCGCGCAGCAGGCGATCGACCAGCCCGCCATCGGTTTGTTCGACGCGTTGCCTCCGCGTGCCGAGCGCGAGCGCATCGCCGGGTCGATCGTCGCTGCGGCGATCGCGGCGGTCGACGCATTCTTCCTGTCCGGGGTCGGGGACGCGGTATCGCGCTGGGCGCGCTTCGATCAGCTCGCCGGGCGCGAAGTGGCAGTGACCGAAGACGGGGTGGAGATCCTGCGCGGAATTGCCGACGGGCTCGACGAGACCGGGGCGCTGCGCGTGCTCGCCGCCGCTGGCGTCGTCCTGGTCGCGGTGGGCGATGTCTCGGTGCGCGCGGCAGGCGGCGACCCCGGCGGCGCGGCGCGCGCGCGCGCGGCGCGACGATGAGGACGGTCGCCCTGGTCCTCGTGCTCGTGAACCTCCTGGCGCTGGCCTGGTGGCAGGGGTGGCTCGATCGGTGGTACGCGCCGCAGCGCGATCTCACGCGGGTCGCGGCCCAGGTCTCGCCCGAGAAGTTGAGGGTGGTTCCGCTCGAGCGCCTGGCCGCGCGCGACCTCAGGCCTTGCCGCGAGGTCGGCGCGCTCGATGCCGCCGCCAGCGCAAGGGTCGCCGCGTGGGTGACCGGGTTGGGGGGCGCGGCCGCCGGCGAACAAAGCGGGGCGGTCTATCGCGTCCGTTTCAACGCGCCGATCGACGCGGAGGAACTGAAGAAGCGGCTCGCGGAGTTGGCCGCCGTGGCCGGGCGCGAAACACTGCCGTGCCCTGCTGCCGGCCCCTAGCGCACGCCGAAAGCCGCGATGCCTCGTAACCGGTGCGCGTCGCCGGCAGCGGCGACGCGCGCCCGGCGCGATCCTTCAGCCCTTGCCCGCCGCCGGTTCGTCGACCGAGGCGCGTGGCGCGTTGGTCTTGACCGATTCGATCCCGCTGTCGCGCGAGCGCGTGGTCCCGTACATTTCGCTGGTCCCGATGACCTGCCCGTTGCCGCCCTTGAGCGTGAAGTAGGGCTCGCCGCGCGACGAAGTCAGGCGCTCGTACATCTCCACGCGCCCGGCGTTGCGCCTGACCGAATCGACACCGTTGCGTGCGCTGGCCAGTTGCGCATAGGTCTGGCTGGCCAGGATCGTCTCGCCGTTGACCGCTTTCAGGACAAAATGGAACTTGCCGTTGCTGGTCGAACTGATGACGAATTTCGCTGACATCGTAGACTCCTTGCTCATCGAACGAACCGAGTGTAGCCGACGGCGGCGCGGTCAAGCCCGCTTCCCGCGCCGGCTCGCAGGAGTCGGGGGAATTCAATGCCGGCAAACGTGTTCACCTACGGCTCGCTGATGTTCGCACCGGTGTGGAATCGCGTCGTCGCGGGAAGCTACCGAAGCGCGCCGGCGCGCGCGCGCGGCTACCGTCGCTTCGCGGTGCGCGGCGCGAGCTACCCGGCGGTACTGCCCGACGCGCCCGCCGCGGTGGTCGGCCGAGTCTACTTCGACGTCGCCGGCGACGACCTCGCCAGGCTGGACGCCTTCGAGGGCGACGAATACCGGCGCGACACGATCGCGATCGAACTGCTGGATCCGAACGTCGACCCGGTCGACCCGGCCCCGGCGCCCCGCGGGCCGAGCGAAGGCGCGACGACGCAGGCGAGCCTCTACGTATTCCTCCTGCGGGAACGGGTGTCGCCCGATCCGTGGAACGCGCGGCGTTTCGCGCTCGAGCAGATCGACCGGTTCATCGCCACCTACGCGGGCGGTGACTGGCCCGCGCGCTGAGGGGCAGGGCCGCGCCGGTTCGGGGCCGCGCCGCGCCGGTTCAGGGATTGATCTGGCGGTACACCTCGGTCGCGACCGCGAGCATCGCCTCGCGCGGCAACTCGCCCGAGAGCGCGTAGCCGTATCCGCGATCGAGCCAGTAGAAGGTCGACAGCCCGTTGGCCGATGCGTACCGAAACGCGGTGTCGCTGCCGGCTTCGTCGCCGCGGACGAACAGCGTCAGACGACGGCCCTGCGCGCTTTCGAACATGAACTGCGCGGCGACCCCGCGCCCCGCATCCGGAAGCAGTCGCCCGCCCACCAGCCGGTAGCCCTGCGCCTCGAGATCGGGAACCTTGAGCGGCGTGCCCAGGCGCTTGGACAGCCAGGCGACGAGGTGCGCCTGCTCGCCGGCGCCGACCTCGACCGGGTGGCGCACCTCGGGTGCGAACGCTGCGTGCGCGACGCTGGCCGCGCGCGGGAGCGGGATCGTGATCGACCTGTTGCCCGCCGCCGCACGGTCGCTCTGCTCGGTCGCGGAGTGCGCGACCCAGCCGATGACCGCACCGAGCGCCACTGCGAAGAGCAACGACGCGACCTGCGCGAAGCGCCCGGCGTTCGCGGCGACTGCGCCCCGCTCGCCACGCGCTGCGCGCTCGAGCGACTGCGGTACCGGCCGGGAGAGTTCCAGGTCGAGCTGCGCGCGCAGCGCCTCGCTGATCGCGCGATCGGCCGCCGCCCGGGCGCGCATTTGCGGGTCGGCGTCGAGCGCCGACTGCACCCGCGCGAACTCCTCGGGCCCGAGGCGATCGTCGACCCAGGCATCGAGTTCGGCGGCGCCAGGCGTCTTGTCCGACTCGCTCACTTGATTCTCGACAATCGAGCCGGCGGCGGCGTTCGCGGCGAGTCGCCGCCGGGCGCGTCGCGCGCGCCCTCTGTTTCGCCGAGCAGCGCGCGAAGCGCGGCGCGCGCGCGCGACAGGCGCGACATCACGGTGCCGATCGGCGCATCGAGCGCCACCGCCGCGTCCTCGTAGCTCATCTGCTCGACCGCCACCAGCAGCATGACCTGGCGGTGCGGCGGCGAGAGGCGTTCGAACGCGCGTTGCAGGTCGATCGCTTCGATCGCACCGATCTCGCCTGCGCCCGGCGCGGGGTCGGCCACCGCTTCTTCGTCGTCGATTTCATCGCCCGTTCTGCGCTGCGTCCTCATCAGGTCGATGCGGCGGTTGTGCATGATCGAAAAG
This sequence comes from Burkholderiaceae bacterium, assembly GCA_023384005.1. GTDB lineage: Bacteria > Pseudomonadota > Gammaproteobacteria > Burkholderiales > Burkholderiaceae_E > Quisquiliibacterium. The sequence goes on along the minus strand of JAHDXY010000003.1, from coordinate 6,401 downwards.
AGCCAGGCCCGCAGATCGGTGCCCGGTTTCCACTGTGCGTGACGTTTCCAGCCACGTTCGATCGTGTCCTGGACGAGGTCGTCGGCCGCGTGCCGATCGCCGGTGAGGACGATCGCGTAGCGGCGCAGCCTCGGCAGGAGCGCGACCAGCTCCTGCGCGAAATCAGCGTTTGGCGACGCGCCTGTCATCTGGCGAACGATTGGGCGCGCCACTTATTCCCCGCGTCGCGCTCAAGCCGGCGCCGGCACCGACCCGAGCTCCTTGCGGTAGCGGTTGAGCGCCTGCGCGCTGTCGAATTGCCTGCCGAACAGCAGCGACAGGTTGTGCAGGATCCGCTCGGCGACCTTGCCTTCCCAGACTGCGTCGAAGCGGATCTGTTCGTCGAGCCAGTGCTCGAGCCATCCTGGCGCGGGCAGCCTGCTCTGCACGGTATCGTTGGGGAACAGCGCCTTGTTCACGTGGAGGTTGGTCGGATGCAGCGCCTTCGCGGTGCGCCGGGCGCTCGCCATCAGCACGCCGATCTTCGCGAAGGCGGCGCGCGCCGAGTCGCCGAATTGCCCGATCGCGCGTTTCATGTACTGCAGGTAGGCCCCGCCGTGGCGCGCCTCGTCGCGCGAGATCGTTTCGTAAATGACCTTGATGACCGGCTCGGTATGCCATTGAGCGGCGCGCCGATACCAGTGGTTGAGCCGAATCTCGCCGCAGAAGTGCAGCATCAGCGTCTCGAGCGCCGGGGCCTCGTCGAACTCGAAGCGCACCGCGTGCAGCTCCTCTTCGCTCGGGACGAGGTCGGGGCGGAAGCGGCGCAGGTACTCGATCAGCACGAGCGCGTGCTTTTGCTCCTCGTAGAACCACACCGACACGAACGCGCAGAAATCGCTGTCGTGGCGGTTGTCGCGCAGGAACATCTCGGTCGCCGGAAGCGCCGCCCACTCGGTGATCGCGTTCATCTTGATCGTCTGCGCCTGCTCCTCGGTGAGCAGGCTCGCGTCGAAGCTGTCCCAGGGGATGTCGCGGTCGAGGTCCCAGCGCACGCGTTCGAAGGCTTTGAAGAGATCCGGATAGAGCATGTCGGTCGCCTGTCGGGTCAGCCTTGCATCATAGCAAGCCCCTCCGGAGGACGCTCGAATCGCTCAGACGAACAGCGTGAGCACGCCGGTGTGCCCGTGGATGCGGTCGCGTGCGATCTCGCCCCCGGCGTGAAAACCGATCAGCGCGACCTCGCCAAGGTTGTGGCGAATGATCTCGAGTTCGGCGCCCGACGTAGCGAACAGGTGCTCGCCGCGCGCCACGCAGCTGTGATAGAGCGCGCCGCGTACCTCGAGCTTGTCCTCCTCGATCTGCGCGCGCAGCTCGGTGCATATCCGGGTCAGGTCGCGTCGCGCCGCCTGCCGGTCCCGGGTGCAGAACACCGCCCTGTCGCCCACCTTCGGCTGGGCCGCGACCGCGATCACACGATTGTGCGGATCGATCCCGACGACGTTGCGGATCAGGTAGTCGCCGAATCCGATTCCCCGGTCGGGGTGCCCGGAGGTCAACCCGACGAACAGCCCCTGGCCCAGCCGATCGGCAGGCAGCGCCTGCAGGATCTCGTCGCCGTCGCGCGAGGCGCGCACCCGTTCGGTGACGCCCAGGTCTTCGAGCAGCACGTCGAGCGCCGGGCGATCATCGAGTTCGGTGATGAACTGCGACGAGCACGCGCTGATCTGGTGCTCGGCGGCGATCGGCGAGGCGCCCTGAGTGACGCGAGTGAGCACCGACACGGTATCGGCGAACACCGCGCCGGACAGGCCGCCGGAAAGCGGGATGTCGGCGATCTGCGTGGCCCCGGCGGAGCCGCCCGACGCGACGATCCCGCCGAACAGGAATCCGGTTGCCGTGCGCGTGGCCATGTCGGCGACCAGCTCGGGCAGGTCGGGGGTCGCCGGATCGGCGTGCACCAGTGCGGTGTGCGAGCGGATCGCCCCTCGCGCGTCGCGTTCGTCCGCCGCCGGCGGGGGCTCGCGGCCGGAGAAGACGCGCACCCCGCCGCGGGGAAAATCGGCCAGCATCAGGGCGAGTGCCGGCTCGTCCGAGATCTCGCGCTCGCCCGCGCACACGCCGTGCGCGACCGCGCCGACCCAGTGCTCGACCGCGGTGGCTTCGCGCAGCGCGGCGAGCAGTTCGTCGAGTCGCGCACCCAGCGCAGCAGTGAGGTAGACGATGCCGAGTCGATCGCGATCGTCGCCGGGTTGCGCCGGTGTCGCGGAGTCGGCCGTGGCTTGGGCGAGCGCCTGCGCTAGCGCGACGCGCCAATCGGGGTCGCAGCCCACTCCCCAGGCGTAGGCGCTCACTTCGGGTCCCGCTTGCGCCGCTTCGGCGCTGGTGCCGGATTCTTCGGTTCCGCAGCGGGCTCGATTCCGGTCCCGCTCGTCGCTCTTGCCGGCGATCCGCGCCGTCCCGGTTTCGCCGCGCGTTTGGCGCCGCTTGCCTGTGTGGAGCCGCTCGCGCGCTTCGATCGGGCCGCAGTGGCGGCACCGGACCCCGCGCCCGCCGGCGTCGTCGCTGGCGCGCTGTTCTCGGGGCGGTCGAGGCCGCCGATCGCGACCTGTGCGATCTGGTTGAACTGCGTCTGAAGGAGATCCCACCACGCGGCGGGATCACCCGCCGAAGGGGCCGTGCTCGCTGGGGCCGCCGCGGCGCCCGCTGTCTCCGGCGCCGCGGTGGCCGCGCCCGGAGATGCCTTCTTGGCCGCCTCGGGCATCGCCGCCGCCATCGATTCCCCGATCGAGTGCATCGCGGCGAGCGCCCCCTGCTGCAGCTCGAACGCCTGGATCGTGGACTTGAGCATGTTCAGGTTCACTTCGAGCCACTGCTCGACCACCCTCAGGTCGGCGATGCGGCGCTCGAGCTCCTTCGGATCGACCGTCGGTGCGAGCGAGCCGGGCACGCCGATTCCGGACCACATCTTGCGCACCTGTTCCATCGATCCGATCATGCTCGCGAGCGAATCGCCGGCGATCGATCCGAATCCGAAATCCTGGGCCATCGTCTTCCTCCTCTTCGGGCGATCAGAACGGTTCGTCGGGCGCGAAGCTCGGCGGGCGCTTGGCGCGCAGCGCCGCGACGCCCTCGCGCACGTCCGACCCCGCGAAACCCATCATCTCGAGCGCCAGCGACGCGTCGAAGGTCGGGCCCGCCATGCGCAGCCAGTTGTTCAGCGCGTACTTGGTCCAGCGGATCGCCGTCTGCGACCCGAGTGCGAGCCGGCGCGCCACGCCGAAGGCGCGTTCGAGGAGTTCGTCGTCGTCCACGGCGAGCGAGATCAGCCCGATTCGCTCGGCCTCTTCGCCAGTGACCGGCTCGCACAGCATCAGGTAGTACTTCGCCTTGGCCATCCCGCAGAGGATCGGCCAGATGATCGCGGCGTGATCGCCCGCCGCCACGCCGAGCCGGGTGTGCGCGTCGACCAGCTTCGCGCGGCGCGTCGCGATCGAGATGTCGGCCATCAATCCGCACACCAGCCCCGCACCGGCGGCTGGCCCGTGCATTGCCGAAACGATCGGCTTGTGGCAGTTGACCATGTTGTAGACCAGGTCCTTCGCTTCGCGCCACACGCGCGCGCGGTCCTCGGGGTGTTCGGCCATCTGCTCGACCAGCGCGAGGTCGCCGCCGGCCGAGAATCCGCTTCCCTCGCCGCGAATCAGCGCCACCCTGGAGTCGCGGTCGGCGTCGAAGTCGCGCCAGATCTCGGTCATTTCCCAGTGGGTCCGGGCGTCGGCGGTGGGCAGTTTCTGGCCCGCCTTGCACGTCATCACGACTTCGAGGATGCCGTCGGGGTGATGCTCGATGCGCAGCGATTCGTACTTCGAGTAGGGGTCGGTGGTGGTCATCTGATCGCTGGTTCCTGATGGTGCGCTGATGGTGCGCTGATCGTGCGCTGATCGTGCGCTGATCGTGCGCTGATCGTGCGCTGATCGTGCGCTGATCGTGCGCTGCGGGTGCGCCGCACGAGTCCCGCCGGTCGGCGCCGGGGCGCGGCTCGCGCCGCCGCCGGCAATCATGACGATAGCAGGCGCCGGTGCGATTGCGCCAACGCGCAGGACTCGGTCCCGCGCGGCGGCCCCCGGACGATCGTGCTAGCGCCGCCGCGCGACCGGTTCCTGGTCGATCGCGCCGAAAACCGATCCGCCGCGTTCGTCGAGCACCTCGATTCTGACCCGGTCGCCGAAGGCGAGGTAAGCGGTTCGTGCCGCGCCCAGTTCGATCGTCTCGAGCGCGCGCGCCTCGGCGATGCACGACCAGCCCGCCGCAGGATCGTGGTTCGATACGGTGCCCGCGCCGAGAATCGTCCCGGCACGCAGGTTCCTTGTGCCGGCCGCGTGCGCGAGCAATCGGTCGAAGCCGAACATCGAGTCGGTTCCGGCGTCGGCCTGCCCGACGCGCACGCCGCGGCAGTGCACGATCACCGGCAGATGCACGCGCGCGTCCCGCCAGTGCGTGCCCAGCTCGTCCGGGGTGACCGCGACCGGCGCGAACGCGGTGGCGGGTTTCGTTCGCAGAAAGCCGAACCCGGTCGCGAGCTCGGCTGGCGCGAAAGCGCGCAGGCTCCAGTCGTTGGCCAGTGCGAGCAGCCGGATGCGTCCGCCGCAGTGCTCGGGCGTCGCGCCCATCGGCAGGTCGTCGACGATCACCGCGATCTCGGCCTCGAGATCGATGCACTGATCCTGCGCGTCGAACACCGCCGCGTCGTGCGGACCGAGGAAATCGTCCGACGCGCCCTGGTAGATCATCGGCGTGTTGCCGTGGCCGGGCGGCAACTGCGCGCCGCGCGCGCGAGCGAGCCGCTCGAGGTGCGGCGCGTAGGACGAGGCGTCGAGCCACTGGTACGCGCGCGGCAATGGCGCCATGCAACGACGCGGGTCGAACGCGAAGGCGTCGGGCGCCTTGCCCTGCTCGAGCGCGCGCGACAGTTCGGCGAGCTGGGGGGCGACGAAGGGCCAGTCGTCGAGCGCGCGCTGCATCGTCGGCGCGACCGTGTCGGCCAGGTGCGCGCGCGCGAGATCGCGCGACACCACGGCGAGCTGGCCGTCGCGCGAGCCGTCTTTCAGGGTAGCGAGTTTCATCTGGTCGGTGCGGGGTTCCCGGGGTCGGCTCGCGCCGTGCGCAGCCGCAGCGAGGCCCGCCGATCGCGGCTGTCCGTAAAATAGCATGCAGGCACACTCCGGAAGGCACCCATGTCGGACATCGAGACGCTGCGACGGATCCTCGCCACCAACCGCGTGATCGCGGTCGTAGGGCTTTCGGCCGACTGGTTCCGGCCCAGCTACTTCGCGGCCAAGTACATGCAGGAGCACGGCTATCGCGTGATCCCGGTCAATCCGAAGTACCCAGAGATCCTCGGCGAGAAGTGCTACGCGGCGCTCGGCGACATTCCGGAGCCGGTCGACATGGTCGACGTGTTCCGGCGCAGCGCCGATGTGGCGCCGATCGCGCGCGAGGCGGTAGCGATCGGCGCGAAGACGCTGTGGCAACAGCTAGGCGTCGCCAACGAAGAGGCCGACCGCTACGCGCGCGATCACGGCCTCGATTCGGTGATGGACCGCTGCGTGAAGATCGAGCACGCGCGCCTGTTCGGCGGGCTGAACTGGGCCGGCGTGAACACGAAGGTGGTGTCGTCCAAGCGCCCGCGCTGGCTCGCATACTGACGCGCTCGGGCGCGGCGTCGAAGTCTGGCAACGAGCGCGACAAGAGAGCGCGCGCAACGGAGCAACGAGATGGCAGATCGCGAATTCGGCATCGAAACCCTTTGCCTGCATGCCGGCCAGATCCCGGACCCGGCGACCGGTGCGCGGGCGGTGCCGATCTACCAGACCACGTCGTTCGTGTTCGATTCGGCCGAGCACGCCGCGAGCCTGTTCAACCTCCAGACATTCGGCAACGTCTACTCTCGCCTGTCCAACCCGACGGTCGCGGTGCTCGAGGAGCGCATCGCGGCGCTCGAGGGCGGACGCGCCGCGATCGCGACCGCCAGCGGCATGGCCGCCGAGATGGTGGCAATGCTCACGATCTGCGGCCAGGGCGATCACATCGTCGCCGCCAGCACGCTGTACGGCGGAACCTGGTCGCAGTTCTCGGTCACTTTCGAGCGCTTCGGCATCAGCTGCAGCTTCGTCGAACCCGACGACCCGGAGAACTTCCGCGCCGCGCTTCGGCCGAACACCAAGGCGATCTTCGCCGAGACGATCGCGAATCCCAGGCTGAACGTGATCGACATCGAAGCGCTCGCCGCGATCGCGCATGCGCACGGCGTGCCGCTGGTGCTCGACAACACGCTCGCCTCGCCCTACCTGTGCCAGCCCTTCGCGCACGGCGCCGACATCGTCGTGCACTCGGCGACCAAGTACCTCGGCGGGCACGGC
>JAHDXY010000294.1:2964-5556 GCA_023384005.1 Burkholderiaceae bacterium | reverse complement strand
GGTTCAGGCCCTGACCGGCGACCGGGTGCAGCGTCTGCGCGGCGTTGCCGATCCACACCTCGTTGCCGCGACAGAGTTCGCGGCGCGCACGCCGCGCCAACCGCGCGACGATCGGCGCACCGGCGATCGAGAGCGCGCCGAGCGAAGCCCCGAACGCCGCTTGCAGTTCGCTCGCGAGCGCGCGAGGCTCGAGCGCCGCCCGGCGCGCGCACTGCTCGGGCGGCGCGCACCACACCAGCGACATCTGGCGCGGTTGCGCGAGCGGCAAGAGCGCCAGAGGGCCGTGTTCGGTGAAGCACTCGAACGCGGTTCCCCGGTTTTCCTTCTCGCACGCGACGTCGACCAGCAGCGCGGATTGCGCGAAGCGGCGCGTGCGCGCGTCGTCTCCGGCGTCACCCTCGGCGTGCACGATCACCGGGGGCGAAGCCAGGTCCGAGGGATCGGGCGGTGCGACGCCGAGGCGTTGTCCGGGGGCACTGCCGGGGACTTCGCCGGGCGAGTGAGCGGGTAATTGGTCGGGCGATTGGTCGGGCGATTGGTCGGGCGATTGGTCGGGCGCCTCGTCGAGCGCGTCGTCGAGTGCGTCGTCGAGTGCGTCGTCGAGCGCCGCGAGCAGGTCCGCGTAGCGCACCGTGTACCCGAGAGCGGGCGCGCGCAACTCGTCGGCAGTCATCGTCGTGCGTCCCGGATGCCCCGGGACCAGCACCCGAACCGCGCGGATCGCGGCGCCCGGTGGCAGGCACGCGATGCGGCCCAGCAGCTGCCACGAGCCAAGCGAGAGCGCGAGCAGGCGATCGGCCAGCCCGGGCGGCAGCGCCTGCGTCGTGCGTTCGAACTCGATCGCGCGCGCCGGGAATCCCTGGCGCCGGGCGAACAGCACGAACGCGCTCGCCACCGGGCCGCTTCCGCGCACCCGAAGCGCGATCTGCGCGTCGGGTGCGCGGCTTTCGCTGCTCGGTGAGCGCCGCGCCGGCGTGCGCCCCCTGGCGGTCCTGCTAGCCACGCATCAGCGCCTCGATGTCGCCGGGCGCCTTCGGCGCGTCGCGGCTGAGGATCTCGCAGCCCGCGGTCGTGACGAGCGCGTCGTCCTCGATGCGGATGCCGATGTCGTGATAGCGCTCGGGGACGTCGTCGGCGGCTTGCACGTAGATGCCTGGTTCGATCGTGAGCACCATTCCCGGGCGCAGCACGCGCCACGGCCGGCTCTCGCCGGTTCCCGGCTCGCCCGGCTCGCGGTACTCGCCGCAGTCGTGCACGTCCATTCCCAGCCAGTGACTGGTGCGGTGCATGTAGAAGCGCTTGTACGCCCCGGATTCGATCGCTGCGTCGCGCGGTCCTTCGATCAGGCCGCAGTCGATCATTCCCTGCGCCAGCACGCGTACCGCGGCGTCGTGCGGATCGATGAAGCGCGCGCCCGGCTGCGTGGCCTCGATCGCGGCGGCCTGCGCGGCCAGGACGAGCTCGTAGAGTTCGCGCTGCGCCGCGCTGAACGCGCCGTTCACCGGGAAGGTCCGGGTGATGTCCGAGGCGTAGCCGTCGAGTTCGCAGCCGGCGTCGATCAGCAGCAGGTCGCCGTCGCGCAGCTGCGCCGCGTTGTCGCGGTAGTGCAGCACGCAGGCGTTGCGCCCGCCGGCGACGATCGAGCCGTAGGCGGGGGACTGCGAACCGTTGCGCCGGAATTCGTGCAGCAGCTCGGCCTCCACCTCGTACTCGTGGCGCCCCGGCGCGCAGGCTCGCATCGCGCGCAGGTGCGCGGCCGCCGAGATCGTGCCGGCGCGACGCATCAGGTCGATCTCGTGCGCGTCCTTGACCAGGCGCATCTCGTCGACGATCGCGCGCACGTCGATCGCCCGGGTCGGCGCCGACACTCCGGTGCGTGCCTGGGCGCGCACTCCCGCCAGCCAGCGCGCGATTCGGGCGTCGATCGAGTCCTCGGCGCCCAGCGCGTAGAACAGCGCCGGGCGATCGGCGAGCAGGCTCGTCGCGCGTGCGTCGAGTTCGCCGATCGGGTGGGCGGCGTCGAGCGCGAAGGCTTCGCGCGCGGCATCGGGACCGAAGCGAAAGCCGTCCCAGATCTCGCGTGCCTCGTCCTTCTCGCGACAGTACAACTCGGCGCGCGCGCTCGTCGCGTCGACGCTGATCACGAGCGCCGCTTCGGGCTCTGGAAACGCGCAGAGATAGTAGAAGTAGCTGTCCCAGCGGTACGGGTAATGGCTGTCGCGGTTGCGCGCCACTTCGGGCGCGTTGAACAGCACCGCGATGCCGCCGCCCGCGGCGCGCATGCGTTCGATCAGCCGCGCGCGTCGCGCGATTTGGACCTGCATCTCAACTCCCCTCGCGCAATCGCGCATCCAGTTCGGCCAGCCTCTCGGGCGTGCCAACGTCGACCCACCGACCGTCGTGTCGCAGTGCCGCGGCGCGCGCCAGCGCCGCGGCGCGATGCAGCAAGGGCGCGAGCGGTGCTCTCGCACCGCGTACGATGCCATCGAAAAGCCGTGGCGCGTAGACGGCGATGCCGCTGAAGGTCAGCAGCGGCGTCGCCCCCGCCGAGAGCCGCGCGAGAGGCGGCGTGAGCGAGCCGCAGGCTTCGAG
>JAHDXY010000294.1:0-2954 GCA_023384005.1 Burkholderiaceae bacterium | reverse complement strand
CGAGCCCGAAATCGCCCCGCGGGTTGTGCGCCGGATTGGGAACCAGCACGCAGCAGGCGTCGATTTCGGAGCTGGTCATCGCCGTGGCGATCGTGCGCGCAGCGGAGAAATCGAAATCGCACCAGATGTCGCCGTTGACAACGAGAAAAGGCGCGTCGCCCAGCAAGGGCAATGCGAAAGCGATTCCACCCGCGGTCTCGAGCGCGACGCGTTCGGCCGAGTAGGCGATTCGCAGACCCCAGCGTTCGCCGGTGCCAAGCGCGCGCTCGATCATCTCTCCCAGATGCGCGTGGTTGATCACGACGTCGACGAATCCGGCTGCGCGCAGCCGCTGCAGGTGCCATTCGATCAGCGGCTTTCCCGCGACCGCGAGCAGCGGCTTGGGGCAGCGATCGGTGAGCGGGCGCATCCGCTCGCCGCGACCGGCCGCGAGGATCATCGCGCGCATCGCGGGCGCAGCCGTGTCAGAACGTGTAGCGGACACTGCGCTCGCGTCCTTCGACGCGCTCGATCAGGCGGGCGAGCGGGCCGAATTCACGGTACCTCTTCGCGACTTCGAGCACGTACTCGAGCACCAGCGGCAGGTCGGCGAGATAGCGGTCCTTGCCGTCGCGATGAGACAAGCGCGCGAAGATGCCGAGCACCTTCAGGTGGCGCTGCAATCCCATCCACTCGAAATCGCGGTAGAACGCGGCGAAGTCCGTCGCCACCGGCAACCCCGCCGCGCGCGCGCCCTGCCAGTGCCTGACCGCCCAGTCGATCACGCGCTCCTCGGGCCAGGACAGGTAGGCGTCGCGCAGCAAGGAGACCAGGTCGTAGGTGATCGGGCCGTAGACGGCATCCTGGAAGTCGAGCACGCCCGGACTGGCCGCGCCTTCGAGCAGCATCAGGTTTCGCGAATGGAAGTCGCGGTGTACGAAGACGCACGGCTGCGCGAGGTTGTTCAGGAGCAGCGCTTCGAAGGCCTTCTCGATCGTCGCGCTGTCGGCCGCATCCGGCGTGAATTTCCTGTGTCGCTCCAGGTACCACTGCACGAAGAGCATGAGCTCCCGGCGCAGCAGCTCGCGGTCATACGGCGGGAACACGCCGGGCACGCTCGCGCGCTGGATCGCGAGCAGCGCGGCGCTCGCGTCGGCGTACATCGCGTCGATCCGCGCCGGTCCGTCGGCCGGTGCGCCGGCTGCGCGGGCCGCCAGGATCTCGTCGAGGTAGGTGCGCGAGCCGAAGTCCTGCAGCAGCAGGAAGCCGCGATCGAGGTCGGCCTCGTACACGCGCGGCACCGTCATCCCGACTCGCGCCAGCGCGCCCGCGGCGTGCACGAAGGGGCGGCAATCCTCCATCGGGGGCGGCGCGTCCATCGCGATCAACGAGCGCGCCCCGGTGCCTTCGCCCGCGAGCCGGAAGTAGCGCCTGAAGCTCGCGTCATCGGAGGCGGGGCGCAGTGTGTCGAGGTCGAGCCGATACCGGGGCGGCAACGAAGACAGCCAGCCGCGCAACTGCGCCAGGCGCGCGTCGCCGCTCGCTGCGGGGGTTCGCAAGGGGTGTGGCTCGGGATCGGACATCATTCAGGGAGCGTGACCGGCGCGCGCCCGGGGGTGGGTGCTTCGTATAATAGAAGAACATTGGGAACAACCGCTCCATCGACCCGCATCGTCGGGCTGTCGCTCGCCGCCTGCTGCGCGTTTCCCGGCGTGGTCGGCGCCGAAGCCTTCTCTCTCGGCCTGGCGCGAACGCTGAGCGAAGAGGGCGCGCGCGTCACGATCGGGCGGCCCGTCTACGGCCGCGCCGAGCGCATCAGCGGCAATCCCGACCGCGAGATCACCTTCAGCGGCGACGCCGAGATGCGCCACGCCGGCACGGTCGTGCGCGGTGCGAGGATCACCTACTATCCGCAGGACGACGAGGTCGTCGCGGGCGGCGGCGTGCGCGTCGTGCGCGAGAGCAACGTGTTCACCGGCCCCGAGTTGCGCCTGAAGCTCGACGCCAGCGAGGGCTTCTTCGCCTCGCCGAGCTACTACATCGCGTTGCACGGCGGGCGCGGCGACGCCGAGGAACTCGAGTTCCTCGGGCCCAAGCGCTTCTCGCTGCGCAATGCCAGCTACACGACGTGCAGGCCGGGCGATTCCGGGTGGCAGCTCGAGATGGAGTCGCTGCTGATCGACGAGGAGCGCCAGGAAGCGAGCGGCCGGTCGGCCAACCTGAAGTTCAACGGCAGCACGATCCTGTACGCGCCGTGGTTCGCGTTTCCGCTGGGCGAAGACCGGCGCAGCGGAGTCCTCACGCCCAGTTTCGCGCTGACCTCGCGATCGGGGCCCGAGGTGACGCTGCCCTATTACTGGAACATCGCGCCGAACCGCGATTTCACGCTCTACCCGCGGGTGATGCAGCGGCGCGGGCTGCAACTCGGCGGGCAGTTCCGCTTCCTCGAACCGAAGGCCTTCGGCGACCTGCGATTCGAGTACGCGCCGCACGATTCGGTCACCGGGACGAGCCGCAGTTTCGCCAGCGTGCAGAGCACCTTCGCCGATTTCGCGGGGTGGAACGGCGCGGTCACCGCGCGAGCCGTCTCCGACGACGACTACTTCGTCGACTACTCGCGCTCGATCCTGGCGAGTTCCGAGCGATCGCTGCCGCGCGATTTCGTCGCGACGCGCGCGTTCGGCGACTGGAACCTGACGATGCGCGCGACTCGTTACCAGAGCATCCTCGACGCGCGCCTCGCGCCGCCCTACGAGCGCGTGCCGCAGCTCAACCTCAGCTGGGCGCGGCGCGACCTGCTGGGCCTGGACGCCGAGCTGATGCTCGACGCGACCCAGTTCCGCCGTCCGCTCGCGGGCTCGCCCGAAGGCACGAGGCTGATCGCCCATCCGCGCGTGTCCTATCCGATCGTGCGTCCGGGCTGGTTCGTGGTGCCCAAGCTCGGCCTGCACCTGAGTTCGTACCAGCTCGACGCG
>JAHDXY010000293.1 GCA_023384005.1 Burkholderiaceae bacterium | reverse complement strand
GAACGAATAGAAGATTCGCAGCGTCGCGCCCGAGAGCGCCGGGGCGGCTGCCAGCCAGAACAGCTGGTTGGTCGAGTACTTGAACCCCAGCGCGGGCAGGCTCACCGCGACCACGCTCCACAGTTGCCAGACCGCGAATGCGAGGAACAGCGCGGGGATCGAGATCCACAGATTGAGCTTCGCGATCGCCTCGCCCTCGCGCTCCCAGAACTCCTTGTCCTCGGGTGTCCACAGGGTGAGCAGCCGCTTGCCGCGAGCCGCCCGTGCCTTGTTGGGATTCATTTCCTCGTCCTTTCGGTTGTCGTCGGTTCCGCACGCTCAGCGCGTCGCGCCCGCCGGCGCCGTGAGCGCGTGGGCGTGGCGCCCCATCAGTTCGGTGCCGCGGACTTCGGTGAAGTACATCCAGATCAGCGAGACCCAGACCACGCCGTACATCAGCATGAAGGCCGAGGAACGGATACCGGTGAAGTCCATCAGCGCGCCGAACATGATCGGCAGGACGAAGCCGCCCAGTCCGCCCGCAAGCCCGACGACGCCCGAGATCACGCCGATGTTCTGCGGGTACTCGTCGGAGATGTACTTGAAGGTGCTCGCCTTGCCGAAGGCCCAGGCGATGCCGAGGATAAACATCAGCACGGTGAACCAGTAGACGTTCAGTCCGATCGACAGCGTGAGCGGGCCCTTCGCGGTGGCGATGGTCATCTCGGTCTGCGGATACGACAGCAGGAACAGGCAGATCCAGCTCACCCACATCACCCACCAGGTGATCGAGTGCGCGCCGTACTTGTCCGACAGCCAGCCGCCGACCGCGCGCAGCACGCCGCCGGGAAGCGAGAACGCCGCCGCGAGCAGCGCCGCCACGCGGATGTCCAGGCCGTACTCGCCGACGTAGTACTGCACCATCCACAAGGCGAGCGCGACGTAGCCGCCGAACACGATCGAGTAGTACTGGCAGTACTTCCACACCTTCGGATCTTTCATCACCGAGAGCTGCTGGCGCCACGTCACGCTCTTGTCCACGACGTGCGCGGGGTCGTGGTGCGAGAGCAGCCAGAACAGCAGCAGCGTGCCGAGCATGACCGCCGCGTAGACCTGCGGGACCAACTGCCAGCCGAAGGCCACGACGATCGCCGGGGCGATGAACTTGTTGAGCGCCGCGCCGGCATTGCCCGCGCCGAAGAGCCCCATCGCGAAACCCTGCCGGTTCTTCGGGAACCAGCGCGCGACGTAGGGCGTGCCGACCGAGAACGACGCACCCGCGACGCCCACGAACAGGCCGATCAGCAGGAAGTGCCAGTACTCGGTGGCGTAGGACATCATCCAGATCGGGATGATCGTGACGGCGAGAACGCCTGCGAAGACGATGCGCCCGCCGTACTTGTCGGTCCACATCCCGATCGGCACGCGAAACAGCGACCCGGTGAGCACCGGCGTCGCGGTGAGCAGACCGAACTGCGTCGCGTTGAGGTCCAGCGCTTCCCTGATCGGGATTCCGATCACGCCGAACATCATCCAGATCATGAAACACGCGGTGAACGCGAAGGTGCTTGCCGCGAGCACCGAAATCGCCTTTTGACTTTGTGTCGCCATCCTTGCTTCCCCCAGAGAACTACGAACGATTCTCGGCGCGCACGCAGCACGCGAACATCCGCCAGTGGTAGCGAAAGGCAAAGGCAATGGAACTAGCGCGCACGCGGCGCGCTAGGTCGAAGGAAGGGCAGGCGCGCGCGCGCCGGTAGTTCGAAAGGAGTAGCGAACGGATGAACGGCGGACGAATGAGCGCCCGGCAGCGCGCGCGGTCCTAGATCAGGCCGTTCTCGACCGCGTAGACCGCGGCCTGCACGCGCGATGCAAGCCCCAGCTTCCTGAGCACGGCCTGCACGTGGACCTTGACGGTTGTCTCGGCGATGTCGAGGCGGCGCGCGATCTCCTTGTTGCTGCCGCCGCGCGCGATCTCGCGCAGGATCTCGGACTCGCGCGGCGACAGCGCGTCCTGCGGTCGTGCGCGGGCCGCGGCGGGCGCGGCCAGCGGCGCGCACTCCCGGTCGGCGCGCAGCGCGTGGATCAGCTTCTCGGTGAGCTCGGGCGAAATCACCGAATCTCCGTCGACCACGCGCAGGATCGCGCCGACGAGCCAGTCGGCCTCGGCGGTCTTGAGCAGGTAACCCGCCGCGCCCGCCTTGAGCGCGCGCGTGAGGTCGTCCTCGTCCTCGCTCACGGTGAGCATCAGGATCTTCGCCTGCGGCGCCACTTCGCGCAGGCCCGGCAGCGCGTCGACGCCGTTGACGCCGGGCAGGTGGTTGTCGAGCAGAATCACGTCGGGTTGGTGCTCGCGCGCGAGGCGCGTCGCGACGCCTGCATCGGCGGCCTCGGCGACGACGGCGAGCCGCGGGTCGCTCGAGAGCAGCGCGATCATCCCGCGGCGAAACAGCGTGTGATCGTCGACCAGCAGCAGACGGATCGGTGCAGCGCTCACGCGTTGACCTCGGGTTGCAAGCGCGGAGTGAGGCGTCGCGACGGGTCCGCTACGCTCATGCGGCGCGGCCTTCCAGCGCGGCGGAGCTCGCGGGGCGCGCAGCGCTCGCGGGGCGCGCGCCGGCGGGCACGGTGATCGCCACCGTCGTGCCGCGTCCCGGATGCGAGTCGATCTCGATCGTCGCGCCGACGCTCTGCGCGCGCTCGCGCATGATGCCGATGCCCACGTGGATCGGGCCAGCGACGCCGCCCTCGGCGCCGAAGCCGACGCCGTCGTCGATCACCTCGAAGCGCCACACGGCGCCCTGCGCGACGCGCAGGCTAACCCTTTGCGCGCGCGCGTGCTTGCGCACGTTGGACAGTGCCTCCTGGATCACGTGAAGCAACTGGATCTGCACGTCGGGGCGCAGCGGAAGACCCTGCCCGCTCATCTCGAGCGCGGCGCGTACGCCGGTCTGGTGCTCGAACTTGGAGAGCGTCGTGCGCAGCGCATGCTCGATATCTTCGTGCGAGGTGCGCGTGCGGAAGTGCACCAGCAGTTCGCGCACGTCGCCGTAGCTTTCGCGCACGCCGGTGTCGATTTCCTCGAGCGTCGTGCGCACCGCGTCCTCGTCGCCCTTGCCCAGCGCGGCGCGCAGCATCTGCACCTGGATCTTCATGAACGCCAGCGACTGCGCGATCGAGTCGTGCAGCTCGCGCGCGAGCATCTGGCGCTCTTCCGCCACCGCAGCCTCGCGATCCTGCGCGTCGAGCCGGATCGTCTCGATCGCGCTCGCGAGGTGCGACGCGAAAGCCTCGTAGAGCGCGCGCTCCACCTCGGGCAGCGAGTTCTGCCCGCGGTAGAACAGCGCGACCTCGCCGACGGCGCGCTCGTGCAGGCGCACCGGCACGACGACTATCGACGCAAAACCCGACTGCTCGCACAGGTTCACGCCCACCGGGTCGATGTCGCGGATCGGGATGATGCGAAGCGGCAGGCCCGGCGCGCCGCAATGGCAGTCGCCGGAGTGGACGCAGTGCTCGGCGTCGCGCAACGATTGCGGCAGGCAATAGCTGCCGATCAGCATGAAGCGGTTCGCCTGAGCGTCGGCCCAGCGCACGGAAACGGCGTCGGCCGCGGAAATCGCGGCGATGCGTTTGGCAAAGCCCTCGCCGAGCTCTTCCAGCGTCGTCGCGCGTGCCATCAGCGTCGTGATGTCATATAGCGCCGCGAGGCGCTCCTGGCGCGACTGCAGGTCCAGCGTCTTCTCGGCGACCTTCCTCTCGAGGCTGTCGTATACCGACTTGAGCTGCGCGGTCATCGCGTTGAAGCCCTCGGCGAGCTGGCCGAACTCGTCCTTCGATTCGACGCTCACGTGCGTCGCGTAGTCGCCCTGGCGAACCCGCGAGACGCCGTCGCGCAGGCGGTTCACCGGGTCGAGCACGAACAGGTGTCCCGCGGAGAGCAGCGCGATCGCCCCCGCGAGCGCGAGCGCCATCATCGCGAACTGCACGCCGTTGAGCACCGCGGTGCGCGCCGCCAGATGGTCTTCGATCTGCGCGACGAAACGGTCCACGGCATCGACGAAACCCGCGGCGCGGTCGCGAACCTGCGCCGCGTCGCCCGCCTCGCCCTCGACCCAGCGCTTGCGCAGCGCGTTCCACTCGGCGCGCAACTTGTTCAGCTCCGCCCGCAACGCCGCGTCGCGCGGCATGAACAGCGGTCGCGAAGGGTCTCCTGCCTCGAGCAGCGCGAAGCTCTCGTCGACCGAACGCGCGAGCTGCGTCGCGGCGTCGCGATCACCGTCGCGCAGCTGCAGCGCGAGCCTGTAGGTCTGCATGCGCAGGCGCCCGCCCTCGTTGATCGCGGCGGCACCGCCCTCGAGCTCCCAGGTCAGCGACAGTGTCAGGCCCACCGCGGTGATCGCGATCACGAGCAGCGCCGCGCCCACCGCGACGAACTTGGTCGAGAGGTTCCAGCCGTTGTTCCAGCCGTTGTCGTTCATCCGGCCATGGTATCCATTGCGCGCGGCTCTGGCCAAGAGGGGCCGGCTCAGTGCAGCCGCGGGCCCTTGAGCAAGTCGTTGCGGTCTACCGACTGGATCTCGACGCGCAGCACGTCGCCGCCGCGCGCGATCTTCAGCGGGACCTTTACGCCGGCCGGGCCCAGGCCCCAGACGGCGCGCAGGAACTCGGGCAGCTCGGTCACGCGCTCGCCCGCCACGTCGAGGATCAGGTCGCCCTGTTCGATCCCGGCGTTCGCTGCGGGGCCGCCGGCGGCGACTCCGCCCACCAGCACCTGATCGCCCGTCTCCCCGGCATAGACTCCCAGCCAGGGACGCGCCGGCTGGCCCGAGCGCCCGGTGGCGAGCATGCTCGGCAGGATCGGCTCGAGCAGGTCGATCGGCACCATCATGTTTCCCTGCACCGAGTCCCCGTCCGACGACTCCTGGATCAGAAGAGAGCCGATCCCGATCAGCCGGCCGCCCGCGTCGAGCAGCGCGGCTCCGCTCCAGCGCGGGTGCGCGGGCGCGGTGAACAGCGCTTCGTCGAGCATGTATTCCCAGTAGCCGGCGAACTCGCGCTTGTCCACCAGCCGCGCCCGCAGCGCGTGCTCGATGCCGCCGTGGCCGAGCACGAAGACCGGGTCGCCGGGCGCGCACAAATCGGCGCTGCCGCGCTCGAGCGCTGGCGCCCCGAGCGGCTGCAGCGCACGGATCAGTCCGAAGCCGGTCGCCTGGTCGTAGGCGAGCGGGTAGCCGGGGACGACCTGGCCGCGATTGGTCGTCAGCCACACCGTCTGCGCCTCGGTGATCAGGTACCCGATCGTGAGCACGATGCCGTCTTCGTCGATCACTACGCCGTTGCCGCTGCGGTCGGTGCCGAGAATCGAAGCGGTGAATGCGTCCTGCGGAACCTCTGCGCGGACCGCGACCATCGCGTCGAGCGCGCGCGCGAGGTCGAAGCCAAGGTCCGCCTCGCTCGGTTGCATCTCGTCGGGAATCGACCAATCGTCGGAATCTGCCATGGGGTACCCAATGGGCGCGCTTTCCGCACCCCGGCCTCGATCGAGACCTGCAAGGAATGGCGCGCCCGGCTGGGATCGAACCAGCGACCCCTGGCTTCGGAGGCCAGTAC
>JAHDXY010000292.1:4337-5607 GCA_023384005.1 Burkholderiaceae bacterium | reverse complement strand
CTCGCACAGCCTGGGCAGGTACATCATGAAGGTGTTCTCGAACTGGCCGTAGATGTCCTTCTGGATTTCGTCGAAGTTCTTGTCCTTCGAGCGCTTGGAGAACTCGCCGCCGAGGATCTCCTCCCAGTTCGGCCCCCAGACGATCTTCTCCATGCGCTCGCCGGTGATCAGGCTGCGCGGACGCGCGGTGGGAGGCGCATTCATCTCGGGCGCGCTCTGGAGATGGTCGTAGTCGAAGTCGAAGGGCTCGTAGTAGTCGTCGATCTCCGGAAGGTTCGGATTGGAGAAGATGCGCATCAGCAGCTTCCACTTCCCGCCCTGGCGCGGTTCGATTCCGCCCGAAGGCTTGCGAACCCAGCCGCCGTTCCAGCGATCCTGGTTCTCCCATTCCTTCGGGTAGCCGATGCCGGGTTTGGTCTCGACGTTGTTGAACCAGGCGTACTCGACGCCGGGGCGGTTGGTCCAGACGTTCTTGCAGGTGACCGAACAGGTGTGGCAACCGATGCACTTGTCCAGGTTGAGCACCATGCCGATCTGAGCGCGAACTTTCATGCTGCGACTCCTTGTCCCAGGGCCGCGGCCGGCGCGTCCATCCAGTCGATCTTGACCATCTTGCGCACCAGCACGAACTCGTCGCGGTTGGTGCCGATCGTTCCGTAATAGTTGAAGCCGTAGCTCAGCTGCCCGTAGCCGCCGATCATGTGCGTGGGCTTGAGCACGGTGCGCGTGACCGAGTTGTGGATGCCGCCGCGCGTGCCGGTGATCTCGGATCCGGGCGTGTTGATGATCTTTTCCTGCGCGTGATACATCATCACCATGCCGGGATTCACGCGCTGACTGACGACCGCGCGTGCCGCGATCGCGCCGTTGGCGTTGAACAGCTCCACCCAGTCGTTGTCGACGATTCCCGCGTCCTTCGCGTCGTCTTCCGAGAGCCAGATCACCGGGCCGCCGCGATTGAGCGTGAGCATCATCAGGTTGTCGCTGTAGGTGGAGTGGATCCCCCACTTCTGGTGCGGCGTGATGAAGTTGAGCGCGATCTCCTTGTTGCCGTTGGACTTCAGGCCCCGCACCGCGGCCAGCGTCTTGAGGTCCACCGGCGGGCGGTAAACCGTGAGCGTCTCGCCGAACGCGCGCATCCACGGGTGGTCCTGGTAGAACTGCTGGCGGCCCGAGAGCGTGCGCCAGGGGATCAGCTCGTGCACGTTCGTGTAGCCCGAGTTGTACGAGATCTTCTCGCTCTCGAGCCCCGACCAGGTGGGCGAGCTGA
>JAHDXY010000292.1:0-4327 GCA_023384005.1 Burkholderiaceae bacterium | reverse complement strand
TTGCGCGGCTGCGCCTGGATGTCGCGAAAGCGGATCTTCTCGTCCTCGCGATGCCGCGCCAGGTGCGTGTGGTCGCGCCCGGTGATCTTCGAGAGCGCCTCCCAGGCCTTCACCGCCACATGTCCGTTGGTTTCGGGCGCGAGCGAGAGCACGACTTCGGTCGCGTCGATGTCGGTGACGATCCTCGGCATGCCCCTGGTGACGCCTTCCTCGGTCACGCGGCCGTTGAGATCGCCGAGCTGCTCGACTTCGGTCTCGGTCTTCCACGAGATGCCCTTGCCGCCGTTGCCCACCTTCGACATCAGCGGACCCAGCGCGGTGAAGCGCTTGTAGGTGTTCGGATAGTCACGCTCGACCACCGCGATCGCCGGCGCGGTCTTGCCGGGGATCAGCTCGACCTCGCCCTTTTTCCAGTCGCGCACGTCGAGCGCCTGTGCGAGCTCGCCCGGCGTGTCGTGCATCAGCGGCGTGAGCACCAGCTCCTTCTCGACGCCGAGGTGACCGACGCAGACCTCGGAGAACTTCTTCGCGAAGCCCTTGTAGATCTCCCAGTCGGAGCGTGCTTCCCACGGCGAATCCACCGCGGTCGACAGCGGGTGGATGAACGGGTGCATGTCGGAAGTGTTGAGGTCGTTTTTCTCGTACCAGGTGGCGGTGGGAAGGACGATATCCGAGTACAGGCAGGTCGTGCTCAGGCGAAAGTCGAGCGTGACCAGCAGGTCGAGCTTCCCTTCGGGGCCCTTGTCGTGCCACTTCACTTCCATCGGCTTGGCGTCCTGCGTGCCGAGCTCGGCGCCCTGCACGCCGTGCGTCGTGCCCAGCAGGTGCTTGAGGAAGTACTCGTGGCCCTTGCCCGAGGACCCGAGCAGGTTCGAGCGCCACACGAACATGTTGCGCGGCCAGTTGGCCGGCTCGTCGGGATCCTCGCACGAGAGCTCGAGCGTGCCGTCCTTGAGCGACTTGACCGCGTAGTCCTTGGCGTCCATGCCCGCGGCGGTCGCGTCGCGCACGACCTGCAGGGGATTGGTCTGCAGCTGCGGCGCCGAGGGCAGCCACCCCATGCGCTCGGCGCGCACGTTGTAGTCGATCATGCTGCCCTTGAAGGCCTCGCGATCGGCCAGCGGCGAGAGCACCTCTTCCATGCGCAGTTTCTCGTAGCGCCACTGGTCGGTGTGCGCGTAGAAGAAGCTCGTCGAGTTCTGCTGGCGCGGCGGGCGGATCCAGTCGAGCGCGAAGGCGAGCGCGGTCCAGCCGGTTTGCGGGCGCAACTTTTCCTGGCCCACGTAGTGCGCCCAGCCGCCGCCAGATTGTCCGATGCAGCCGCACAGCATCAGCATGTTGATGATGCCGCGGTAGTTCATGTCGGAGTGGTACCAGTGGTTCATCGCCGCGCCGATGATCACCATCGACTTGCCGCGGGTCTTGTCGGCGTTGTCGGCGAACTGGCGCGCGACGGTGATTACCTGCTGCGCATCCACGCCGGTGATGCTCTGCTGCCAGCCCGGCGTGTACGGCAGGTCGTCGGCGTAGTCGTTCGCGCCGTCACCGTAACCGCGCTCGATGCCGTAGTTGGCGGCGAGCAGGTCGAACACGGTCGCGACCATCATCTCGCCCTCGGCGAGCGCGAGCCGTTGCACCGGCACGGTGCGCGCGAGCACGTCGGACTTCTTGTTCGCGGTGAAGTGCGGCGTATCCACGCCGCCGAAGTACGGGAAACCCACCTTCGCAGTCTCGGGTTTGCCCTGGTCGCCTTCGAGCAGCGACAGGCGGAACTTCGCTTCGGTGCCGCTGCCGGCGTCGCGGCTCTCGAGGTTCCACTTGCCGGCGTCGGCGCGATCGCCGGGACCCCAGCGGAAACCGATCGACCCGTTCGGAACGACGACTTCGCCGCCGTCGGTGAGCGCGACGGTCTTCCACTCGGGATTGTTGGCCTGCTCGAGCTTGCCGTCGAAGTCGCTCGCGCGCAGGTAGCGCTCGGGCACCATGACCTTGCCCGCGGAGGTCTCCTGCTCGCGCAGCGTCACGAGCAGCGGGAGGTCGGTGTAGCGGCGCGCGTAGTCGTCGAAGTACTCGCTCCTCTTGTCGAAGTAGAACTCCTTCATGATCACGTGGCCCATCGCCATCGCGAGCGCGGCGTCGGTGCCCTGCTTGGGGTGCAGCCACAGGTCGGCGAGCTTGCTGACCTCGGCGTAGTCGGGCGTGACGGCAACCGTCTTCGCGCCCTTGTAGCGGACCTCGGTGAAGAAGTGCGCGTCGGGCGTGCGCGTCTGCGGCACGTTCGAGCCCCACGCGATGATGAAGGTGGAGTTGTACCAGTCGGCCGATTCGGGAACGTCGGTCTGCTCGCCCCAGACCTGCGGGCTCGACGGCGGCAGGTCGCAATACCAGTCGTAGAAGCTCATCGACACGCCGCCGATCAGCGACAGGTAGCGGCTGCCCGCGGCGTAGCTCACCATCGACATTGCCGGGATCGGCGAGAAGCCGATGATGCGGTCGGGCCCGTACTGCTTGATCGTGTACGTGTTGGCCGCCGCGACGATCTCGTTGACCTCGTCCCAGCCAGAGCGAACGAATCCGCCCAGGCCGCGCTTCGATTGGTAGTCGCGCCTCTTCGCGCCGTCCGAGACGATCGACTGCCAGGCCTCGACCGGACCGAGCTTCAGGCGCGCCTCGCGCCAGTGCTTGAGCAGCCGCCCGCGCACGAGCGGGTACTTCACGCGGTTCGCGCTGTACAGGTACCAGCTGTAGCTCGCGCCGCGTGCGCAGCCGCGCGGCTCGTGGTTCGGAAGATCGGGACGCGTGCGCGGGTAGTCGGTCTGCTGGGTTTCCCAGGTGACGATGCCGCCCTTGACGTAGATCTTCCACGAGCACGAGCCGGTGCAGTTCGTGCCGTGCGTGGAGCGTACGATCTTGTCGTGCTGCCATCGCGCGCGGTAGCTGTCCTCCCAGGTGCGATCCTCGCCCGTGGTGACGCCGTAACCGCCGGCGAAAGCTTCCTTGGGCTGCTTGAAGAAACTCAGTCGATCGAGGAAGTGGCTCATCTGTTGCTCCTGCGTCGTTCGTTGCCGGTAGCTGCGGCGTTCGGGTGCGCGACACCGCGCGCGCTGGCGGCGGCGACAGATTGCGGGCGCTTCAACACGGCATCTCCGCGTTCTTGCGGCTGTAGTACCACCAGGTAGTCAAGATGCACAGCGCGTAGAAGACGAGGAAGACCCAGAACGCGGCATGCGGTGAGCCCGTCGCCGCGATTGAAGTGCCGTAGCTCTTGGGAATGAAGAAACCGCCGTAAGCTCCGATGGCGGCTGTGAAGCCGAGCGTGGCCGCTGCGAGCGTGTTTCCGTCGCGCGCAGCCCGCTCGCGCGCCGCCAGGTCGTTGGCGGGCACTCCACGTCCGGCGATCGAGATGAAGATCTCGGGAATCATCTTGAACGTCGACCCGTTGCCGATCCCGGTCGTCACGAAGAGCACGAGGAACATCAGGAAGAACCCGGTGAAGTTCCCGGCGCTTTCACCCGACGGAAGGAAGGCGAGTACGCCCACCACGGCGAGCGCCATCACGATGAAATTCCAGAACGTGATCTTCGCGCCGCTCAGCTTGTCCGACAGCCACCCGCCGAAGGGGCGCACCACGGCGCCCACGAGCGGCCCCAACCACGCGTACGCGAGCGGATTGATCGCTGGGAACTGCGACTTGATCAGCAGCGGGAAGCCGGCGGCGTAACCGATGAACGAGCCGAAGGTGCCGAGGTAGAGCAGGCACATCAGCCAGTTGTGCTTCTGCCGGAAGATGGCCGCCTGTGCCGCCACCGACGCCTTCGCTTCGGCGATGTCGTGCATGCCGAACCATGCCGCGAGCGAGGTGATCACGATCCATGGCACCCAGATGAACGCGGCGTTCTGCATCCACACCTGCTCCTCGTGCCCGCCCTTGACGATCGTCTGCGGCTCACCGCCGAAGATGCCGAGCACGCCCACCGCGATCACCAGCGGGCTGAAGAACTGGACGACCGAGACGCCGAGATTGCCCAGGCCGGCGTTGAGGCCTAGCGCCGAGCCCTTGCGCTCCTTCGGGAAGAAGAAGCTGATGTTGGCCATCGACGACGAGAAGTTGCCGCCGCCCAGGCCGCAGGCCAGGGCGAGGATCAGCATCGTCGAGTAGCCGGTGGTCGGATCCTGCACCGCGATGCCGATTCCGACCGCCGGAATCAGCAGCGTTGCCGTCGATAGAGCGGTCCAGCGCCTTCCGCCGAAGATCGGGATCATGAACGAATAGAAGATGCGCAGCGTCGCGCCCGAGAGCGCCGGGGCGGCTGCCAGCCAGAACAGC